>NZ_CP104694.1:5847642-6153152 GCF_025398735.1 Tahibacter amnicola
CATGCGTTCGGCCATCAGCCGGGAGGTGACCAGCGCCAGCAGGATGCCGAACAGGAATGCCAGCAACCCCGACAGGCGCAGAAACCGCAGGCTGGCCTGGAGGCTGGCGGCATCCAGGCGGAGCACCCCGACATAACGCAGCTCGCCAGATCCAAAATTCACGACCGCGGACAATTCGGTGCGTTCCCGCGCGGCCTCGCCGACATTGCCCAGCACGCCGCGCTGGGCGCCACTGCGCCACAAGTCGCGCTCTTCCGGGGAAAGCCCTTCGGCCGGCTCATTACCCAGCCCGGCCAGGCGGCGCGGCTGTCCGCCACGCACATCCACGAGGGTGGCACTCGCCCAGTCACCGCTGACATCCATGAGCCTGCGCAGTTGCTGCTCGACGCGCGTCTTTGCTGTCGCGTCCGTGTTGTCGGCCAGGGCGTCAAGGTCGGCGCTGACGAGTGTCAGCGGCATCAGGCGCACATTGTCGAGAACCCGGTGACCGACGCTTTCGAGCAACTGCGCGACCGCAGCGAAATACAGATAGAGACCGAGCGTGCCGGCCCCGACGAGGATAACCGCCAGGTGGCTCAGCAACAGCCTTTTCTTGATTGTCAGCACACTTCCCCCGTTGACCGGCTCGATGACGCCAGCCTCGTCCCGGCACGAGTATACGGCCGCCGCGACCAGGGCGGCGGCTCTGCTGCGGCAGGACCGGTGCTGCCGCGGCCCGTGGATTTCGTATCTCTTTCCGCAAAAGTGCCACGGATTGCCGCACCGCACCGGTGGCCGCCGCGCCGGCAGCGGCCACCGCCCGGGTGCAGCGCGCCTTGCCTCGCCATTCGCGCTTGAACTACGCTCCCGCCACTTTGCGGCATGGGTTTCCCCGGCCGCCACCTTGGTTTGGGGGATACATGCAGGCTGCCCTTTGGCATATCTCGTTCGGCCTTTTCGGTCTTTTCGTCCTCGTGATGATCGCCTTCGCGTTTTCCAACAACCGCCGCCAGGTGGACTGGAAACTGGTCATCACCGGCATCTCGCTACAAATCCTGTTTGCCGCTTTCGTCCTCAAGTCCAGCGTCGGTGCCACGATCTTCAAGAGCCTGGGCGATGGCTTCGTGAAGCTGCTGGAGTTCAACAAGGTGGGCTCCGAATTCATCTTCGGCAAGCTGCTGGACATCGGTTCCTTCGGCTTCATCTTCGCCTTCCAGGTACTGCCCACCATCATCTTCTTCGCTGCACTGATGGGCGTGCTGTACCACCTGGGCGTGATGCAGATGGTGGTAAAGGCCATGTCCTGGGCGATCACCAAGGTGATGAATGTTTCCGGCGCCGAGACCACCTCCGTCTGCGCGAGCGTGTTTATCGGCCAGACCGAAGCGCCCCTGACGATCAAGCCCTACCTGGAGAAAATGACCGAGTCGGAACTGATGACGGTCATGATCGGCGGCATGGCGCACATCGCCGGCGGTGTCCTGGCGGCCTACGTGGGCCTGCTGGGCGGCGGCGACCCGGTGGAATCCTCTAAGTATGCGCAACACCTGCTGGCCGCCAGCATCATGGCGGCGCCGGCGACCCTGGTACTGGCCAAGATCCTCATCCCCGAATCCGGCGAACCGCTCACCCGCGGCACGGTCCGCCTGGAAGTGGAACGCCACAGCGCGAACGTGGTGGATGCCGCCGCCTCCGGCGCCGGCGACGGCCTGCGGCTGGCACTCAACGTCGGCGCGATGCTGCTGGCCTTCGTCTCCCTGATCGCGGTGCTCAACGCGCCGCTGCAGTGGCTGGGCACGCTCACCTGGCACGACTCGGCGCGCCTGCCGCTGATTCTGGCCGCGGGCCTTTTCGCCCTGCTCGCCGCCGGCCTGATCGGCACGCGGATGGGCTTGGTCAACCAGCCGTTGCTCGGCCGCGCTGCCGGCTCGAAGTCCCTGATCGCGCTTGTCGTGGTACTGCTGCTCATCGCCCTGGGTGGCGTGCTGATGTTCGACACCCTGCACGGCGGCACGATCAACAGCTGGCTTTCCGCCGGCAAGAGCGCCGAAGTGAAGCTGAGCCTGCAGACTATCCTGGGCTACGGCCTTGCCCCGATCGCCTGGCTGATCGGCGTGCCCCGCGAAGACGCCGTGCTGGTGGGCAGCTTCATCGGCCAGAAAGTGGTACTGAATGAATTTGTGGCGTATGTGGACTTGTCCAAGAACATGAGCCTGCTGCAGGAACACAGCCGTGTGATCGCGGCCTATGCCCTGTGTGGCTTCGCGAACTTCTCCTCGATCGCCATCCAGATCGGCGGCATCGGCGGCCTGGCTCCCAGCCGGCGCGGCGATCTGGCCCGCCTGGGCATGCGCGCCGTGCTGGGCGGGTCGCTGGCCACTTTCATGACGGCCACGATCGCCGGCGTGCTGACCCAACTCTGATCGCCATGGGAACGGATCGAAACGAGGCTTCGGACGCCGCCGTGCAATCGGGCGGCGTCGTGGTCGTGGGTTCCTACGTGCAGGACCACGCCTGGCAGGTCGAGCAGTTTCCGCGCCCTGGTGAAACCTGCCGGGCGCGCGGTTTTGCGACCGGACCCGGCGGCAAGGGCTTCAACCAGGCCGTGGCCTGCGTGCGCCAGGGCGTGCCCACCGCGTTCATCGGCGCCATCGGCCAGGACGCGCTGGGCGATGTCGCGCAGGGCTTTGCGACGGCGGAAAACCTGCCATGCCGGTGGCTGCGCCTGGCAGACATGCCGACCGCCGCCTCCAGCATCCTGGTGGACGCCAGCGGCCAGAATCAGATCGCGGTCAATCTTTCCGCCAACGAACGCCTGAATCCGGATTTCATCGCCGCCCAGGCCGACTGGTTCGACGCAGCGCGCGTCGTGCTGTGCCAGATGGAGAACAACCTGGAGGCGATCGCCGCCAGCTTCCGCCTGGCAAGCCAACGCCCCTGCCTGCGTATCCTCAATCCCGCTCCGGTACACGCCGGACTGGACCGGTCGCTGCTGGCCCTGGTGGATATCCTCACGCCGAACGAAACCGAGTTCAGCCTGGTCCACCAGCGGCTGGGCACGGCAGCGGTGGATCCGCAGGCACTCGCCGACATGGATGACGCGACACTTCACGCCCTGGCGCGCAAGCTGGACGTGCCGACGGTCATCATCACGCTCGGCCGCCACGGCTGCTTCGTCTCGCACGCCGAAGGCGCGCCCCTCGCGGATGCGCCCTGCTACCGCCTGGCGCCCGAAGCGGTCCAGACCGTCGATACGACCGGTGCGGGCGATGCGTTCTCCGGCGCGCTCGCGGCGGCGCTGGTGCTGCTGCGCGATCAGCCGTTCCGCAACGTCGTCAGGCACGCCAACCGGGTGGCTGCACTGAGCACGGAGAAGATGGGCACGGCGCCCGCGATGCCGAGGCTCGACGAGGTTATCGCGCGGTTCGGTCGCAGCTTCTGACGGAAGCTATTCGAAGCCGTCGCGAAACACGTTGTCGCCGACATGCAGGTAGACCGGAATCGGGGTCAGGCCCCGGCCGGCATCGCTCGTGCGCAGGCAGAGCGTCGCCGCATGACCGCCGTCGGCCAGCCCCGCGCTATCGACCTGCACGGTCACGCTGTCGCTGTCACCGGGCCCGACGACGCCAGCGGTCGCACTGATCGATAACCAGGGCACGTCGATATCCTGCGTGCAGACACCCGCGCGGGCGATGGCAAACGCGTCGTACTGGCCGCTCGTCCCGATGCGACCGATCGTCGTGGCGTGGCCTGTCCCCAGATCCACGCGGCGCAGCGTGCCGTCGCCATTACCGGCGTGCGATGCCATGTAGAGCACATTGTCCCGCTCGTCGAAATCCAGGTCCTGCGCGAAGTTGGCGTCAAAGCCCAGTGGCCCGATTACGGTGGCGAAACCCGAACGCTTGTCGATGCGGATCAGCGAGTCGTTGTCGATATCCACGCCATACAGGTCGCCCGTCGCGCTGGCCGCGATATCGATCACCAACGTCGCCGGCGAAACGATCCCGATGACGCTGGCTGCGCCAGTCGCCGGATCGATTGTCGCGAGCGTCGTGGTCTCGCCGCTTTCATCAATCAGCGTTACATAGACCCTTCCGCTCACGGCATCGGCCGCCATTCCCGTCCATAGGGCCGTTCCCGGTGGGCGCGTGAGCGCGGCGACAAGGGATTCGGCACCCGTCGTCGTATCCAGCGTCATCAGCTGGCTGGTCGCGTTGTCGATGACATGCAGGCGGGAAAAGTCGCCGCCGAAAAAGTCACCCGCGTAAATGTCGCGCGCCTGGGGTGCAATCGTGGTTGTCAACGCGGGCGTGGCCAGGTCGAACGACACGAGATTGCGGCTGCGCAGATTGACAGCGTAGGCGATGATCGGGTCGGCGCTCCGCGCCATCGGCACTGCAGTGGATGGCGCCTCTCTTTTTCCGGCACGTCGCGTACCGCCCTGGCCAGGACCGGCGACCGATGGCCCGGCGGCGTGACGGGAGTGGCCGCCGACACCGTTTCCGACAGATTCCACGAGAAGCTGGCATCGCCGACGTTGCCGATCGTCAGGGTCTTCTGCGCCGCTTGCCCTGGCAGCAGGCCGAAATCCACGCGTTGCGCGTTGAGCGTCATCTTTGGCGACTGCGCCACCACGGCCGCGGCGTCGGTGGATACGGCCTGATCGGGCGTGATCGGCGTGAAGCGGATGGCCAGGCCACTGCCGACCACGGGCTGATTGAACGCAAAGGGTACGGCGACCGGTCCGAAACTCAGTCCCACCGTCGCCGAGGCGCCGTTGTTCCAGGCGGCATTGCCGAAATCCACATCGGCGTACTGGAACACGATGCTGCCGTCCTCCTCGGACAGGATCACCTGGAAGGTCACGCCATTGGGCGAGGCCGGCGGCGGATCCTCGAAATGCGGACGCTGGTGCCACTGGATGATGGCCTTGCGCTGCGGCGCCGCGCCACGCACTTCGTAGTAGACATTGCCCGCCTGGTCAGACAGGTCATCCCAGAAGGGCAGCAGCGCATTGCCGATGGCGGGTGCCGGCAAGGCGAGGTTTTCGTAGTCGGCGTCGCCCTGGGTCACGCCGAACAGCACCGCGCCATTGTTGGCCACGCGCAGCTGGTCGGAGACCACGCCGTTGAAGGAAAACAGGAACGGCAGCGCGACGTTGAACTCGGCATCGTCGAACAGCGACAAAGGGGTTCCAGTCGCCGCGATGTCGACGAACGCGTAGGCCGGGCCTCCCGGCTGCGCGCTCGTGGCGACGGCATAGGGCAGGCTGGCGCGCGAGGACCAGGTGGCCGGGTTGACGACGGCGCTGAAGATCACGCGGCGCGCCGTCGCCCGCGTACTTTCACCAGGCGCCAGCTCCAGTGTCTGGTTGACCAGAACCGGGCCGAAACTGTCGGAAAGGTCGTGGTAACGCAGCAACTGGCTGCCGGTATTGGTGACCGTGTAGCAGAACTGCACCTGCGTGCCGGCTTCGACGGCGATCGCGCTGGCCGTCGCGCAAACCGCCGGGTCGAGCACGGTACCGACCGTGGTGTCGAGCTGGATCTGCGCCGCACCCACTGCGAGGCCGGGCAGCAGGAGCATCAGGGCAGATGCGCGGCGGGCCGCAAATACGGATGTGGCGGAACTGTGGACCACGTTGCACACCTTGCAGGGCAGGATCGGGCGCAGCCCCCCGAAGGAGGCCACGCCGCAGCGTAGCGGCGCCCGCAGGCATGATCAACGCGCAGGGCGGCGCCCCGGCGCGGTTTGTCGACATCTGTTGACAGGCCTGCCGGGGCGCCGGACGGAAAGGTCTACTACAATGGCCGGATGCGCATTGGTTCCCATGACATCTCGCCGCCACTAATCCTGGCCCCTATGGCCGGGGTCACGGACAAACCCTTCCGTCAGCTGTGCAAGCGCATGGGCGCGGGACTGGCCGTTTCCGAGATGACCACGAGCGACCCGCGCTTGTGGAATACGCGTAAATCGCTGCACCGTATGGACCACGTCGGCGAACCGGCGCCGATCAGCGTGCAGATTGCCGGCTATGACCCGGCGATGCTCGCCGATGCGGCGCGCTACAACGTCGAGCACGGCGCCCAGATCATCGATATCAACATGGGCTGCCCGGCCAAAAAAGTGTGCAATGTATACGCCGGCAGTGCGCTGCTGCAGGATGAGCCCCTGGTCGAGCGCATCGTGACGGCCGTCGTCAAGGCAGTCGACGTACCGGTGACGCTGAAGATCCGCACCGGCTGGAACCGCGCCAACCGCAACGGCGTCACGATTGCGCGGATCGCCGAGAACGCCGGCATTGCAGCCCTGGCCGTACACGGTCGCACCCGCGCCGATCTGTACGAGGGTGACGCCGAATACGAAACGATTGCCGCGATCAAGCAGGCCGTACGCATCCCGGTGCTTGCCAATGGTGATATCGATTCCCCCGCCAAGGCGCGCGAGGTGCTGCGACTCACGGGCGCCGATGGCCTGCTGATCGGCCGCGCGGCGCAGGGCCGACCGTGGATTTTCCGCGAAGTCGCCCATTACCTGCAGACCGGCCAGATACTCGCCACGCCCCCGCCGGACGAGGTCTGTCGCATCCTCCTGGGCCATCTGGACGCGCTGCACGCCTTCTACGGCGAAGTGCAAGGCGTGCGCATCGCGCGCAAACACCTGGGCTGGTACGCAAAGGACCGCCCCGAGAACGCTGCGTTCCGGACAGTCGTCAACCGCGCCGAATCGGCTGCGGAACAGATCCGGCTCACCCGCGAGTACTTCGCCTCGCTCCAGGCACCGGGCGCGCTGGCCGCGTGAATTCCGTCCTGCTGGCACCGGCGCGGTTCGGGTAAGCTCGCCGGCAGCCGCCGCAAGGAAGACCTGCCGATGCGCCCGTTCCACCAGATCGTTCTTTCGCTCCTTCTTCCGGTCGTCATGGCACCGGCCCTGGCGCAATCGCCGGATGCGGCATATCCGGTGAGAGACGAACACCGCGAACGGATTACCCACTGGCGCATCGTGGTCGACCAGGTGAACGCGGACCCGGGTATTCCCAGGTCCGACGGAGAAGGCAAGGCCGTGGTCGAGGAACTGCTGGCCGCGAAAGCCGAAAAGCCGTCCCGTGCCGATCTCCTCGGCGACTGGCGGGTCCGTTCGATCCAGGGCACCCGCTACGGCATCTTCACCTACCCGTATTTCAAGGCGCGCATCGCCGAGCGAGACGGCCGCCTGTTTTTCGAAAAGACCAGCGGCTCGCAGCGCCGCAGCGGCTACCTGCACGCGCCGGAACACGGCGGGCCGGAATGGATCTTCACCGGCGGCGCCAGCGTCAACGACGACCCTCAGGTCAGCTACAGTCTCGATAGCGGCGCGACGTCGGCCCAGGACAGCGATTCCGTCGGCGTCCTTTGGAAGGTGGACGACCAGCTCATCATGGTGCTGGATGCGCGCGGCGACGACTACGAGATCTACCAGCTCAAGCGCCCCTGAAACGGATCGACTGACGCGCAAGCATCGTCACCTCCGGCACAGGGCGCCGCGCTAGTATCGCGCCCTCTTCCGCTGGGGATGCTTCCGTGTCTCGTCGTGTTTCCGCCATCACCCTGGCGCTGTTGCTGCTCGCCGGTTGCCATTCTCCGTCACCCTCGCCGCCCACGCCGTCGGATGCGCCGGCGTCCAGCGCACAGGCCCCTGCGACGCTGGCGCAGGCGCGCCGCGGGTTTGCGACAGCGCTGACGCAACGCACGTCCGCGCAACGTCCGGCACCAACGCCGCCGGCCGGAATCTTCACCACAATCCGGTATCCCTCGCCCGCCGGCAACCTGGTCGGCTACCTCACGCCCGATCCCGGCGACGGCCAGCGCCACCCGGCCATCATCTGGATCACCGGCGGTGACAACAACACGATCGGCGACGTGTGGAGCGAGGCCGCGCCCGACAATGACCAGACCGCCGCCGCCTACCGGAAGGCCGGAATTGTCATGCTGTTTCCCTCCCAGCGCGGCGGCAATGACCATGCAGGGCCGAAGGAAGGCTTCCTGGGCGAAGTCGACGATGTGATCGCTGCGGCCGAATTTCTCGCCGCGCAACCGTGGGTCGATCCGGCACGCATCTACCTGGGCGGCCACAGCACGGGCGGCACGCTGGCCCTGCTGACGGCAGAGACGACAGACCGTTTTCGCGCCGTTTTCGCCTTCGGTCCGGTGGCGGACATCGTCGAGTACGGCGCGCGCCATGTGCCGGCGGATCTCGGACAGGCTCGGGAGCGGGCCTTGCGTTCACCGCTGTACTGGCTTGACTCGATTCGCTCGCCCACGTTCGTGATCGAAGGCGAGGAAGGCAATCGCGACGCGCTCGACCAGATGACGGCGCGCAACCGCAATCTAAACAATCGTTTCCTCCTGGTGAAAGGTACCGACCATTTCGCGACGCTGGCGCCGATCAATGCGCTGATTGCGCAGAAGATTCTGGCCGACACCGGGGCCCGGTCCACGCTCACGCTCAGCCAGGCGGAAGTTGCCGCGCCGTTCGCCCGATAGGCATGGACGGCACCGCTGTCCGGACATCCCCCACTTGATTGGCAAAAACGGCCATGAGGCGTCACGGGCTGGCCGCTTGGACGCCCCGATCTGACGTGTCCGATCTCTTCCTGTCCGCTCCGGCTGACGTCGGGCCGTCGCCGGTGACAAAAACCCGGCACCCCGCCGCGCCGATTCGCGCGCCGTGACACACATACCCCGTGGCATGGAAGCTGCTATGACCCCCGTTGAGGTATCAGGGGCCGCGTCATGCAACCACAAACAAAAACACGCCGGATGGGCAAGGTTTTTCTTTCGGGCAGCGGCGACGCGCCGCTCGACGGCGAAACCATCGTGGCGATCGTGCGCGAGAAAAACGGCGAGCTCGTTCCGATCATCGCCGAGTTCCATGCCCACGATGCCGTGTTCGTCGCCGTCGACGAGCACGATGGCCAGCAGTTCAAGTGGCCCGAGGAAGTCTATTCCTGGTCGCTGCCCCGCAGCTGATCAGTTGTCGCACCAACTCGCACGCGTCAGCGCGGCCAACGCGCGATCTCCACATAGGCAGTGTCCTGCGCGAGCTGGCTATCGATGAGAACGAAATGATCGACCGGCCAGGTCACGGGTGCCACTGGCACGGCCGGCGGATCACCGGGCGGATCGCGCCGGATCGTAAGGTGCGGCACATAGGGCCCGCATTCCACGCGCAGACCGCGCTGGCGCAGAGCAGCGCCCAGGTCGGTCCATAAGCGATTGAGCGGTTCCGGTGTCTGCGTGACACCTAGCCACCACGGCGCGCGGTGCCTGGAAAACCGCGCCACATGATCGAACGACAACGCGAACGGCATCATGGTCACGGCATCGCCTGCGGCCACTGCGTCGCTCAGGGCGCGCTCGCTGCAATCGGCCGCAAAATCGCCGAGGAATTGCAACGTGACATGGAAGCGCGCCGGCCTCACCCAGCGACCACCACCGGTGCAACGACGACGCAGGTCGTCGACCACCTCGGCCAGCGCGACGCGCACCGGCGGCGTCGGCCACAACGCAAAAAACAGTCGACGCGCGGCAGATGACGATGGCCTGGACATGATGCGCTCCGGTTGGGCCAATGCATCCTAGGATCACGCTGCCGGAGGCTCAATGGTCCACGCCGGTGGCATCGCGACGTGGCGCGCACCCGGCCGCTTCTTCGGTTATGCGACCGGCGTGGCATTTCCACGGTGCAGCCCGCACAGTTCCACCGCGAGCGCTGTGCTATTGCTACCGCCATCCTGTCGGGGAGCTAACGGCATGCGGGCGCGTCCGCTTTCACTCATCCTGGGATTGGCCCTGGCCCATGCGGGCGCGGCGGTGGCGCTGCCGGCCTTTCCCGGCGCGCAAGGTTTTGGCGCCGTGGCAACCGGTGGTCGCGGCGGCCAGGTGATCAAGGTCACCACACTCAATCCGAGTGGACCTGGCAGCCTGCAGGCTGCACTCAATACACCCGGCCCGCGCATCATCGTGTTTGCCGTCTCGGGCGTCATTGACGGACGCAGCCTGCCGGACGCGACGTTCTGGATTCCCCACGGCGATGTCACCATCGCCGGCCAGACCGCCAGCGCGCTGGGACGCGGCATCACGCTGTATGGCCACCTCTACACCGAGTGGCCGGAAACAACCGGCAACATCATCCTGCGGCACGTCCGCGTACGCCCACCCACGCCGGCCGGGGGCGGCCAGAGCCCCTCGAACCAGCACGACGCCATCCAGTTTTCCGCCGCGCGCCGCGTGATGATCGATCATGTCGACGTCACCCACGGCGCCGACGAACAGATGGACTTTTTCACCGGCGCACAGGAAGTGACCGTGCAGTGGTCCATGATCGGCTTCGGGCTTATCGACGTGGGCGACGGCCAGCACAATTTCGGCATCATCAACGGCCCGGGCGGCGGCCGTTTCTCGGTGCACCACAATTTCTTCGTGCACAACCGCAACCGGAGCCCCGCCATCGCCGATGGCCCGGCCGAGTCGATCAACAACCTCGTGTACAACTTCCGCGAGGGTTTCGTACACAACAATCCCGCATCGGGACAGTTCAACCTCATCGGCAACCACTTCCGCACCGGCCCCAATGCGACGACCACTCCGTTGTGGTTCGATCCGGAAGAGAATTCCCTGCCTTCCGGATATCACGTCGCCGACAACTATCTCGATCGCCCCGGCAATTTCGTGGGCCGCATCGACAACCCGTTTGCCGACAACTTCGGCAGCAACGGCAGCACGCTTGTCAACTTCCGCGAGGAGTACACGTTTTATTGCTGCGGCATCCATGCCGGCCTGGCCGCCAACCCCGCACCATTCAACTACAGCGGCAACACCGGCTACGTCCCGGTGGCCACGCAGGCGAATGCGACCGCCGCGGGCGCCGTGTTTGACCGTGCCGGTGCGTATCCGCGCGATCAGGTCGCGACGGCGGCACGGACCGAATACACCGCGCGCTCGGGCAGCTGGGGCAATCGCTTCCTGGACAGCAGCCAATGGATGACCGGCCTGCCCGCGCCGTCGGCGCCGCCGGTGGATACGGATAACGACGGCATGCCTAACGCCTGGGAGACCGCCCACGGCCTGAACCCCTCGGTCAACGACGCGGCCCTCGTCCGCCCGTCGGGCTATACCGCCATCGAGGAATACATCAATGAACTGGCCGATTCCCTGACTGGACCGGTCGACGCCATCTTCGCCAACGGTTTCCAGTAAACGGGCAGTACGCCGCAGCCGATTGACTCGGACGTCTATACGTCTTAACGTCCGCGGCGTTGATGGTTCCGGGAGTCACGCCCCGGATGAAAAGGGAATCCGGTTGGAATCCGGAGCTGCCCCGCAGCGGTAATTGGAAACGACCTTCGCCAATGGCACTGGCTCCCCTGCCGGGAAGCGGCGAACAGTAGGCAAGCGGTGATCAAGACACCGCCACGTCCATAAGCCCGAAGACCTGCCTCGACCGAAAGCAACCGCTTTCGTACGACCTGGAGCTCCGCGGGGAGACATCCGGACACCGGCGCATGCCGGTCTTCGGCGTTTGTCCGCGATTCCGGTTCGCCCGCGGGGGCGAAGGGTCAGGCCATGCCGGCAGACGCTGCGGCGTGTCGTGCCTTCGTTCCTCTCGGCGTACTCACAAACGCTGGAGGAATTGCAATGTCTTTGGTTACTTATCTCGGTTTTCCCCGCATCGGTTTGAAGCGCGAGCTCAAGCGGGCGCTGGAAAGCTTCTGGCGCGGCGAGTCCGACGCCGCGGCCCTGCAGCAGGCTGCGTCGGAATTGCGCCTGCGTCACTGGCGCCTGGCCCAGGATGCCGGGGCAGATGTCGTGCCCGTCAACGACTTCTCGCTCTACGACCATGTCCTCGATCACGCCGTCATGTTCGACGCCGTGCCCGATTCCCACCGAGCCGTGCTCGATGCGGATTTTCTCACCGGCTATTTCGCCCTCGCCCGCGGCCTGCAGAAGGACGGACACGATCTGCGCGCGCTGGAAATGACCAAGTGGTTCGACACCAACTATCACTACCTGGTACCGGAACTGCGACGCGGCCAAACGTTCCGCCTGCGCGATGACAAGCCCGTACGGGAATTCATCCAGGCACGCGACGCCGGGCTTCGTCCCCGGCCCGTGCTGCTGGGCCCCGTGAGCTTCCTGCTGCTGGCCAAGACCACCGACGGCAGCGCGCGACTGGCCCTGCTCGACGCCCTGCTGCCCTGCTACGTGCAGCTGCTGGCGGCACTCAAGCAGGCGGGCGCGGAATGGGTGCAGATCGACGAGCCGTTCCTGGTGCTCGATCTGGACGAGGACACGCGCCACGCGTACGAGCACGCGTGGGAAGTGCTGTCCAGGGCAGACGGACCGAAGCGGTTGCTGACCACGTACTTTGGCGCATTGGGTGACAACGCGGCATTTGCCGCACGGTTGCCGGCCAACGGCCTGCACATCGACCTGGTCCGCGGGCCCGACCAGCTCGACGACGTGCTCAGGGTACTGCCGTCCGACCGCACGCTCAGCCTGGGCCTGGCCGATGGCCGGAACGTATGGCGCGCGGACCTGGACAAGGCCTTGCTGGCCTCGCAGCGCGCACATGCGCAGCTGCCGTCCCGGCAGATCTGGCTGTCCAGCTCGTGCTCGCTGCTGCATGTACCAATCGACCTGGCGCCGGAGACGGCACTGCCCGGCGCGATTCGTCCCTGGCTGTCGTTCGCGCGGCAGAAGATCGAGGAGCTGCGCACCATCGCCGACGCTCAGCGCAACGATGCAGGGGCTCTGGCAGCCCTTGCCGCGGCACGTGCGGCACGCGCGGCGCGCCTGCTGTCGCCGCTGGTGACCCGCCCGGGGCTGCGGCGCCGGCTGGAAGCGCTCACCGCGGACCAGGGCACGCGCAAAAGTCCCTACGCCGTGCGTGCGGAACGCCAGCGCGAAGCCCTGCGGCTGCCGCTGTTTCCGACCACCACGATTGGGTCCTTTCCCCAGACCAGGGCAGTGCGAGAGGCACGCGCCCGCAACCGCGCGGGCCTGCTGAGCGATGCGGACTACCAGGCGTACCTGGAGAAGGAAACGGCCGCCGCCGTGCAGACGCAGGAGCAGTTGGGCATCGACGTGCTGGTGCACGGGGAGTTCGAGCGCAACGACATGGTGGAGTACTTCGGCGAGCAGCTCGACGGCTACGCCTTCACCCGGCTCGGCTGGGTGCAGAGCTACGGATCGCGCTGTGTCAAACCGCCGATCATCTACGGCGATGTCACGCGTCCTGCCGCGATGACGGTGCAGTGGTCGCGCTATGCCCAGTCACTGACGATACTGCCGATGAAAGGCATGCTGACCGGCCCGGTGACCATGCTCAACTGGTCGTTTGTCCGCGATGACCAACCCCGCGCGGACACCTGTCGGCAAATCGCCCTGGCCCTGCGCGACGAGGTGCTCGACCTGGAAGCCGCTGGGATCCGCATCATCCAGATCGACGAGCCCGCTCTGCGCGAAGGCTTGCCGCTGCGTCGCACGGACTGGGCCGCCTACCTGCAGTGGGCAGTGGAGTGCTTCCGCCTGACGGCTAACGGCGTGGCGGACGAAACCCAGATCCACACGCACATGTGCTATTCGGAGTTCAACGACATCATCGACGCGGTGGCGGCGATGGATGCCGACGTGGTGTCGATCGAGACCTCCCGTTCGCGCATGGAACTGCTCGATGCCTTCGTGCGGTTCCGCTATCCCAACGGTATCGGCCCCGGCGTCTACGACATTCACTCGCCCCGCGTGCCCGGCAAGGCGGAGATGCTGGGCCTGCTGCGCAAGGCGTTGGATGTCCTGCCGGCCGAACAGTTGTGGGTGAACCCGGACTGCGGCCTGAAGACCCGTGACTGGCCGGAGGTCCGCACGGCCCTGGCGGCAATGGTGTCCGCGGCACGTGAACTGCGCCTGGGCGTCGAAGCCGCCGCCTGACGCACCCCGGCGACGGCAGGCGCCACACCTGCCGTCGCTGCTCAAGGGCCGGCCAGAAAGCGGGCCAGGGACGGGCTGTCGAAGGGCCAGTCGAGCTCGCGCCCCGATGCGGTATCGCGCAATACGGGAATGCGTACGCCGTAGCGTTCGTCGAGTGCGGCATCGTCACCGATATCGACCGATTCGAACGCGATACCGGCCGCCGCAGCCAGGGCCGCGGCTTCCTCGCACAGATGGCAGTCGTCAAGCGAATAGAGAATGTAGGCCATATACCGTGTACCCCTGGAGCGGGTCGTAGAATAATCGCGGCCCTTCCCCGCCGGAATCCCGCCCATGGCCGTCAGCGTTTTCGACATCTTCAAGATCGGCATCGGGCCGTCCTCCTCGCACACGGTGGGCCCGATGCGGGCGGCGGCGCGCTTTGTCAATCGCTGGGTCGACGAACGCGGGCTGCTCGACCGCGTGGTGCGGATCCGCGGCGAACTGTTCGGCTCGCTCGCCCATACCGGCCGCGGCCACGGCACGGACAAGGCGGTGCTCTGCGGGTTCGAAGGCGAATTTCCGGACCAGATCGATCCGGACATCATCGACAACAAGCTGGCCCGTATCCGTAGCGAAAAGCGTATCCGCCTGCTCGGACGCCACGACATCGCGTTCGACGAAAAGGGTGACCTGGTTTTCAACAAGCGCCAGAAGCTGCCCTACCACACCAATGGCATGCGGTTTACCGCCTACGGTGCCAATGACGAAGTACTCGCGACGCGCGACTACTACTCGGTGGGCGGCGGCTTCGTAGTCAATCACGACGAAGCTGCGGAAGACCGTATCGTCCCCGATACGACGCCCGTGGCGCACCCGTTCCACAGCGGTGACGAACTTCTGCAGCGTTGCCAGGAATCGGGCAAGACCATCGCCGGGGTGATGCTCGATAACGAGCTGTCCTGGCGCAGCGCCGATGAGGTGCGCAGCGGCCTGCTCACAATCTGGCGCGCCATGCAGAGCTGCGTAGCGCGCGGCGTGCGCGAAGCGGGCGTACTGCCGGGCGGTCTCAAAGTCGTGCGGCGCGCGCCGAGCATGCAGGCGGAGCTGCTGGCCCGGCCGGAGGCCGCACTGAAGGATCCGCTGACGATCCTGGACTGGGTCAACCTCTATGCGCTGGCGGTCAACGAGGAAAACGCCGCCGGCGGACGCGTCGTCACCGCGCCGACCAACGGCGCGGCGGGCATCATTCCCGCGGTGCTGCACTACTTTGACCGCTTTTGCCCGAGTGCGAGCGAAGACGGCATCATCGACTTCCTGCTCACCGCCGGCGCCATCGGCATCCTGTACAAGGAAAACGCGTCGATCTCCGGCGCCGAGGTGGGTTGCCAGGGCGAAGTCGGCGTCGCCTGCTCAATGGCCGCTGGCGGCCTGACGGCGGCACTCGGCGGCACCATCTACCAGGTGGAGAACGCCGCCGAAATCGGGATGGAGCACAACCTCGGCCTGACCTGCGACCCGATCGGGGGGCTGGTGCAGATCCCCTGCATCGAGCGCAACGCCATGGGCGCGGTAAAGGCGATCAATGCCTCACGCATGGCGCTGCGCGGCGACGGCAAGCACCGAGTTTCGCTCGACAAGGTCATCAAGACCATGCGCGACACCGGCAAGGACATGCAGGACAAGTACAAGGAAACCAGCCGCGGCGGGCTCGCCGTCAACGTGATCGAGTGCTGATCAGGACGACGTGTTTCGCCAGAAGTGGACGCCCACCCGGGGAGGGCCGTATCGCGGCCATCCCCAGGTGACGGCAGAACACCTGATTCACACCGTCGTGGCGATCTCCAGCGCATCAGCCAGCAATGCCTGCGCCGTCACTTCGGCGCCGGCGCCAGGACCACTGATTACCAGCGGACGCTCGTGGTAGCGCGCAGTGGTCAGCACGAAGAGGTTGTCCGCGCCCGACAGCGTGGCGCAGGGGTGATCGCGACGCACGGCCTGCGGGCCAACCTGGGCTTTGCCGGTGCGGTCGAGCGTGGCGATGTAGCGCAACACCTTGCCCTGCGCAGCCGCTTCCGCGTACTGGCGCGCGATCTGCGCATCCACCTCGTCGATACGGGCGAAGAAGTCCTCGGCCGGCAACGCCGTGAGTTCGGCGGGAACCAGTCCCTGCACGACGACGTCGGTCTCTTCGATGGCAATGCCGGCCGCGCGGGCGAGGATCAGCAGCTTGCGCGCCACGTCGCCGCCGGAGAGGTCAGCCCGTGGATCGGGCTCGGTGTAGCCGCGTTCGCGCGCCTCGGCCAGCAACTCGGAGAACGGCCGGCTGCCGTCGTAGGCGTTGAAGAGGAACGACAGCGAACCGGAGAACACGCCCTCCAGCGCCAGCAGGCCGTCGCCGGCACCTTGCAGGCGGCGCAGGGTCTTGAGCACCGGCAGGCCGGCACCGACCGTGGCGGCGTCGCCGTATTGGGTCTTGCCCGCGCGGCAACCGGAGCGCACCTCGCGCCAACGCGCGAGGCTGGTTCCCTGCGCGATCTTGTTGGCGCTGACCACATGAACACCCGCAGCCAGCCACTCGGCGTGGCGTCGCGCGACAGATTCGGCCGGCGTGGCGTCGATCAGAATCTTCACATGGGCGTCGCTGTCCTGCAGCGCCGCCACGGCCGCCTCCACGCCCAGGGGCTTGCCTTCCCAGTTCAGGCGCGCCGTGGCGGTATCCGGCGTGATGCCTTCGGCATCGATCAGCACGGAACGGGAATTGGCCACGGCCACGAGGCGCAGGTCATCGCCACAGGCCGGATGCTGCTGCAACTGGCGTAGCAAGGCTCCGCCGACGAGACCGGTACCAACGACGGCAACCGCCAGTTTCGCCGTGCCGTGGCACAGGCGCGCATGCACCGCGTTGAGCGCGGCATGGGCGTGATCACCGGCAATCAGCACCGACAGGCCATGGTCGTGGCTGTCCTGGAAACTGCCGAGGATCGGCACGCGCAGGTCTGCCAGCGCGGTGTACAGGGCCGCCATGCGGCGCGCATCACCGCCGAATCCGGCTCGCACGGCGCGCAGCAGCGCCAGGCCGGCGCGCCACTCAACCTGGGCGAACGGCCCCAGGCTGCCCGCAAATGCCGGCTCCGCGCGGGAGCGATCAGCGGCGGTGATGACCAGATCGAGACTGCGTCGCGCATTGCATTGCACCAGCGCACGCGGCTGGACGCCGGCGCGTTCGAGCGCGCTGAGCACCAGCGAACCGGCAACGCCGCGCACGGATACGGATACGGTGTCTTCTTCCAGCGTCACCGCACGCGCGGCGCCGCATCCCGTCGGCACGCCGACGATGCGGCTGCCCGGCTGACGGGCGTCGCGGCTGGACCGCACCAGCACCGGCACGTTGGCGCGGCGCAGCGGACGCAGTGTGTCCGGATGCAGCACGCGCGCACCGGCCGCGGCCAGTTCCTCTGCTTCCGCATAGGACAATTCCGGCGCCGTTCGGGCGCGGCGGATAAGGCGCGGATCGGCGCTGAGCACGCCGGCGACGTCCTTCCAAACCGTCAGCGATTCGGCATCAAGCAGGCGTGCAAATGCCGCGGCGGACAAATCGCTGCCATTGCGACCCAGCGTGGCTGCACCCCCGTCACGACTGCGCGCGACAAAGCCCGGCGCAACGATCAGTGCCTCCGGCCAGCGCGCGGACGCCGCAGCAACCAGGCGCGCACTTTCATCCCAGGCAATCGCGTCAGCACCGCGCTGGGTGGCTTCCACGAGCAGCAGCTCGCGTGCATCCACGTCCTGCGCCTCGACGCCGCGCTGGCGCAGAGCCGCGACCAGCAGGCGCGACGACCAGTATTCGCCGATGCCCGCGATGCGATCAACCAGTCCGTAGCCACCGCGCGGCGCGGTGCGCACCTGCGCCAGCAGCCAGGCAAGTTCTTCGCCGTCACGCTGGAATCCGGCAGCCAGCGTCCGCGCCTCGTCGGGCGCCAACGCGTGGGCCAGCGCCGTGTGCTGAGAGATCAGCAGCTCGACGCCGGCGCGATCGGGCTCACCGGCCCGGGCCCGTTCGAACAGGCCGAGCAGCGCATCGGTCACCCCGCGGACAGCCGAGACGACCACAAAGCACCGGACCGGCGCTTCTGATTGGAGAATGTCCAGCACGCGCCGGAAG
Source organism: Tahibacter amnicola (assembly GCF_025398735.1). Classification (NCBI taxonomy): domain Bacteria; kingdom Pseudomonadati; phylum Pseudomonadota; class Gammaproteobacteria; order Lysobacterales; family Rhodanobacteraceae; genus Tahibacter; species Tahibacter amnicola. Next base: position 5,865,733 of record NZ_CP104694.1, read on the forward strand.
CCTTCCAGGTCTTCCAGGCAGCTGCCGCCGAACTTGTGCACCCGCCACCGCAATTCCCCCTGACGCGCAATTTCGTCCAGCCACGGCGCCGCAGCACCCCGCGCGTCGACCACCACTGCGTTCATGCCGAGGCTCTCCGCGCGGTTTTCTCCACGTCGAGCGCGCGCTGCAGGCCGGCGGACAGATCCGCCACCAGGTCGGCCGAATCTTCGATACCGATCGACAGGCGCAGGAGGTTGTCCGCGATGCCCGCGGCGCGACGGGCCTCGGGCGCCATGGCCGCATGCGTCATCGACGCCGGATGCGCCACCAGGCTTTCAACACCACCGAGGGATTCGGCCAGCGAGAAGCAGTTCAGACCGTCGAGGAAAGCGGCGATGCCCGCGGTATCGGCATTGAGTTCGAAGCTGAGCATGGCGCCGAAGCCCGACTGCTGGCGCGCCGCGAGTGCGTGCCCGGGGTGATCTGCCAATCCCGGGTAGTATACTTTTTCAACCGCATCGTGCCCGTTCAGCAGATGCGCCACGTGCAGGGCGTTCTCCTGGTGCGCGCGCAGGCGCGGACCCAGCGTGCGCAGGCCGCGCAGGGTGAGGAAGCTGTCGAAGGGCGCACCGGTGACGCCGGTGCAGTTGGCCCACCAGGTCAGCTGCTGCGCAACCGCGGCATCCTTGGCCACCACCGCGCCACCGACCACATCGCTGTGGCCATTGATGTACTTGGTCGTGGAGTGCACGACGATATCGGCGCCCAGGGTGAGCGGCTGCTGCAGCGCCGGTGACAGGAAGGTGTTGTCCACGACCACGAGCGCGCCGACGGTATGGGCAGCGGCCGAGACGTGGCGCACGTCGGTGATGCGCAGCAGCGGATTGGACGGGGTTTCCACCCAGAAGACGTCCGGCTTCCAGGTCAGGGCTTCGGCCAGCGCCAGCGGATCGGTCAGGTTGACGAAGCGGACGCGGAAACGCCCCTTCTTCTGCCATGCATCGAGCAGGCGCCAGGTGCCGCCATAGCAGTCGTGCGCCGCGATGACGAGGCCACCGGCCGGTACCAGTTCCAGCACGAGCGCCACGGCGGCCATGCCGCTGGCGGTGATCACCGCGCCGGCACCGTGTTCCAGTTCCGCCAGCGCACCACCGAGCAGGTCGCGTGTGGGATTGCCGCTGCGCGAATAGTCGTAGGGGCGCTTCTTGCCGAAGCCTTCGAAGGTGTAGTTGGTCGACAGGTGCAGGGCCGGGACGACCGCGCCGTGCTGGGTGTCGGATTCGATGCCGGCGCGGACAGCGCGGGTGGTGGCGGAGAACTCGGTCATGGCAGGTCCTTGGTAATCAGCAACACAGGGCGCGGGCGACGAGCGTGCCGATACGCTCGGGTTCCTTGAGGAAGGCGTCGTGGCCATAGCGCGAATCGATTTCCCGATACGCCGACGGCGCGGCGATGGCGGCAGCCAGGTCGCGCAGGTCCTGCGCGGGTACGAGGCGGTCGCTGGAGACAGCGACCACGTCGGTGGGCACCTTCACCGTGGCCGGATCAATGCGATGCAGATCGATCGATTCACTCAGCGAGAGGTAGCGCTGCGCATCGAACCGCGCGACGAATTTGCGGCCAGCGGCGCAGAGGTAGTCCTCGACCGGAAAATGGAATCGACCGTCGCGGAATTCGGGCTCGGCGTCGAAGCGTTCGGCGAACTCCTCGGCGCCACGGTAGGTGGTCATCGCCAGCTGGCGCGCCAGCCCCAGGGCCGCGTCGACAGTGCCGGCGGCCAGTCCGTTGCGCACGATCTCACGCTGGATGGCACGCAATGCCGTGGCCAGCGGGTGCGCGCGGTGCGCGCCACTGATGGCCACCAGCTTGCCGGCGCGCGCCGGGTGGCGGCTGGCGAAGGCCAGGCCCACCATCGCGCCATAGGATGCCCCGATGAAGGCGTGGACTTTGGCGACCTGCAGGGTATCGAGCAGCGCGGCCAGCGCGTCGGCCTGGTCCTCGCTGGACACAGCGCTGGCGGGGCCAAGATCCGACTGGGCCAGCCATTCGATCGAGAGCACGCGCCAGCGTGTCAGGTCGACCGGACGGGCTGCGCCGACGAGGTCGTCCCAGTAGCCGTTGCCCTCGGCATGCGTGCACACGTCGCGGCTCGCGGAGATCCCGCCCTGCACGATGACCGTCGGCGCGCCTTCGGCGCCAATCCACAGGTAGCGCACGGCGACATCGACCGGGCCGTTGCCGTAGCGGGGCGAAAGGCGGATCACCGTCTCGGCACGCTCCATCCGCTGCGGCCGCGCAATGGCCGGTTGGCTGTCGAACGCGACGAATGCGTCGTCGGCGTAGGCAAGCGCGGGAAGGATGCTGAGGCTCATGGTGGTTCTCCGGCAGTGGGTGAGTCTCCTGCGAAGAACCGTCGACGGTCGCTGCAGACACGACGGCGAAACCGTCGTGCTGCTGCCACCCATCTGTCGGCATGACGCTCGCGCGTCTCCGTAGGAGTTGGCACCGTGCGGCATTGCCGTCGGTTGCCCCGGCTTCCAAGGGCCTGTCCCTCAGCCGGTCTCGATGGATCGTGGAGCGCACTGTATCGGCGCATATGGTTATCGTCAATAGACGTTTAGACGTCTAAACGGCCAAACCTGGCACATATAACGGATTGCCACATCCTGGCGGATTTTGGTTGGGCAATCAGGCGCCTGCGGCGAATGGATCCGCCAAAATCCCGCGAATGAGCCGCCCGATGGGCCGGCTGTCCAGGCCGCGGACATCCCGCTATCCTAGGCGCGCACTTCCGGACCCTTCCGTATGGCCACGCTTATCCGCCCCCTGATCCTGGCCCTGTGCCTGTTCGGCACGACCGGCACGCAGGCAAAAAAGATATACAAGTACACCGACGCCAACGGCGTCACCCATTTCACCGACCAGAAGCCCGCCACCGACGCCAAGGTCGAGGAGACCGTGGTCAAGATCGAGCAACAGCGCATGGTGGAGCTGCGGGTCGAGGGCCATGCGGACGAACGGCGCGCGCGGGCGTTCAACCGCCTGGCGGGCCCCACCGAGGTGGAGCTGAGCGTGGGGGACATCCGCAACGTATCGGCCAATCCGACCCTGCCGCTGACGGTGGTGATGGGGCCGATGGAAGAGCGGGTCCTGGTCGCCCTCAAGCAGGAAGACCTCTATCAGCCGGCCGGTTTCGCGCTGTCCATGCGCGCGGTTCCCGGCGACCCCAAGGCCAGCCCGGAGGACGTCGAGTACCGCTGGCCCCTGGGCGACGCGAGCGCATCCATCGGCCAGGGCTTCAACGGTTCGTTCAGTCATACGGACGAGCAATCACGCTATGCGATCGACATCGGCAGCGCCGAGGGAACGCCCGTGCTGGCCGCCCGCGACGGGGTGGTGATGGAGGTCCAGGACGACTACTACGGCGTCGGCCTGGACCGCGAGAAGTTTGCCACGCGCGCCAATGTGGTGCGGGTGGTTCATCGGGACGGCTCGATGGCGGTCTACGCCCATCTCAAGCCCGAAAGCGTCCAGGTCCAGGCGGGACGCCACGTCTACCCGGGCCAGAAGCTGGGGGAGTCGGGCAATACCGGCTTTTCCACCGGCCCGCACCTGCATTTCGCGGTTCAGGTCAATCGCGGCATGCGGCTGGTGTCGATCCCCTTCCGGTTGACCGGCCCGAACGGGCCGATCGAGATCCCGACGGACGGGACGGCCACGATCAGTGACCAACCCCGGTAAACCCGGGATTTTCCAAGGAACACCGGTCTAGCCGCTATAATCGCGTCCGGTCCGCCGCCCGTCGTTCCCGTCAGGCGGCGGACCGGCCTGCCCGGCCGGCCAAACCGGCGCAGGGCGGCGCCCCCGGCCCGTCGCTGCGCCACCGCACGGCCAAGGCCGCCGCGGTATTCCGCCGTAGTCCGTGCCGTCACCGGCACCCTTACCCAGACCGAACATGTCCGAGCACCTGAGCCAAACCCGGCGGCGCCGCACTTTCGCCATCATTTCCCACCCCGACGCGGGCAAGACGACCCTGACCGAAAAGCTGCTGCTGTTCGGCGGCGCCATCCAGATGGCCGGCAGCGTCAAGTCGCGCAAGGCCGCCAAGCACGCGACATCCGACTGGATGGCGCTGGAAAAGGAGCGCGGCATCTCGGTCACCTCGTCGGTGATGCAGTTCCCCTACGAGGGGCACATCGTCAACCTGCTCGACACGCCGGGCCACGCGGACTTCTCCGAAGACACCTACCGCGTGCTCACGGCCGTCGACTCGGCGCTGATGGTGATCGACTGCGCCAAGGGCGTGGAAGAGCGCACGATCAAGCTGATGGACGTGTGCCGGCTGCGCGACACGCCGATCATGAGCTTCATCAACAAGCTCGACCGCGAGGGCCGTTCACCGATCGAGCTGCTCGACGAGGTCGAATCGGTGCTCAAGATCCAGTGCGCGCCCATCACCTGGCCGATCGGCATGGGCTCGCGCCTGAAAGGCGTGTACCACCTGATCAGCGGCGAGGTGCACCTGTACGAGCAAGGGCGCAACTTCACGCGCCAGGATTCCACCATCTTCGCCTCGCTGGACGACCCGGAGCTGCAGGCGCGTATCGGATCGGACATGCTGCGCGAACTGCGCGACGAACTGGAGCTGGTGGAAGGTGCATCGCACCCGTTCGACAAGGACGAATACCTCGCCGGTCGCCAGGCACCGGTATTCTTCGGCTCAGCAGTCAACAACTTCGGCGTGCAGCCGCTGCTCGACTTCTTCGTCGAGCACGCGCCGGCGCCCAAGCCGCGCAGCACGCTCACGCGCGAAGTCGACGCAGTCGAACCGAAAATGACCGGCTTCGTATTCAAGATCCAGGCGAACATGGACCCGATGCATCGCGACCGCGTCGCCTTCATGCGCGTGTGTTCGGGCCGCTTCGAAGCCGGCATGAAGGCATTCCATGTCCGCAGCGGCAAGGAAATGAAACTGGCCAACGCGCTCACGTTCATGGCGTCAGACCGCGAAATCGTCAGCGAGGCCTATCCCGGCGATGTGATCGGCATCCATAACCACGGCACGATCTCCATCGGCGACACCTTCAGCGAAGGCGAGGCGCTGAGCTTTACGGGCATTCCCAATTTCGCACCGGAACTGTTCCGCCGCGCGCGCCTGCGCGATCCGCTGAAGATGAAGCAGCTGCAGAAGGGCCTGGCACAGCTGTCAGAGGAAGGCGCAACGCAATTCTTCCGGCCGATCATGTCCAACGACCTGATCCTAGGCGCGGTGGGTGTGCTGCAGTTCGATGTCGTGGCCTACCGCCTGAAGGACGAATACGGCGTGGACTGCACCTTCGAGCAGATCACCGTCAGCACCGCGCGCTGGGTACATGCGAAGGATGCGAAGAAGCTGGAAGAATTCCGCGACAAGGCCGCCATGAACCTGGCGATCGATGCGGCGGGCGAACTGGTGTATCTCGCGCCCAGCCGCGTGAATCTCCAGCTCACCGAGGAACGCTGGCCGGATATCCGTTTCGCCGCCACGCGCGAACACGCCAGCGCCATCGAAGTCTGACCGGCAGGTCACACAGCGCGGCGGCAACAGCCGCGCTGTTACCGGACACGCTCACCCCTGCCCCACCACGGTGTAATGCACGACCGTGGGCTCGAACTCCAGCAGGAAATCGCGATCCTCCGGATAGTATTTCGCGCGCTCGATGTCATCGCCGGCAAATCGTCGGATGGCATCCGTATCCGGCCAGAACGTCAGCGTCATGAAGTGCACGATGTCGTCCTCGGCGCGCTCCAGCACGTGCACGCCGAGATTGCCTTCGGTACCCCGGTAGTCGGCAATGGCACGCTGGTTCAGGAACTCCCGATAAGCTTTGGCTTTCCCGGCCGGCACCCGGCCATGCCACAGGCGCGCAATCATGTCTTTCTCCGGACGGCGTGAAAATGCGGACAGAGCGATTCCCCACGGACGTCAACATACCGCACAAACTCCAATCCGCACGGCGCGCGACCCCACGGATGGAAGAACGATACTGCGCGATCTGTCCAACAAAAAACCCGGCATTGCCGGGTTTTTTGGGTTTGAAGCGGGGATCGGCCGGTCAGATGCCGCTGCCGTTGCTGGCGAAGATGCGGTCTGTCACGCCTTCGCCGTCCGTGAAACGGTAAATCACGTCGGCCTGTGCGAAGCGGGACTCGGCGCCACCGGAGAAGATCTCGTCGGCGGACTTGTCCTGCATCCTGGCCAGTACGGACTGGTTGCCCAGCTCTGGCTGGCCACTGCGGGCGGCGAACAGGGCGACGGCGGCGACCAGGCTGGCCGCAATGGCACCCCATTGCCAGCCACGTTCTTCACCGCGGCGACCGCGGGCGGAACGGGTGTGACGTTCACGAACCTCATGCACCGGCGCGGCGTGCGCCAGCGAGCGCGCGAGGTCGGTCGAGGCTGGTTCCAGGGCGCGTAACAGACGGGTCAGGTCCGCATGAGCCGCTGAACCGGCCAGGGCGGCTGCCACGGCATCGCGTTCATGCGGAACGACGCGCCCGGCAGACGCGCGGACGGCCGTTTCGGCATCGATCAACGCCCGGGCACTCAGCGTCGGCGCCGCGGTCATTTCGCGATAGAGCTGGGAAAGGCTTGGCTTAGTCATCGTAGTCTCCGGCTCCAAGCTCACGCAGGCGTTCTTTGAGTTCATCCAACCCGCGCGAGACCAATTTTCGTGCCGCTTCCGCCGAAGTGCCGATCAGATCTGCAATCTCCTGCAGGGCAAACCCTTGCAGGTGCAGGGAAATCGGCAGGCGCCGTCGTTCCGGCAGCGCGTCGAGACAAGCTTTGAGCTTCTCGACATGCTGGGTACCGCTGGCGCTTTGCTCCGGGCCGGCGGTCTCATCGGGAAGGCTGATGCCCTCTTCCGACTCCTCCGGCAGCGGCTCGGCAGCCCTTACCTGGGCCCGACGCAGGGCGTCGATCACGGTACTGGCTACCACTCGCTGGATATAAGACGCATGAAAGGCCGCAGACCGGTCACGCTCGACGGCACGCCATAGCCGGATACGGACTTCCTGCTCCACATCCTCCGGGTCGATGCCGTGTTGCCCCAGGCCGTGGGAGATCACCAGCGCCCGGACTTTGGCGCCGTAATCGGCCAGCAGGCGCTGCAATCGCGCGTGGTTGGGGTCGGCACTATGGCCCACGGGGCACCGGCATTCGGGAGAAAAGCGCGCATCCTGCGGTAAACGGCCAGCCCGTGGCAATCCAGAGGGCCGGGGACATCCGGCCTGTCCCGCATGGCCGGCCGGCAGGTTGCCGGCCGGTGATATTCAACCGGCGATGTAGCGTTGCAGTTGCGCCAGCTCTTCGGCCTGCTCGTCGATCACGGCCTTGACCAGGTCGCCGATGGACACGACGCCGACGACCTTGCCGGCGTCCATCACCGGCAGATGCCGGATGCGGCGGTCGGTGCACAGGCGCATGCAGGCGTCCACGGTGTGCTGGCCGGAAACCGTTTCCACCGGCGACGACATGATCTGCCATACCGGCGTTTCCGCGGAAGAACGGCCCAGCAGGATGACTTTCCGCGCGTAGTCGCGCTCGGAAATGATACCGACCAGCTCGCCGGCCTGCATGACCAGGAGCGCGCCGACGTGGTGGTCGGCCATGGCCTGGATCGCCGCCAGGACCGGCTGGTCCGGGTCGACCGAAAACACTTCCCGCCCCTTTCCCTGCAGCAAATCTTTGACTTGACGCATGGCGCCACCTCCATCACGGCCTGCCGCCAGTGTACTGCGCACGGACAGGGCATTGGGGGCCGGCCCGCCCGCCCTGCAGGCGGGCCGGAGCGAATCATTCGAAGCCGTTGGCGAAAATCGTGTCGGTGATCGGAGCGATGGGCAGCGGCCAGGCCCAGGCACCGCGCGAACGCGTGAACACGGCAAGCGTGGTCAGTCCGCGGTCGACGACCAGATCCCAGATCATGGCGTGAGGCAGGGTTTCAAAACGTTGCCAGACTGGAGCCGCGACACTGATGTCATTGGTGAAATACAGACCCCAGTCGGTTCCCGCGAAGACCTGCCCGGGCACATTCGGATTGACCATGATGGCGTTGACCGGAATGTTCGGCAGGTTGCCGGACTTGTTTTCCCAGGTGAAGCTGGCGCACTGGGCGGTGCAGGTGACGCGGTATACATGTCCCGGTGTAGACGGGGTATTCTGGTCGAAGCCCCCGAGCGCGGCAAACGCGACGAGCGGATTCTGGCCATCGGTGACGACGTCCATCACCGGCCGGTTGGGCAGCACCGCATTCGCGGCTGTCACATTCACCGCCAGCGCATTGTTCGCACCCGCGACGCCGAGATTGAAGACGTACTGCACATTGCCGTCGCTGGTTCCCACCACGGCAATGGTCGGATCGGTGAACGAGTACGCCATCTGGTTGATGAAGGAACGGTTGTCCGAGCCGAGGATGAGGGTGTTCTTGGTCAGGTCGCCGGTCTTGGCCTGCCAGCTGGACGTCGGCTGCGCGCCGGACAGGGTTTCCCACAAACGATAGGTGCCGGCCAGCATGCGGCCGCAACCAACCGTCCCCGTCACGCAGCCGGAATTGGCGACTGCAGTGTCGCCGTGCTTGTAGATTTCCAGCGGCATCAGGAAGCTCTTGCGGTCGCTGGACCATGCGCCGGACGCACTCACGATGCCGCCGAAGGGGCCGGTGGTCGACATCACCAGTGCGCCGTTCTGCGCCTGGTAGTACCAGCGCTGGGCATTGACCGGCTCGATGCGCGTGAAGGTCCCGTCGCCGCTGTAGGTCGACTCCCACTGGCGCACGCCCGGATCGCCGCCGAACAGCACGGCGGAACTGCCGTTGTCCTGCGCGCCGCCGCTGGCGCCCGGCGTTGCCGAGTTTGCAAAGTTGGCGGTGATGTCACCCGAGTAGAACTCGATCGTGGAGAGCGAATCGTTGATCGGCGTCAGCGTCGGTGTCGGCGCCTGCGCATTCGCGGTGTAGTAGACGCCGCCGTCCGAGCCCACCAGCATGCGGTTGTGGTCGTTGCCGACGAAGGCGCGCGCGTGATGGTCGACATGTGTACTTCCGCCATTGTATCCGCATGTCACATTGGTAAACGTATCACCCCCGTTGGTCGAACGGAACAGATCCACTGCGCTGGCAAAGACGATGTTCGGATCCGTCGGTGACACGCTCAGGCCGGCGTCGTACCACATCTGCTGGCCCGACGCCGAACAACCGGTGAATTCGGCGTCGGCGTCGACAGTACGCGTCCAGGTCAGGCCGGCATCGGTCGATTTCCACACACCGAAGACGTTGCGGTTGGTCGAATGCGCAGCCATCGCGTAGACGATCTGCGGATTGCTCGGCGCCGAGGCCAGCTCGATGCGGCCCAGGGTCGTGGTCGGCGTACCGTTGCCGGTGCCCGCCGGCCAGTTATTGTTGGACAAGGTCCAGTCGCCCACGGCCGGGCAGCCACTGCTCGGCATAGCGGTGCGGTAGACGCCATTGGCACCGTTCTTCGCCAGATCCGGCTGCACGGGTGTCGCAAGGCCGCGCGTTCCGACAGCGGCGAGCAGCGTGGTCGATCCGGCGTTATTGATGGCAAGAAGACCCGTGATGTCCTGGCGTTGCGCCGTTCCGCCGCTGGTGAAGGCATTGGTGAAACACGGTCCGGACCAATTGGCGCCCGCATCGTAGGAAAAGTAGACGCCCGTCTTGGTGCCAACGGCCAGTTTCTGCGAATTGTTCGGATCGACGGCAACCTTGCCGATGGCCTGGTACTGGGGATGGCCGCCGGCGGAAGGCGTGTAGAACGGCGTGAAGACGTCCGCGCCCAGGACGGACCAGGTCTCGCCTGCGTCCGTGCTCTTGAGCACGCCTGCGGTGCCGAACGAGAACGATCCGAAACGCAGGTCGCCGGTGCCGGCATAGACGGTGTTGTGGTTATTCGGGTCGATCGTCAGGTCGCCGATGGCGGTACTGGCGATTTCCGGAAGATCGGTCTTGATCGTCCAGGTGGTCGCGGCGGAACAGCAATTGGTCGACTTCCAGACGCCGCCACCATCGCTGCCAAGGTAGGCGATCGTGGTATCTACCGGGTCGACCACCAGCACATTGGTACGACCAGCCACATGGCCCCAGCCCCATTCGGAATCGTTCAACGGCTTGGGACCGAGCAGCGTGAACGCATGGGGATTGAGCGCCAGCGGCGATACGCCGGCCCGGCGCTGCGCAAACTCGCCGGCCGGAATGCCCGACACCAGCTGTTTTTCCTGTTGCGCCGCCTCGGCCAGCCAGGTGTGTTCGAAGCGGCCGGTGGGATACGCCACGCGCATCGCCCAGAAATCGCCCTTTGGCGGCGTCGTCGCCTTGCTACCCGATTCGTTCGCTTCCTCCTCGTGCTCCTGTCGCGCGAGCGACCGGGTCTGGGTCGACTGGCATCCGGCCAGACTGAGGCTACCGAGGGAAAGGGCCAGCCAGATCAGGCGGCTCAGGGGAACAGGTCGGGACATGCAGCGAATCTCCAGGCGAGGAGTGCCTTGCGCCTGCCTCCCTGCTGTACGCACCGACACGCGAGCGGAATGGCCCATGGGCCGCAATGCCCCCAGGCGTCTGGCCGACCTTCCCCATCTGCCAGCTGGTCAACCGCAGGTCAACCAGCGAATGAGCATGCATCAGCCCGAAACCTCCGTCCATAGCCGGAATAGTCGGCACCGTATTGCCGGACTGCAGAAGGATCAGAAAACCCTCGACCCCGGTTAGTCCACTCGCACCGTTTGCGCCGGATGAAACCGGTCAATCAGGTACAGCGGGCGCTGTTTCGCTTCGACGTAGGTGCGGCCGAGGTACTCGCCGATCATCCCCAGGGCCATCAGTTGCAATCCGCCCAGAAACAGCACCACGACCATCAGCGACGGATAGCCGCGCACCGGATCGCCGAACAGCAGCGCCTTGGCGAACACCCAGATGGCGAACACGAACGCGATCACGGCGGAAAAAATGCCGACATAGGTTGCCAGCCGCAGCGGAATGGACGAGAACGACGTGATGCCTTCCAGGGCAAAATTCCACAATCGCCAGTAATTCCATTTGCTATCACCCGCGAAACGCGGATCGCGGTCATACACGATGGAGGTCTGCGGAAAACCAACCCAGGTGAAAAGCCCCTTCATGAACCGCTGGCGCTCGCGCAGCAGTTTCAGCGCGTCGATCGCGCGCCGGCTCATCAGGCGGAAGTCGCCGGTGTCGCGCGGAATCGGCAGGTCTGTCATGCGTTCCATCACGCGATAGAAGGCGGTCGAAGTCCACTTCTTGATCCACGTCTCGCCGGCGCGGCTGGCGCGGGTGCCGTAGACGACGTCGAACCCTTCGCGCCACTTCTGCACGAACTGGCCGATCAGCTCAGGCGGGTCCTGCAGGTCGGCGTCGATCACCACGACGGCGTCAGCATCCGCGTGGTCAAGGCCGGCCGTCAACGCCAGTTCCTTGCCGAAATTGCGGCTGAGCCTGAGGGTGGAGACACGCGGGTCGGCCGCGCGCAGCGATTCCATCACGGCATAGGTATCGTCGCGGCTGCCGTCATCGACGTAGAGCACGCGGCAGTCCAGATCCAGACCGTCAAACACGGCGGCGATGCGTCGCTGGAACTCACGCAATCCATCGCTTTCGTTGTATGCGGGCACGACGACGGTGAGGCTGGTCATGGGCAAGCACCGGGAGAAATCGCGGGAGACTAGCCCGTCATTGTGACAGACATCCGGTGATCGCGCCGCGAAATGTCCCTGGCCTACTGGCGCAGGTAGGCCGCACCGCCCAGCTGGCGCGCCTGGCGTTCGATCCAGGCGGCCCGGCGCAGCACGTAGGCCGACGGGCGATCCACCCGGAACCGCTTCGGATTGGGCAGCACGGCCGCCAGCAACGCCGATTCACGCGCCGTCAGCGCACCGGGGGTTTTGTGGAAGAAGTGCTGGCTTGCCGCGGCAACACCGTAGATGCCGTCACCGAACTCGGCGACGTTGAGGTAGACCTCGAGAATGCGCTGCTTGGACCATAGCAGCTCCAGCAGGACCGTGTAGTACGCCTCGACGCCCTTGCGCACGAAACTGCGGCCGTTCCAGAGGAACAGGTTCTTTGCCGTCTGCTGCGTGATCGTGCTTGCACCACGCATGCGTTCGCCGTCTTCCGCGTCTTCGATCGCCTCGCGGATTGCTTCGACGTCAAAGCCGTGGTGGTCGGGAAACTTCTGGTCCTCGGCCGCCACCAGGGCGATCGGCAGCTCGCGCGACACCTGGGCGATCGGCACCCAGCGCTGCCGCAGCGTGAAGCCCTTTTCCCCGGCACTCCAGGCCTGCCACTGGCGCTGCAGCATGAAGGCCGAATACGGCACCGGCACGACGCGCAGCAGCAGCACCGTCAGGATGCTGCCGACGACGAACACGCCGGCAACCACCAGCACCCAGCGGAGCAGGCGGCGGTACCAGCGGACGCGGACAGCGGGCGATTTGCGGCGGGGCATGGTCGACGCAGGCGGACCGGTGGCAGCGGACGAGCGGGCGAGTATAGAGCGAGCGGGCCGGTACCCGTTTGCGACGCGGGCCAAGGAAAAACCGCGCGACCAGGGGCCGCGCGGCGGGTCCTGCAGGGCCGGGTGCCCGCAGTCGAGCAACCGGCCGTTACCACATGGGCTTAGTGGCACATGTAGGCGTTGGGCTCCAGGCCATCCTTGAACAGAATGTCCACGTTGCCGATGCGCACTTCATCGAGGAAGAAGCCCTCGAATTCGGTAGCCGGGTCGGACGAGCTGCGCCAGCGGATCTTCACCGTCTGGCCGGCCAGGCTGGCCAGGTCACGCGAGAATGGCTTGAACACGGCGGCGCCGGCGGCGTTGTTCGCCGCGTTGTTGGACGAAGCTGTCGTCTTGCCGCTGAACGCCCCGTGGCTGGCCGCGTAACTGCAGGCATTCACCGGCGGCGACCCGGTTTCCGAGAAGTCGCTGGGATAGCCGCCATCGGGCGGCAGGTCGGTCCAGGTGGTGCCGCCGTCGGTGGAGTACTCCATCACGACACCGTCCCAGTTCGTCTCAAGGTTGTAACGGGCCTTGAAGGTCAGGCGTGCGCCGGCCGGAATGGTCAGCGCCGGCGTCTCGATGCCGCCGCAGGTGCTGGCCGTGTAGTTGGCGCCGTCCGCCGCCGTGGCATAGCTATGAGTCGGCGTGGTCGAGCTGGTCGCAGTGATACGCCACGGCTGCTGCAGCGTCATATAGGCGTGAGTGTCCACGTCGTCCAGGAAGGTCAGCGGATCCGGCCCATTCGCACCAGCCGGGGTGGCCTGCAGCGTACGCGCGGTCGGCGAGGCATTGCCGAAGCTGTCCTTGGCGATCACACGGTAGTAGTACGGGCGACCGTTCTCCACCGTGGTGTCGTCAAACTGGGTATTCGGCGTGGCCGTGGCCACCTGCACCGGCGAGGTGAACTCCGGCGAGGTGGAGCGGAAAATGTCGTACTTCATGCCGGACGAGGTCGGGCAGCCGGTCTGGGCAGCAATCCAGTCCAGGCGAACGCGGCAGCTGGCGCTGTTGGCATTGGCCGTAATCGTCGACTGGTTGAACGTCGGCACCAGTGTGCAGGTGTCGGTGGAGACCACGTCGACGCATTCAGAGACGTCACCTTCGACATCGCCACTCACGCCACGAACCTTGTATGCGTAGGCGAATCCGCCCTGCGTGCGATCGTCAACGAGCGGGCTTGAAGCACCGTGGGCGACCAGGCGGAAGTCGCCCGGCGCGGCGTTGGTGCAGCCACCATCGGCGCGGTAGAGCTGGAAGCTCTGCGCCCCGGCCGGGGCCGCGAACTCCACCTGCACCGCAGTGGCGGTGTTGGAGGCTTCCAGCAGGGTCGGCGCGGCGTAAGCCGGCGTGACATTCGGCAGGCCGAAAGCTCCCGAAACAGCCAGGGCGTAGCCCTGCGAATCGGTCAGCGTCCGACCATTGCCCGGCACTGCCGCACCAATCACGCGGAAGGTATAAGCGCCCGCGGCCGGCGCTGTGAAACGCACCTGCTCCACCGTGTTTTTCGCATCCGCGGTACCGCCGCTGACGGAGACGCCGGCGTTGAACACATTGCCGCGGTAAACCGTGCTGTCCGGGCCGACGACCTCGAGGTTGAGGTTGTTGACCAGCGTCGCAGCGACACCGGAAGCGGCTTCGGGATCAAACCAGGTCAGCGTGGCGCGCAGTTCCTGGCCCGCGGCGACGGCACTGATGGTGTAGGTGTCCGTCTGGCCCGTCTTGAGACCGGTCGCCGTGGTGCGTTCAAACAGGCGCAGGCGGCGCGCATCGTTGCCATTGCCAAGGGTGTTGGCAAACCAGAGATTGCTGTCCAGCCATGCGCGGCCCCAGCCGTAGGTCGCCTTGCCGAACTCGCTGCCCTGGATCGCATTGGTGCCGTTGAGAAGAATGGCCTTCATGGCCATGCCGCTCGGGTTGTAGGCATCCGCGGCCGTCTTCACGCCGCGCGGATAGAAGCCTTCCATGAAGTACTGGCGCACCAGCGCGGCGTTGCCCGCGATGGTCGGCGTCGCCATGGAGGTGCCCGACATGCCCTTGGTCGCCGGTGCCTCGGCGGCCGCGCCGTTGTTGGTATCACCCGCGGCGGAAATGGTCGAGGAACCCGGCGCCATGATATCCGGCTTGATGCGACCGTCCGCAGTCAGGCCGCGCGAGGAATAGCCCGCAACCGTCGTGCTGCCGGCGTGACCCAGCGCGCCGACGGTCAGGCCGTTCTTGGCGTTACCGGGCGACCCCACGGACTGCGTGCAAATACCGTTGATGAAGAGCGGCGTCGGGCAGACGTTACCCTGGAAATCCGGTTCCAGCGTCAGGTCGCCTTCATTGCCGGCAGCGATGATGACGAGGTTGTCCGGCAGCATCCACGACTGGTAGTCGACGTCATTGTCGTTGCTGCTGTACTCACCGAACGTCGGGGCACCCCAGCTGTCGCTGTGCAGGCGCGCACCGCCGTAGTAGGCCTGCTCGAGCGTGGCGCGAACGTCGTTCAGGCCGGTCAGGCCGTCGGCACTGCCGATATCCTGGAACAGCAGCTGCGCATTCGGCGCCATGCCGTCGGCCAGCTCATGGTTGGCCGCGGTCGGCGTCGAGGCAACGTAGGTGGTCGCATTGAACGTGCCGGCGGCATCGCCCAGCACGGTGCCACTCACGTGCGTCCCGTGGAAGACACCTTCGTCATACGCGGTCGCACCGGGCTGCACCCAATAGGCGTAAACCTTGCGATCCGGATAGATCGGTCCCCCCGTCGGCGGCATGGAATTGTTCGCGTCGGTGATCGCGACGACCGGCCCGCTGCCCTTGTTGAGCGTGGTGAAGAACGCTTCGTTGCGATCCAGACCCGAGTCGGCGACGGCGACGATCTGGCCGGAACCGAACAGGTTGTGATCCCACATCGGTAGCGGCGCGCCCACCGCGCCGCTGCCCGACAGTGCCGCGGTGGCGTTGCCCTGGATCGCGGCTACGGCACCGGCGTTGCTGGTCTTGGGCTTCACGTAGCGTTCGATCCAGGCCACACCGTCAACCCGCGCGGCAGCATCGATAAGGGTGGCGACCTCGTGCCTGGCCACGCGCACGCGCAGGCGTGGCGCATCGGCGCGCTCGAGACGGTTGGTGAACTGCACCGCCGGGATAACCTTGCTCAGGGCAGCGGCGATCGCATCGACGTTCTCGCCGGCAAACGCGCTGATCTCCAGTTCCACACCGCCGCTGGCATCCGGACGCAGAGCGCCCAGCTCGGCCGACCACAGGCGCGGATCGATCTTCATGCCCGGCTGCCAGCTGCCGGCCCAGCGCACGCCCGCCGTCCCGCGGGCCTGGTCGAGGCTGACGCCGTTGAGGCGCACCAGATAGGCATTGTTCGGAATGTAGCCGACGACTTCCGCGCCGCTGGTCTTCAGGTGCTTCGCTGCATCCATGCGACCGGCAGTGAACTGCACGATCGCGTAGTTGGAGGTCGTCACATCCGCCGCTCCCGTGGAGCGAAGGTCGAGCGACTGGCTGACCGGATCGAAGATGCCCGAACGCAGCAGGAGCGCACCGGGTTCGCGCGTCGCGCGATCCAGTGCATCGACACCGGGAACCGAAGCCGGAACCGGCGTCGCCGCGTAGGAAATGGAATGCAAAGCAAACAACAAAGCCGCGCTAAGCGCAGTGCGACGGTACGACAACGACATGCTCCCTCCCTCGGGGGTTTTTTACAGGCAAGCCGTCGAGTGTCTACGGTGTCACACCATCGCGCAATGACCTACGACAGGTGGCGTACGCGCCCCACGACGCAGCCAGCCCCCGTCGGGAGACGGAAGTGAAGGAGAGCATGCGCGGCCGAATGTTCGCCAAATCCTTGAACGCGTTGCAATCGCGGAGATCCTTTGTCGACAAAGCGGACCAAAGCGGCCACACGCTTTGACACCGCAACCCATTCCACACAGTGCCGCTTCCTTCTCATCGGGACATGCGCGATCCTGTCACCGACCGCCCGCCCCGTGCCGGCGCGCTGCCCGCCCAGGACCCGGCTTCGGCCTCTGCCTCAGGGATTGTCCGTGAACAAGAAAACCGATCTGCTGCAACGATTCCTCCTTGAGCGCGCTGGTGTCAGTGGCGTCCTGGTCAAACTCGAGGAAAGCTGGCAAGAAGTCGCCGAGCGCGGCGAATACGCCCCGGCGGTGCACGAGTTGCTGGGTGAAGCCCTCGCGGCCACGGCGCTGTTGACCGGTAACATCAAGCTCAACGGCAGCCTGTCGATCCAGCTCAAGAGCGATGGCCCGGTCCGCCTGCTGTTCACCGAATGCACGGATGCCGGACGCCTTCGCGGCCTGGCCCAGACCGACACGGAGCTGCCCGATCGACTGAGTCTTTTCCAGCTCAAGTCGCCGCTGATGGCCATC
Organism: Tahibacter amnicola; assembly: GCF_025398735.1. Classification (NCBI taxonomy): domain Bacteria; kingdom Pseudomonadati; phylum Pseudomonadota; class Gammaproteobacteria; order Lysobacterales; family Rhodanobacteraceae; genus Tahibacter; species Tahibacter amnicola. The sequence continues at coordinate 5,882,664 of NZ_CP104694.1, forward strand.
ACCATCGAGAACGCCAGCTCCGGCCAGCGTTACCAGGGCATGGTGCCGGTCGAGCAGGGGACACTGTCGCACCTGATCGAAGGGTATTTCATCCGCTCGGAACAGTTGCCCACGCACATCCAGCTGGTCTGCGAAGGCGGCAAGGCCGCCGGCCTCCTGCTGCAGCCGCTCGCCCAGGGCGGCGGCATCGGTGATGCCGATCCGGATGGCTGGAACCGCGTGAAGCACCTGGCGGCGACGCTCACGCGCGAGGAGCTGACCCAGCTGCCGGTCGAGGAGATCCTGCGCCGCCTGTTCCACGAAGAGAACGCCGTACTGACGGATTCACGGCCGCTGGCATTCGGCTGCCAGTGCAGCCGCGAACGCGTCGCGGCGGTACTGCGCAATCTGGGCCGCGAGGAAGCAGAGGCCGCCATCCAGATCGACGGCCGCGTCGAGGTCACCTGCGAATTCTGCAACTCGCGCTACCACTTTGATCGCGTCGACCTGGCCCAGCTGTTCCGCGACGAACCGGAAACGCCGGGCTCGACCGCGACGCATTAGCCGCTATCGCTGCGAAAGCAGCCGATCAACCCGTAACCTGGCCCAGCCAGTATTCGGCCGGCTGCGGCCGGCCGAACAGGAAGCCCTGGCCAAATTCGCAACCGAGTGCACGCAGCGCTTCCTGCTGGGCCTCGGTTTCGATGCCTTCGGCGATGACCTGCATGCCCAGCGAACCGGCCAGGGCCTGGATCGCGCGGACGACCGCACTGGAGCTGGCATCGTCACGGGGACGCAGTTCGGCGACGAAGGAGCGGTCGATCTTCAACGCCTGCAGCGGGTACTGGTGCAGGTAACTCAGGGACGAATAGCCCGTACCGAAGTCATCCAGCGCCACGCTGATGCCGCCGCGGCGCAGGCCCACGAGGATCTGCTTGACCTGGGCAGGGTTCTCCAGCAGCGCCCGCTCGGTCACCTCGATGCGGATCCGCGTCGGCAGAACGCCATTGCGGTCCAGGATCGCCAGCAGCTCGCGGTCCAGGTCACTCTGGCGGAAATGCCGCGCCGTGAGGTTGATGCTGATGAATCCACCCTGCGCCGTCAGCGCCGGCGCGATGGCACAGACCCGCTCGAACATGTGCCAGTCGATCTGTTCGGCCGAGCCGTTCTCTTCGGCCACGCCCAGGAACTCGCCCGGCAACAGCACGCCCCGCTCCGGATGCCGCCAGCGCACCAGGGCTTCGTAGCCGACCAGACTGCGGTCACTCAGGCGCACGATCGGCTGGAAATAGGGCTCGAGTTCGCCGCGCCCGATCGCGCGACGCAGGTCGTTCTCGATTTCGAGCAACCGCAACGCCTCCTGGTGCAGGCGTTCGTCAAACAGTGCAAACCGATGACGACCTTCGGCCTTCGCGCGGTACATCGCCACGTCGGCATCGCGCAGCAATTCTTCCGCCTTGGCGTAGCGCGGCGATACCAGGGCGATGCCGATGGAGGTCGAGGTGAAAACCTCCTTGGGCCCCAGCCGGATCGGCGCATTCAGTGCGTCAATGATGCGCGCGGCAAACTCGCTGGCCGCTTCGGCCGTGGTGGCGTCGTGCAGCAGGATGGCGAATTCGTCGCCGCCGAGCCGGGCAGCGACGTCACCCTGGTCCAGGCACCGGGCGACACGGCCGCCCACTTCGTACAACAGGTCGTCGCCGACCAGGTGACCGACCGAGTCGTTGATCACCTTGAAGCGATCCAGGTCCAGGAACAGCACGGCGAACAGTCGCTGCGGGTCGCGCCGGTAACGCTCGAGCGCCAGCTCCAGGCGCTCGAGGAACAAGGTGCGGTTGGGCAATCCCGTCAGGGAATCGTGCAAGGTCTCGTGCTTGAGCTGCCGCTCAATGCTTTCGCGATAGGCGATCTGCTCGCGCAGGTCGCGATTGGCCGCCGCCAGTTCGCTGGTTCGCTCGGCCACACGCTGCTCGAGTTCGGCATAGGCCGACTTGAGCGACTCGGCGCTGCGCTTGCGTTCGAGCGCATTGGCAATGTGATAGGAGACGAAGGTCAGCAGTTCCTGGTCGCGTGGCGAATAGCTGTATTCGTCCGAATAGCTTTGCACGGCCAGCACGCCGACGGGCTTGTCTTCGCAGATCAGGGGCACGCCCAGCCAGCATACCGATTGCGCACCAAAGCTCAGCACGTCGCCGCTGGCACGCAGCCGCTCGATGCCAGGACGATCCGCCAGCAGCGCGGTGCCGTGATTGAGCACGTATTCGGTCAGGCCGCGGCCGAACTTGCGCGGCTTGCGCTGGTGGTCGAACTCATCCACCGAGTAGGGAAAGTACAACTCGCTGCGGTCGTCCGAGGCGAGTGCGATATAGAAGTTGCGCGCGTTGAGCAGGCCACCTACCACGCGGTGCACGGCGGCGTAGAACTCTTCCAGGCTGTCGGTCGTGTTGGCGAGCTCCGCGATGCGGAACAGTGCCGCCTGCAGACGTTCGCCACGCTGCCGTTCCAGCACCTGCTGCTGCAGCACGCGATTGGCTTCGCGCAGCGCGTCAGTGCGCTCCTCGACGCGACGTTCCAGTTCCTCGTGGACGCGCCGGCGCTCCAGCGCCGTCAGGATGTGCTGCGCCACATAGGCCAGCAGCGCCTGATCCTGCTCCGAGAACCGCTCGGCCTCTTTATAACTTTGCACAACAATACCGCCGACCACCTGGTTGCCGCGCAGGAGCGGCACGCCCAGCCAGTCGACGCATTCGGGCCCCATGGATTGAATCGCGCCCTCCACCTGGGTGGCCAGCGCCTCCGGCGTGCCGCGCAGCGCCTTGCCGCCGGTGATCAGGTGCCAGGTCATGCTCCGATACAGTTCCTGCATCGTGAAAGACCGGCTCGGGTCCGGCAGGTCGGTATCGGCAACGTCGACAAAATACGGGAACCGGATGCAGCGCTCCTGCGGGTCGTACAGGGCGATAAAGAAGTTCTCCGCATACATCAGGCTGCCAACGATGCGATGCAGCGCCGCCATCACCTCGGGCATCTCGCGATCGGCATTGGCCTGGTCGGCGATGGCGAACAGCGCCCGCTGCAGACGTTCGGCCCGCTCCAGGCGCTCGACCGCGCGCTGCAGGCTGTCGGCCGCCCACACGCTGACCAGCTTGGCGTCCAGCAGGTGCACGCAGCGCGACCAGGCGTCCTGCCAGTCCGCGTTGGACCAGGAGTCCGTGGGCACGGAAGCGTCGAGGAGGCCGGTCGTCGAATCGGGCGTGCCAAGGGGCTGCAGCAGGCGCACGACCTGGGAATCGGCCTGGACCAGGACAATGGGCGGTGCGAGGACGCTCGGCTCGCCCGAGCTGCCGTCGCGCCCGCTGCGGTGATGCCCCATCAGCACGGCGGCGGCGGCGCTGTCGACCAGACGGTACTGCCCTTTACCGAGCAGAGCCGTGCAGAGGGCGACGCCCGCCTGCCCTACGTCCTGCCAGCCGACAGCCTTCAGCAGGCGCAGGACGGCCGCGTCGACCGCATCCGCACCCGACGGAACGACGGCTTTCCCGTCGGCGGATCTTGAAATAGTCATGCGGGCGCTGACCTCGGCACTCGCCTAGCTGGTTGGCGAAGAAGTGTAGCCGCAGTGTACGTTTCTGCGCGCGAGCGAAAAATTCGACCGGAGACACGCTTTCGGTGTTATTTTTTTGTAAACTGCGTGCAGGATCCTGGCCATCCCCTGGAACTTTGGCCCGTATCCGCCATCCATACCCCTGGTCACACGTAAAATCTGCTCGCCGATCAATGAGTAAGCGTCTTGCCAGCCTGATCTTCAGCGCCCTGGTGCCCGTTGCGGCATCGGCGCAGTCGATCGTGCCCGAGTCGACGCAGCTCGCACGGCAGCAGCTGCTGGACAGCCTGCTGTCCAGCCAGCCGCAGCGTACCAGCGCCGAAAATCTGCGCTACGTACCGGTGTGGAGTGCCCCCGATGGACGGATCCTCATCGCTGTCGCCGGGTCCAGCCCCGCCCTGTCACCGCTGGAGCCTGCCGCTCCGACAGTCGGCGGCGCCCTGGACTGGCGCCTGGTCGATGCAACCTCTCTGTTCCAGGCGCGGCTTGAGCTCGATCCGGCTTCGCAATGGCGCACAGGCGCCGGTATCGGCGTCATGCCGATGACCCTGAGCGATCCGGCCGCCACGGATTTCAGCCAGTGCGGCGCCAACGCGCTGGCCACCAATAGCTGTGTGTCGCCCTCCGCCAGCCCCTGGTATTTCGGCAACGCCGATGCCCGCTGGACGGCAGGCCGCTTCAACCTGGACGTCGGCATGACGCTGAGCTGGCTCAGCCAGCCCGCCACTCCGAACCAGGCATCAACCGCAACGCTGGCGCTGCCCACCATCGTGCCTGGAAACACGGGCCTCCCCAGCCTGGTCATTCCCGGCACCTCGCTGGGCCGGTTCAGCGATAGCGCGATGCTCGGCGCACGCGGCCAGTGGGCGCTCAATCCCAGCCAGAACTTCGACATTGGCGCGAGCATCGGCCGCATTCGCCTGGCCGCCGATTCCCTGGGCGCCCGCACGATCTGGCAGCAGACGGCGCTCAGCCTCGGCCTGGGTTCCAGCGCCTTGAGCACGAGCATTACCGGCCGCCTGTATTCACCCCTGTCCACCAAGGACATCGGCGGCCAGCGCTGGACCGGCATTGATGTCGGCGTCACCTGGCACACGCCCTGGCAGGCCGATCTCAGCATCGGTGCCCAGAACCTTTGGACCAATCCCCCTCTGCGCGGCGACGAAGCCGACAGTCAGGCCCGCGTCCCGTACATCCAGTACCACCAGGACCTCTGATCCACCCGGTCGCATCGCGACCAGGGGCAATCTCGTCCGGACAATCCCCACTTTGCTTGCTCAGAAATCGCGCAATTTCCGCATCTTTTGCACGCGTGTATACATTCGCAAAACTTCGCAAAATATAGCAAATTTCTGTTCAAAAACAGACGCTTCCATTCAGGTAGCGCACCCTTGAAAACAGGGCTGTTGCACAAAAGCAACAGGGATTCCCACGCGTTGCGAATGTTGCTAGTATCGGCCGCTGCCGAGGCATAGGAAGGTATTTCCTTGGCCATTTCCAGGAAGGAAAAGTACTAGTCCCGATCTGTGTCACAACTCTGACGTTGGAGAGTGTAATGAGACAAAACAGCAACGAGCTTCTGCGCGCCGTGCGCTACGCCCTTTATGTGGGCACGACGGCCGCCGTTGGCCTCAGCGCCACGGCCACGCCGGTCTTCGCGCAGGAAGGCGAGAACACCGAAAAGCTGGAAACCATCGTCGTTACCGGTTCGCGCATTCGCCGCGTTGACCTCGAAACGGCTAGCCCGGTGGTCTCGATCGACAAAGCCACCATCGAAAAGAGCGGTAAGCTGACCGTCGGCGACCTGGTGCAGGAACTTCCCTCCGTAGCCGGTGCGGCGACCAACCCGCGCGTGAACAACGGCGGCGGCGCGGGTGCGTCCACCATCGAACTGCGCGGCCTCGGCGTCAACCGTACGCTGGTGCTGCTGAACGGCAAGCGCGCCGTTTCCCCGCCGTTCGACGTGAACTCGATCCCGGCCAACATGATCGAGCGCATCGAAGTCCTGAAGGACGGCGCCTCGGCCGTGTACGGTTCGGACGCCATCGCGGGCGTCGTGAACTTCATCCTGCGTAGCGACTACCAGGGTGCGGAGTTCATGGCCGACTACGGCGTTTCCGACCGTGACGACGGTGAGCGCGAAGGCGCCAGCTTCACGTTCGGCCACAGCTCCGACCGTGGCAGCATCATGGGCGGCATCAACTACAACAAGTACGATTCGGTTTCCTCGGCTGACCGCGAGTTCGCCAAGGACGCGACGTACCTGTCCAGCGCCAGCATCATCCGCGCCGGTTCCAGCCGCAACCCGCAGGGCCGCATCTTCCTGCCGGCCGGCAACAGCTTCGGTTGCGGCTCGGTCAGCCGTACCCCGGGCACCTCCGGCGCCTCGCTGTCGGATTACCGCTGCTACTCGGGCGCGCGCGACGCGTACAACTACCAGTCGGTCAACCTCGTCATGACCCCGCAGGAACGCGCCAACGCGTTCGTCATCGGCAACTACAAGCTGAGCGACAGCGTCGAGGTCTACGCGAACTATTTCCACAACGAGACGACCTCGAACTTCGCGATCGCTCCGCTGCCGTTCGACGCGATCGGCGACGGCGTCACGATCTCGCGGGACAACTACTACAACCCGTTCGGCATCGACCTGGGCGCCGGCAACGCGGACGGCCTCAACATGCTGACCCGCTTCACGGGTCTCGGCCAGCGTCGCGGTAACTTCTCGACCTCGACCGACCAGGCGCTGATCGGCTTCAAGGGTTCGATCGGCGACACCAGCTGGACCTGGGACGCCAGCTACAACTACGGTCACTACAGCCAGATGCGCAAGAGCCTCGGCTACGTGTACTACGAAGGCCTGCGCAGCGCGCTCGGCCCGTCGTTCCGTGACCCGGTCACCGGCGTGATCACCTGCGGTACCCCGGACGAGCCGATCGCCGGCTGCGTGCCGTTCAACATCTTCGCGCAGAACGATCCCGCCCAGGTTGCCCTGCTGAGCAACTACAGCGCGACGCCGTACTACAACACTCTGTACCTGCTGCGCCAGGGCGAAGTGAACGTTGCCGGCGAACTGTTCGAGATGCCGGCCGGCGTCGCCAGCCTGGCCGTCGGTGTGTCGCACCGCAAGGAATACCAGGACTTCGACGTCGACTACATCGCCATCACCCGCGGTGAAGACGGTACCTGCTTCATCTCGCAGGAAGCTTGCTCCACCCCGCTGAACGGCGGTTACACGGTGAAGGAAGCCTACGCCGAACTGTTCCTGCCGATCCTCAAGGACGTGACGTTCGCCCAGTCGCTGAACCTGATCGTCGGTTCGCGTTACTCGGACTACAACACCTTCGGTGACACCACCAACAGCAAGGTGGCCGTCGAATGGCGTCCGATCGAAGACGTCCTGCTGCGCGGTACCGTGCAGGAAGTCTTCCGCGCTCCGAACATCTCGGAACTGTACGCCGGTGCGACGGGCTCGGCCCCGAGCTTCGCCGATCCGTGCCGTTTCCTGAGCGCCTCCGAACTGGCTTCCCACAGCAACGCCTGCCAGAACGTGCCGGTCAACTACCAGGGTACGGGCCTGAGCCAGACGTCGGCCGTCGTGTCGGGCGCCGTCGCTGCCGGCATCGACCTCGTTCCGGAAGAAGGCAAGACCTTCGACTTCGGCGTGGTGTATGACCCGAGCTGGCTGGAAGGCCTGTCGGTCAACGTCGACGTGTGGCGTATCTACCTGAACGACACGATCACCCCGCTCGGCGCGCAGACCATCGTGAACTCCTGCTTCCAGGACAACACGAGCTTCTGCAACCTGATCCACCGTACGGCTGCTGGCGACATCCAGTTCATCTCGTCGCCGACGGCTAACCTGGGTCGCCTTGACACCAAGGGTGTCGACTTCGGCTTCAAGTACCGTCTGCCGGAGACCTCGATCGGTAACTTCGGTATCTCGTTCGAGAGCACCTACATCGCCCAGTACGACAACGACAAGCTGCCGGAACGCAGCGATGACGCCGTCGTCCACGTCAATGGCACGTATAACCGTGACTACGGTAACTACGCCCGCTGGCGCGCTCTGGCCGGCTTGAGCTGGGGTCTGGGTTCGTGGGACGCCAACTGGCGCGTCCGTTACATCGGCGGCGTGAACGTCGGTAACGAAGACGAGCGTCAGGGTACGTCGGCCGACGGCTCGATCCCGGGCGTCGAGCTGCACTACGGTGCGCACGTCGAGCACAACCTGGCGGTCGGCTACAACATCGAGCCGATCAACACCCGTCTCGACATCGGTATCGACAACGTGTTCGACAAGCAGCCGCCGCTGTTCTTCCAGAACAACGTCATCAATGCCAACACCGACGTCAACACGTACGACACCGTGGGCCGCTACTTCTGGGGCCGCGTGACGGTGAAGTTCTAAGCGTCACGACCACCTCGGTGGTTCAGAAAACCGCGCGGCGCAAGCCGCGCGGTTTTTTTATGTCCGCCCACAGGGGCGACCCGCGCACTGCGGCGGCACCGGGCCGCCCGCGCGCCGCCCCCGCGATGCGCCGCGCGGTTGTTCCCCGGCCCCATTCGCTCTACATTGGGCGTTTCTGCGGACCAGCCCGCACATTCCGGAGCGCAGCACGTCGCCATGCCCAGCGTTGCCCTGCCCGACATCCTCAACCTCATTCATGCCGGTCGTCACGCAGAGGCCGAGCGCCATGCGCGCGCGCACCTGGCCGCCGGCAGCAACCGGGAAGAGGCACTGTTCCTGCTGGCAGTCGCCCAGCACCAGCAAGGCCAGCTCGACGACGCGATCGACAGCTACCGGACATTGACCGAACTCAGGCCCGGTTCCGCCGAGCACTGGTCCAACTACGCCACTGCCTTGCGCGAGTCCCGGCGTTTCGACGAGGCACACGCCGCCTACGAAAAAGCACTCGCGCTCTCCCCGCGCGACGCAGCCCTGCGTGTCAACGTTGGCCTGCTGCACATGGAGCAGTGCCATTACGCGCGGGCACGCGAGCTGTTCCTGGAGGCGATGCGCCTCGATCCGCGACTGCCGGACGCACGCATCTTCGGCGCGATGATGTGCTACGAGTTCGGCGATACCGTTGGTACCGAACAACTGATTCACGGCTGGCAGCAATGGCCGCCGCTCGACGGCGAACTCGCCGTGGATCTGGCCAGCATCCTGGCCAGTTCGGCTGACACTGACTCCGCCGAGAAGATCCTGCAGCGTTGCCTGGGCAATACCGCGACACGAACGCGCGCGCTGGTGCAGATGGCGCTGTTGCAGGAACGACTGAACCGGCTGGATCAAGCGCGCGCCACCCTCGCGCAGCTCCCCTCGCCCGCCGACGTTGCGGATACCAGCCTGCGCGACGATATCCTCCACGTACATTCGGTCATCGCCGCCCGCAGCGACGACCTGTCGGCCGCCCGGAGCCTGCTCGAAGCACTCGCCGAAAAGATCCACATTGAGCAGAAGCGCACGTCGACCTATTTCGAACTGGGCCGGATCTGCGACAAGCTGGGCGACTACGATGCCGCCATGCAGTACCTCGGCCGGGCCCACGCCGGACAGATGCTCACCGTGCGGGAAGTCGACCCGAAGCTCGCCGACCCGGACGCACAACCGCTAAAGACATCCCTCTATTGGGTCAGTCCGGAGCAGTTCGCCGCCTGGCCCGCCGACAGCGCGCCGCCCGCCGCCGCGTCACCCATTTTCGTCGTTGGCTTTCCTCGCTCGGGCACGACCATGCTCGAACAGATGCTCGACGCCCATCCGTCCATGCAGTCGATGGACGAACGCCCCTTCATCCAGATGCTGGTCGAAAGCATGCAGGACACCGGCCTGGTCTATCCGGACCAGTTGGGTGCACTCACGCAGACACAGTGCGATGCGCTCCGCGCCCGCTACGACCGGCTCGTTGCCAGCGTCACGCCGCTCAAGCCGGGCCAGCGCATCGTCGACAAGAACCCGCTCAACCTGCTGCGGCTGCCGATGATCCGGCGTGTTTTTCCAAGCGCCAAGATCATTCTGGCGTTGCGACATCCCTGCGACGTGCTGACCAGCTGCTACATGCAGACGTTCCGCGCCCCGTCCTTCGGCGCGCTGTGTTCGTCGCTGGAACGACTGGCGCAGGGGTACGTGAACGCGATGCGCTTCTGGCTGCACCACGCCGCCTTGCTGCAACCGGACGTCATGGTGCTGCGCTATGAAGATCTGATCGACCAGTTCGATACGCACGTTGCCCGCCTGGGCCAGTTCCTGGAGCTGGACGATCCCACGCCGCTCACGCAATTCCACCAGCACGCGCGCAGCAAGGGCTACATCAGCACGCCAAGCTATTCGCAAGTGGTCAATCCACCCAATCGAAAGGCGATCGGTCGCTGGCGTCGCTACGAGAAATACTTCGAGCCGGTGTTGCCGGTGCTCGATCCCATCATGAGGGAATGGGGTTATGACGTCTGAAAGCCGTTATCCCGTCGACGACCTGCGTCGCTACATACAGGTTTTCGACAACGCCCTGCCGGACGACTTCTGCGACCAGATGGTGCAGTCGTTCAACCACATGGCGCGCTTTCACGTGCGCAATGGCCGCGGATACCGCCAGGGGCTGGAAGAGAGCGGATGGACGGAGCTGGACATCACGCCCCTCACCGACGCCGGCTTCCAGGGGTTTTTCTTCAAGCAGATCGACGATTACCTGGCGCGCTACAACCAGGCGCTCGGGCTGACCATCCCCGTACCGCCCACCTCGCGCTTTGCCGAGCTGCGCATCAAACGCTACGCCAGTGATGGCACCGACGGTTTCCAGCCGCATTTCGATTCCATCAACCAGGTCGCCAACCGCTATCTGGTGTTTCTCTGGTATCTCAACGATGTCGAAGAGGGCGGCGAAACCCAGTTCGTCGACCTCGACGTGAAAGTACCGGCCCGCAAGGGTCGCCTGCTGGTGTTTCCGCCGTACTGGATGTACCAGCACGCCGGCCTGCCACCGCGCAGCAGCGACAAATACATCATCTCTACCTACCTGCTGTTCCCGGACCAGAGCGTCAACCGGTAATTCTTCGTGTCCGATCTCCGCTCTCCCCAGGCCATGGTCGATCGGCTCGCGCAGCTCCAGCGACTATGGCAGTCGGGCGACGCGGGCGGTGCCGAGGCGGAATTGATCCCGCTGCTGTCTGCGCAACCCGGCCACCTTCCCACCGCGCGGCTCCTGGCGCAGATCCGCCGTAGCCAGGGACGCCTGCTCGGCGCGACGGCCGCGTTTGCCGGTATCGACGCCCGGACACTGCCGCCGGACCAGGTCGTCGACGTGGCGCAGTTCATGAAGCAGAGCCAGCAGGAAGGCGCGGCGCTGGCCTTCTGCGAACGGCACCTGCAGGCGACACGATCAGCCGATGTCCACGCACAGGCAGGCATGCTGGCCTTGTCGCTGGGACGCTTCGACGCGGCGCGGGAACATCTCCTGCGTGCCCTGGAGAGTGGTGTCGATCTCAACCGATGGTTTGTCCTGCAAGGTCTGGCCAGCTGCCAGCGCTACACCGCGGCGGACCATCCCGACATCCCTCGTTTCCGTGAAGCCGTCTCCGCCGGATCGCTGCAGCCCCGCGCCAGGGCGTCGGCATTGTTCGCGCTCGGCAAAGCCCTCGACGAAGCGGGTGACGTCGCCGATGCGGTCGCCGCCTATCGCCAGGGCAACGCCCTCCTGCACGCGCTGCAACCGTGGCAGCGATCGCCGTGGGAGGCCTTTGTCCAGCAGCGCCTTGCCGGCTCGACACCAATGCCGGCGCTGACACCCGATCCGGACTTCTGCCCCGTGTTCGTGGTGGGGTTGCCCCGCACCGGCACGACGCTGGTCGCCGAATTTCTCAGCCGTCACGACGCAGTCTGCAATCGGGGCGAACTGCCGTTCGTGGATTTCATCGCGCGGACCATCCGGTCGACGCCGGCCAGCGCCCTGCCGACGGCGCTAGCCCAGGGCCGTGCGCTCTACCGCGCGCACGTGGTGCAGGACGAACCGGCTCGCCGCTGGTACGTGGACAAGAATCCGCTCAATTTCCGCCACCTGGATGTACTGGCGGCGTTGTTCCCACAGGCCCGGGTGATCTACTGCCGGCGCGATCCCCGCGACACGGCCATCTCCCTCTGGACCCAGTTTTTCGCCCACGACGACTACGCGTTCTCCAACTGCCTGGAGGACATCGCGGTGTTCGAATCCGGCTGTCGCCGCCTCATGGACGGCTGGCTGGCCCGGCCTGCACTGCCCACGCGCGTGATCGATTACGAAACGCTGGTCGAGCGTCCCGATGACATCCGCCATGCATTGTCGCAGTGGGTCGGTGTGACGCCGCTGGCTGATGCTGCTGCGGCTGCCGGCGGCGACCGGGCCATCCAGTCCGCGAGCCTGTGGCAGGCCCGCCAACCCGTCTATCGCCATTCCGTGGAACGCTGGCGGCGCTATGCCGCCTTCCTGCCTGAGCTGTCGCTATTTGATCGATAGCATCGCGCCGGTCATTCCCGCGTGATGCTGACGTCACCGCTGAAAGCGTCGATCTCAACGCGCCCGCTACCGCCACCGACCGTCGCTTCCAGCGACGAACCGGGACCATGCTCGGGTTTTTCCACCGTGCCGAAATCACTGCGCAGGGTACCGCTGAACGTCTCGGCCTCGATTTTCGCTGCGAGGTCGCCGCGCAGGCCCAGCTTGACGTCCCCGCTCATCGTCTCGACGTGAATGCGCCCGGCGCCCGCGAGCGATCCGCGCAATTCAATGTCGCCGGAAACACTGCCTGCCGTGACATCGTCCATCGGCGCATTCGCCAGTATGTCGAGCGTGCCCGACACGGTCTCCACCCGGACATGCCCTCCGACGCCCCGAGCCACGACGTCGCCGCTGACGGTTTCCACCTCCGTCTCGCCCGCTTTGCCGTCGAACGACACATCGCCGCTCACGCTTTCGATCCGCAGCCGGGATGCATCGGCCTGGGTGCGAATGCGGCCGGATACCGAGTCGATCTGCAGTTCACCGCCGGAAAGGTCCGACACCACCACCGCGGCGCTGACCACACCGATCTCCACCGACGCTTTGCGTGGCACCTTGATGTTCAGAATGGTGTCACCCATCGCCGTGTCGGCACCCCAGCCGAACCAGCTGGAGGACTTGTCCGGCCCTTCCACGCGGATCTCCAGATGACTGCCGCTGCCGTCCACGCCCAGCCGCTTGGCGCCGTCGCCCAGCGTGCCGGTGATTGCGACTTCGGGCTTGTCCCAGCCGGTGACGTTGACCTCGCCCTTGATGTTGTGGATTTCGATGCGCGCTGCGGCATCGACGGCGCGCGTCTCGTTGATCGGCGTTCCGGCCTGTGCCAGTGCCGGTGCGAGCAACGCGAGCATGGGTATAAAGATGAATTTCATGATTTCTCCAGCATTGGTCAGGTCGACGCGAGCCCCATGCGCGCGAGTTTCAGACGCCGTTCGTTGGTGCGATTGAGAAGGCCGACGAGGAATACTGCATCGGGTCGTTGGGCGAGCATCTGCTGCAGTTCGGCGGCCGCACTGTCCAGCTCAGCCATCGGGCCGGCCAGGCGTGGATCCTGCGTACGCAATCCGTCCAGCTGACGATCTGCCGCAGCCAGCGCGGATGCCGGGTTGTCGTCGTGGACTGCCACCCGCGGCGGCGCCACGCCCGAATCCTGGCGAATCCACAGACCGCCGATCACCACGCCCAGCATCAGGCTGGCGGCCGCAGCCAGGGGAATGATCCAGGAGCGGCGCCGTGCCGGTTCGGGTGCCGGGTTCGTCGTCGCACCGGCTGGATCCGCGGATGCTTCGATCCGCTGCGCAATGTCGAGCCACAAGTCGCGCTGCGGCTGTACCGGACCGCCGAGGTCACGCATCCGGCGACGCCATTCGAATTCATGTTCGCTCATGCTGCATCTCCCAGCACCCGGCGCATCAAGCCCCGCGCCCGGTGCAGCTGTGCCTTGGAGGAACCCACGGCCATGCCCAGCTCGCGGGCGATCTCCTCGTGTTTCCACCCTTCCACATCGTGCAATACCAGCACGGCGCGTGCCCGCGGCGGCAACTTGGCCACGGCCTGCTCCAGGTCCGAGCGCTCGGCCGCGCAGAAGGGCACTTCGCCACCGGCGGCCAGCTCGAGGACGTCGTCCTCGACATTCTGCTCGCTGCCGCTGCCACGCAGGTCCATCAGCGCCGTATTGACGCCGAGGCGGTAAAGCCAGGTCGAGAAGGCGCTTTCAAAACGGAAGCCGCCGATTTTCTGCCAGGCCCGCACGAAGGCGTCCTGAGTCAGCTCTTCGGCACGTGCGTGGTTCATGCCGACGATGCGCAGGATGGCACCGTAAACGCGGCCGACGTGCTTGCGGTAGAGCAACTCGAAAGCGCGCATGTCGCCAGCAATCGAGCGCTGGACCAGCGCGCTGTCGTCTGGCAGCGGCGCCGCGGCGTCAGACATCGCAAAACTCATGGGAAGGCAGGCGGTATTCATGGTACCGGCTTGGATGCCCGGCGCCGCCGAAGGGTTTAAGCCCGCCGCTGGCCCGTACCGGTGTCCTTGCGTCCCGATCGGCCGAACGCCGCCGCGGCGGCCGCGGCCTCGGCCACCGTGGCGTAATGGATATCCACGATGTCGTCGACGTCGGCTGCATAGCCGCCTGCCATGCTGACCGCAACGGGAAGATGATGCCGCACGCAGGCATCGAAGACCATGCGGTCGCGCTGCCGCAGGCCGTCCTTGCTCAGCGCCAGCCGGCCGAGGCGGTCGCCTTCGAAGGGGTCAGCGCCGGCCAGGTAGATGACGGCCTCGGCGCACGATCGCGCGATCGCCGTCGGCAGGGCGTCGGCCAGGGACGCCAGATAGGTGACGTCGTCGCACCCATCCGGCAGGGCGACATCCAGGTCGCTGCACTCCTTGAGCGCCGGGTAGTTGCGTTCGCCATGCATGGAGAAGGTGAAGATCGACGGATCGTCGCGAGCGATGGACGCCGTGCCGTTGCCCTGGTGGACGTCCAGATCCACGACCAGGATCCGCTGCGCCAGCCCCTGCGCCTGCACATGACGTGCAGCGACGACGCTGTCATTGAAGACGCAGTACCCGGCCCCGTGATCGGCGAACGCATGGTGTGTGCCGCCGGCCAGGTTCAGTCCGACGCCACGCGCCACGACGGCGCTCTGCAGTGCAGCCATCGTGCCGCCGGAAGAACGGCGCGAACGCTCAATCATCCATTCAGACCAGGGAAAACCGATCTTGCGCAGCTCGCTGGCGGACAGCTCGCCACGACTGGCACGCTGCACGTAGGACGGATCGTGCGCCCGGCACAGCGCCGTGTCATCCGCCGGCGCCGGTTCCCGCAGCGTGATGCCCCAGTCCGCCGCGGTCTTGGCCACCCGTTCGTACAGGCGCGCGTACTTGGCCATCGGAAAGCGGTGCTCCGGCGGCAGCGGCAGCACGAAGTGGTGACAGTAGTAGGCGTTCATCGGACCCGCCAGAAAAAGGCCCGCCGCGGCAATGCCGACGACGGGCCGGTGCTGCGCTCGCAACGGCGCCGACCAGCAGCGCCGTGCGGGGTTGGTCAGCCGGCGGCGACCTTGGCCGGCGGCATTTCCGGCTGGGTCAGCGCGCTGAGGGTACGTGCGTGTTCGCGACGCAATGCCTCCGGTGTGCGCTGGCCGAACGAGTCCAGGTACTCGCCGATGCCGGTGTACTCGCGCGCCCAGCCATCACGATCGACGGTCAGGAGCTGGTCCATGTCGGCAGCCGGGATTTCCAGGCCGGCCAGGTTCAGGTCGCTGCGGCGCGGCAGATTGCCGATCGGGGTTTCCTGGGCGCCGGCGCGGCCACGGCAGCGCTCGATGATCCACTCGAGCACGCGCATGTTGTCGCCGAAGCCCGGCCACATGAACTTGCCGTCCTGGCCCTTGCGGAACCAGTTGACGTGGAAGATTTTCGGCAACTGGGTACCCGGACGGTCGAAACTGAGCCAGTGCTTGAAGTAGTCGCCGAAGTTGTAGCCGCAGAACGGCTTCATCGCCATCGAATCGCGGCGCAGCACGCCGACGGCGCCGGTCGCCGCCGCCGTCGTCTCCGAGCCCATTGCGGCACCGACCAGGACGCCGTGGGTCCAGTCGCGCGACTCGAACACCAGCGGTACCAGTGATTCGCGGCGTCCGCCGAAAATGATGGCGGAAATGGGCACGCCCTGCGGGTCTTCGGCGCGCGGCGTCCAGCTCGCACACTGCCGGGCGCTGACGGTGAAACGCGAATTCGGATGCGCGGCCGGGCCGTTGGCGGGGTCGAAATCGCGGCCCTGCCAGTCGGTGACCGGCTTGCCTTCGCCCTTGCCTTCCCACCACGGCTGCAGGTCCGCAGTGACCGCGACATTGGTGAAGATGGTGTCGTGGTCGAGCATGGCCAGCGCATTGGGGTTGGTCTTGGCGCCGGTGCCCGGGGCCACGCCAAAGAAGCCCGCCTCGGGGTTGATCGCCCACAGCCGGCCGTCGGCGCCCGGCTGCATCCAGCAGATGTCGTCGCCCACCGTCCACACCTTCCAGCCGGGATAGGCTTTGGGCGGAATCAGCATGGCCAGGTTGGTCTTGCCGCAGGCCGACGGGAACGCAGCCGCCACATAGAACACTTCACCCTGCGGGTTCTCGATACCCAGGATCAGCATATGCTCGGCCAGCCAGCCCTCCTGGCGCGCCTGCCACGAGGCAATGCGCAGCGCATGGCACTTCTTGCCGAGCAGGGCGTTGCCACCGTAACCCGAGCCGATCGACTTGATCGTGAGTTCCTCGGGGAAATGCATGATGAAGCGCCTGGCCGGATCGAGGTCGCCCGTGGAATGCAGGCCCTTCACGAAGCTGCCGTCGCGTTCGATGCGTTCCAGAGCCTTCTGGCCCATGCGCGTCATGATGCGCATGTTGGCCACGACGTAGGGGCTGTCGGTGATCTCGACGCCACAGCGGGCGATCGGCGAATCGATCGGACCCATGCAGTAAGGAATCACATACAGGGTGCGGCCACGCATGCAGCCGGCGAACAGCGCATCAATCTTGGCGTGGGCCTCGTCCGGCGCCATCCAATGGTTGTTGGGGCCGGCGTCTTCCGCATCCTGACTGCAGACGAAGGTCAGGTGCTCCACGCGCGCCACGTCGGATGGGCTGGAACGGTGCAGGTAACAGTTGGGATGGGTCGACGGATTCAGTTCGATCAGGTCGCCGGTATCGAGCATCAATTCCAGCAGCGCCTGGTATTCCGCGTCCGATCCGTCGCACCAGTGAACCCGGTCGGGCTGGGTGAGTCGGGTGACTTCATCCACCCATCGGTTCAACGCGTCTAGCTTGCTTGCCATGTCTTTTATCCTGGGCCCGCCAGGGCCCTGCCAGAAAGTCAGGCGAACGACGTTAGCGGCCGGCAGCCGTCAATGCAACAAAGACCCCGAAGGGCCCTTGTCAAATCAACAAGTTGGCGCGAGACCGCAAGGGTTTCAGCCAAAACGCCGGCCGCCCTTCACGTCGCCGGAGCGTGGCCCTCCACTCCGGCCGGCGGTCGCCGGGAGCGTGCGATCAGCCCGGAATCAAGGTCGCGATAGCGTGGTCGACGTAGCCGTCGAACTCCGCGTGCGACAGGCGCGGCAGGCCCAGCTGCAGCGACAGCTGCAGGAATCCGGCATAGGCGGCATACGCCAGGCGGGCGCGATAGGACGCGGCGCTGCGGTCCAGCCCGGATTGCCGGTAGGCAATGGTGAGGAAATCGATACGGCGCTGCGAAACCCGCGACATCACCGGCTGCACGATCGGATTGTCGAGCGCGCGGAGCAGCGCGGAATAGACCACATGCGACTGCATCTCGCGGCTGGTGCGGCGGAACAGCTCGCGCAGGCGCTCCTTGGGGTCGCTGATGGGCTGGACCTGGACGAACTCCTCCTCGTCCTGGTGCTCCCACCGTTCCAGCGCCGACTTCAACAGTGCCTCACGCGTCGGGAAGTGCCAGTAAAAGCTGCCCTTGGTGACGCCGAGGCGCCGGGCGAGGGGTTCCACGGCAACCGCGGAGACGCCCTGATCGGCGATGGCGTCGAGGGCGGCCTGTTCCCAGTCGGCGGCGGAGAGCCGGCCACGTTGTTCAATGCGGGTGAGAACTGCGCTACTCATGGTGTTCGCGACCGAAGTAATACGGACAAGTGTCGCACTCTAGCGCGCGAATCGACCGGAATTTAAATCATTTTAGAAAGAATTGAGCTCACGCTAGCCCAATTCCGGATTGACCACTCTAATTGCTACAACATACTGTAGCGTATGTCCGCACATTTACAGTCCCGCTTGCCAGATCCCGCCAGCCCGCCCCCCGTCACGCTCGTCGCCGGCGACGGCCTGCCGCTCTCCCTGCAGCAGTACGGTCGCACCGGTCATCCGCCGTTGTTGTTCGCCCACGGGTTTGGCCAGACGCGCCTGGCCTGGCGCGGCAGCGCCATGCGCCTGGCCGAGGCGGGTTTTCACTGCCTCGCCGCCGACGCGCGCGGTCACGGCGACAGTGGATGGTGCGGCGAGGGCGAGTACGACATTGATCATTTCGTCGGCGACATGGTGCAGGCCGCCCGCTTCGCCGGCCCGGGCTGCGTCCTGGTCGGCGCTTCGTTCGGCGGCCTGATCGGGCTGTTGTCGGAAGCCGACCACGCACCGCTCTTCCGTGCCCTGGTCCTGGTCGATATCACGCCGCGCTGGGAAGCAGCGGGCGTCGAACGCATCCTTACATTCATGCGTGCGCACCCGGAGGGGTTCGCCTCCCTGCGCGAAGCATCCCAGGCGATCGCCACCTACCTGCCGCACCGCGCGGATAGCCGCTCGCCCGAGCGCCTGCGCTCGCTGCTGGTTCAGCAGGAGAACGGTCGCTTCCGCTGGCATTGGGACCCGAAGCTCCTGGAACGCATCGCGGACGACAGCGAGAAGCACCAGGCGCGACTGCTTCAGGCCGCGGCGCGAATTCGAGTACCGACTCTTCTGTTGTCGGGTAGTGATAGCGACGTTGTCTCGCAGTCGACCATCGCCGAGTTCCGCGCCCTGGTCCCGCATGCCGAACACGTTGTCGTTCCCCGCGCCACCCACATGGTTGTGGGTGACCGCAATGAAGCCTTCACCGACGCAGTACTGTCCTTCGTACGTTCCCTCGGCCGCGGCCGAGACTGATTCATCGAGGAGTTCACCATGCAACATTGGATGCCTCTCATCGCGGCGATCGTCGTGTCACTGGCCTGCTCGTACCGGCGCTTCGGCCTGCGGACCTGGACGGCCGCGACCGCGGCGGCCATCGTCCTGGCCGGCTACGCCGCCTCGGCGCACTGGGCCGCGACGCTCGGAACCCTGGCGCTGTTCGCGCTGGTGGCCGTGCCGCTGAACCTGGAGCAGTTCCGCCGGAGCAAGATCACCGCACCGCTGCTGGCGATCTACCAGAAGATCACGCCGCAGCTGTCCGATACGGAAAAGGTGGCACTGGAGGCCGGCACGGTCGGCTTCGAAGGCCAGCTCTTCAGCGGCAAGCCCGACTGGAACCAGCTGCTGCGCGAACCCGTGCCGACGCTGTCGGCCGATGAGCGCGCCTTCCTCGAAGGCCCGGTCGAAGAGCTCTGCCGCATGCTCAATGACTGGGAAATCACCCACGAACTGGCGGACCTGCCGCCGAACGTCTGGGATTTCCTCAAGAAGCACAAGTTCTTCGGCATGATCATTCCGAAGGAATACGGCGGCCTGCAGTTCTCTGCCCTGGCCCACTCGGTCGTGCTGCAGAAGATCGCCAGCATGTCGACCACGGTCGGCTCGACCGTCGCCGTGCCCAACTCGCTCGGGCCGGCCGAGCTGCTGCTGCACTACGGCACCAAGGAACAGAAGGACTATTACCTGCCGCGACTGGCCGACGGCCGGGAGATTCCCTGCTTTGCCCTGACCGGCCCTTACGCCGGTTCGGATGCCACGTCCATTCCTGACTACGGCATTGTCTGCAAGGGCGAATGGAACGGCGCCAATGTGCTCGGCATCCGCCTGACCTTCGACAAGCGCTACATCACGCTCGCCCCGGTCGCCACCGTGATCGGCCTGGCCTTCCGCATGTACGACCCGGACAAGCTCCTGGGCGAGAAGGAAGATCTCGGCATCACCCTGGCGCTGCTGCCGCGCGAGACCAAGGGTATCGAGGTCGGGCGCCGCCATTTCCCGCTGAATGTGCCGTTCCAGAACGGACCGGTGCGCGGCAAGGAAGTCTTCGTACCACTATCGCAGCTCATCGGCGGCCCGGAAATGGCCGGCGAAGGCTGGCGCATGCTGGTCGAATGCCTGTCGGTCGGCCGCTCGATCTCGCTGCCGTCCAACGCCACCGGCGCGGCGCGCATCGGCGCGATCGCGACCGGCGCCTATGCACGCATCCGCAAGCAGTTCGGCATGGCCATCGGCCGGTTCGAAGGCATCGAAGAGGCGCTGGCACGCATCGGTGGCTATACCTACGCCATCAGTGCGCTGTCGCGCGCGACGGCCGCGGCGGTCGACCGGGGCGAAAAACCGTCGGTGCCGTCGGCCATCGCCAAGTACCACGCCACCGAGCTGGGCCGCGAGATCGCCAAGGACGTGATGGACGTCCACGGCGGCAAGGCGGTCATCCTGGGACCGAAGAACTATGCCGGCCGCGCCTGGCAAGGTTCGCCGATCGCGATCACGGTCGAAGGCGCCAATATCCTCACCCGCAGCATGATGATCTTCGGCCAGGGTGCGATCCGCTGCCATCCCTATGTGCTGAAGGAACTGCAGGCCACCCAGATCGCCGACTATTCGCAGCGGCTGAAGGCCTTTGACCGCGCGCTCTTCGGCCACATCGGCTTTGCGGTGTCCAACGCGGTGCGCAGCTTCGTGCTGGGTCTGACCCATGCGCGCATCGGTTCGGCGCCGGGCGACAAATACACCCGCCGCTTCTACCGCAAGCTCAACCGCTACGCGGCAGCGCTCGCGCTGGTCGCCGACACCTCGATGCTCACACTGGGCGGCAAGCTCAAGTTCAAGGAAAAGATCTCCGCGCGCCTGGGGGATGTGCTGTCCAATCTCTACATCGCCTCGTCCATGCTCAAGCGCTACGAAGACCAGGGCCGTCCGGTGGCCGACCAGGCGCTCCTGGCCTGGGCCTTCCACGACTGCGTCTGGCGCATGCAGATGGCACTCGACGGCGTCCTGCGCAACTTCCCCGTGCGCCCTGTCGCCTGGCTGCTGCGCGCGCTGGTATTCCCGCTGGGCCGCCGCGAAGTGCCGCCGTCGGATCGCCTGGGACGTCGCGTCGCCGCCATCCTGTGCACGCCGAGCGAAACGCGCGACCGCCTGGGCGAAAACGCCTATCTCACGCCGAGCACGAACAACCAGATCGGCCGCATGAACGCCTTGCTGCCCGATGTCATCGCCGCCGAGCCGGTGGAGCGCAAGTTCCTCAAGGCGCTCAAGAGCGGCGGCGTGAAGTCGCATGACTACCTGGGCCAGCTGGCCGAGGTGGAAGCCCAGGGAGGTATCACGACCGAGGAACGCAAGCTGCTCGAGCGCGTGCGCAATGCGACGTTTGAGTTCATCAGCGTCGATGACTTCGACCCTCGCGATCTCGAGGCCGCGGTCAAGCACGGGAAAACCGTACTGCGCTCCGTCGCCTGATCCCCTCGCCGTACACCGACGCGCCCCGCTCCGGGGCGCGTCGCGTTTCAGGCCCTGCCCTTCAAGGAATCCCATGGCATCCGAAGCCCTGCGCCTCTACCGTCGGCTGGGACACTCCCGCCTCGGCCGCTGGTTGTACTCCCGCCTGATCTGCTGGCGCGCACCGTATTTCGGCAGCATCTCGCCCCGGGTGGAGTCGCTCGAGCCCGGCCGCTGCGTCGTTCGCATCCGCCAGCGGCGGCGTCTGCAGAACCATATCGGCACGGTCCACGCGATCGCCTTGTGCAACATGGCGGAGATGGCCGGCGGCATCGGCACGGACGTCTCGATTCCCGCTTCGATGCGCTGGATCCCCAAGGGAATGAGCGTGCGCTATCTGAAACGAGCCACGGGCGTGCTGACCGCCACGGCCACGATCGCGCCGATCACCGACGAAACGGTTGGCCAGGATCTGCATGCCATCGTGGAAGTGCGCAATACCGCGGGCGAGGTGGTCTTCGATGCGGACATCACGATGTGGGTGTCGCCGCGCAAGGCGGCCTGAGGCCTCAGCCGCGCAGGATCGCCATCCGCACGACCTGTTCGGCACAGGCCAGCACGAAGCCGGTCAGGAAAGACAGATAGCTCCAGCGCAGATAGCGGTATTTATGCCGGGCCAGATACAGGCCGAGGGAATACAGGTCCTTGGCCTGCGCTTCGTAGACCGAGCCGTCCGGCTGCAGCAGCTTCGCCACCTCGGCGATGAAACGGTCGCGCGGCAATTCCGAGAAATGGCCGAAGAACAGCAGGTTGAAATGGGGCGGCAGCTCGCTACTGGTCAACCGCAAGGGCCGGTATTTTGGCAATACGGCCAGAATGGCAAGGAGCAACGCCGTCAGCGTGAAGACCGTCAGGATCGCCACGCCCAGGCGCAGCGACGGCTCGGTCAGCTTTCCCATCGATAGCGTCAGAACAATGGACGATACCGTGATGATGATGTTGGCCTTGGTATCGGCCATCGCAGACAGCTGCACGTGATGCTGCTGCGCCGTTCGCAGGATGTTGTCTGACGTATTGCGTTCCGGCACATGGGCGAACAGGCCCGACTGGCCCTGGGTGTCGTTCATGGGCGTCTCCGCTTGTCCCGCCCCATGATAGGAGTTTGGCGGCGCCCGGCCTACCGGCGGCCATCGCCACCGGCAGGCCGCCAAGGCCCTTTTCAGCCGCGCGCGGCCTTGTCGCGGGTCTGCTCGGCGACCCAGGGCGTCAGCGCGTTGTCGCCATGGCGGGTGCGCAGAGCCGAGCACAGCTCCACCCCTTCGCGGGCCCGTTCCAGCCCCTGCGCGCCGCCGACTATGGTCTTCAACCGCGGCGAGAAGAAATCCGCCAGCTCCTTCGTCTTGGCCGTCTGGCACCAGCCATCGCTGGCCAGCTCCGGCAGATCACCCTGCACGGAGGCGGACGACTTCGCCAGCAGGTCGGAGAAGCGCCGCTGCATCCAGCCCCAGAACGCTTCGCGATTGGCCGGATCCGACTGGTGGACATACATCAGGCGCATGATCTCGCCCAGGCGCACGTCCCCGGACAGCGCGAACTCGCGCACACGCTCGCCCAGGGCCGGATCACGCGTCGCGCCGAGCGCGGCGATCATCGAAGCGCGCAGGGTGGAGTCGGCGTTGCGCTTGATCTCGGCAACCAGCCCGTCAATGGCGGCGGCACCGACCTCCTGCACCGTCACGGCAAGCGTGATGCCCAGGAAGTCATAGTTGGCGGCCGAGAATGTCAGATGGCCGTCGGCGCCGCGCTTGAGCACGCCCTTGCCGTGCTCGACCAGCGTGTCGCGCACTTCACGCACTTCCGCGTTTCGGGCGAGGAAGTCGACCAGGTCCATGCGGTACATCGACACCGTTTCCGACTCGCCCGCCTGGCGGCGGTAACCCAGCTCGCGCAACCGTGGCAGGTAGAGACGGGCTGCAAAGGCATCAAGCGTGATGCGGGTTTCCGGCGTAGCGAGGTTGTGGCGGATCCAGCGGAAGGTTTCGAACAGGGAGGTGGCGACTTCACGCGTCCTGGAGGTGGAAAGCTTTTCCATCGCCGCGAGTACGGTCGGGGCATCGACCTCGCCGCGCTCGAACCCGGCGCGGATCATGTCGGCATAGGCCAGCTGCTCGGCATCCGGCAGGCTGGCGACCACGGCCGTCAGCTTGGACTGATCGGCCTTCGCCATGCTGATGCGATAGTAACCCTGGCCATTGGCATTGGCGTGGTACCAGTCGGGACAGCCGCCCTCGATGGCGATATCCGCCGTCGCCGATTCCACCAGGTGGCACTGCTCGGCGACAACGTCGCCACGCCCGCTGCGGATGCAGACGGGAATACCCCATTGCTGCTTCGGATTCCCCTTCGAACCGGCTGGCAGGAACCGCTCCTGGCGGACGGAAAGCACACTCTTGTCACCTTCGCAACGTAGCTGCGTACTGACCAGGGGAACACCCGCCTGATCGAGGAAGCTCTTCATGGCCCGGGCGAACGGTTCCCCCTTGCCCGAGGCGCGGGTGAGACTGGCGATCAGGTCATCCGAGGTGGCGGTGCCGAAGGCATGCGTGCGGGTGTATTCCCGAATGCCCGTGCGGAATTTCTCCTCGCCGATCCAGGACTCGAACATGCCCAGGACCGCCGCGCCCTTCTGGTAGGTGATCGCGTCGAAGGCGCCCTCGATATCACCGTCGGTACGGATCGGCTGGCGCACCCGGCGCGCACTGGCCTGGCTGTCGACAGTCATGGCACGGTGTGCGCTCTGGATGCGGCTGAGGTCCGCACGGTTTTCCGGTCGCAGCTTGCCGGTGACCTTGCCTTCCAGCCACGTGGCGAAGGCTTCGTTGAGCCAGATGTCGTCCCACCAGGCCATCGTGACCGTATCGCCGAACCACTGGTGAGCGAGCTCGTGCGTATTGATCTCGAACGACATGCGCCGTACGCGCGTCGGCGAATTGGCATCGAGCAGCAGCAACGAATCGCGATAAATCACAAGGCCCGGGTTTTCCATCGCGCCGGCCTGGAAATCCGGGGCACCGAGGAGGTCGAGCTTGCCGAAGCTGTACGGGAACGCAAAGTAGTTTTCCAGCTCTGTAATGATGGAAGGCGTTGCTTCCAGTACTTCCTGCAGGCGCTTGCCCTGCCCCGCCGGCGCCACCGCGCGCAGCGGCAGGGGCTCGTTGCGCCACTGGGTCGGCGCGATGGCCTTGCCGTCGACGACATCCCAGGGGCCGACTGCAAAAGCCACAAGATACGTCGGCAGTTTCTGCGTGGTCTTAAACGTGAGTTTTTTCCAGCCCGCGGCGGTCTTCTCTTCACTCACCTGCGGCGCGTTGGACAGGCCGGTCTGGTCGGCAGGAACCTCCAGGCGGATGTCATAGGGCGTCTTGAAGCGGGGTTCGTCAAAGCTCGGGAAGACGTACCGCGCACTGCTGGCTTCCATCTGCGAAACCGCATAGGGCGTATCCAGCTGGCGGGCAATGTACAGGCCTTCGAGCCGCGGGTTGAACGAGGCGTGATAGCGGAAACGCAGCTGGATTTCCTGCGGTTCCAGAACCTTTCCGAACGCAACGCGCAGGAGTGTCTTGCCTTCTTCGCGCACGCTGGCCGGGTGCGTCTTCTGCTGTGCATCCTCCCATTCGGACTGCTCCAGCTTCAGCCCTTTGCCGTGCAGCCAGAGATGATCGACCGGTTCGCGCAGGCGGACGCGGATGGCCGCGACACCGTCAAACCCTTCCTGGCGCGGATCGACCTTGAGGTCGAGGCTGTAGTGCAGCGGCTCGGCGAAACCGGGCAGCTGGCCGGTCGGAACCGTTTCGGAGCAGGCGACGCAACCCCACAGGGCCAACGCCAGAAAGGCAAAAAGTCGCGTCGGCAGCATCGGCGAATCTCCGCTGGGCAATCGGCGTAGCGTACGCGAACGGCCGCCGGTTGCCGATAGGAAAGTTGCGGTTTCGCCGATGCTGAGCCGATGGACGCCGCGGAAAACGGCGTTGCAGCGGTACTACTTCTGTTCGAGCGTGACCGCAACCGCATGGACCACTGCCGCGATGCGCACCGCACTCTGCACGGCCTGGGCAGTCAGCTCGTGCTTGCGCAGAGTCTTCTCGTGCGAGTCCATGCACATGCCGCAGCCGTTGATGGCCGATACCGCCATCGAGCACAGCTCAAAATCCACTTTGTCGCAGCCGGGATTGGCCATCGCATTCATGCGCAGGCCGGCACGCAGGGTGCCGTACTCCGGGTCGCTCACCAGATGCGTGAACCGGTAGTACACATTGTTCATGGCCATGATGGCCGCCGCCGTGCGCGCGCCATTCGCTTCGGCTTCCGTAGCATGCGCGGCAGCCTCCTCGGCCAGGGCAGCCACCAGCGGTTCGTGGCGCGAGGCGATCGCGGAAGCCAGCGCGACCAGCGCGATCTGCTTGCGCGAAAGGCCGGGCGCGCCACCTTCGCTCAGGACCGAATCCAGATTCAGGCGGAGGTCCTTGGCGTAGTCGGGAATGGCGGCTTTGAGGTCAGCAACACTCATGGAAAATCTCCTGTGAACGCCGGGCAGCCTCCCGCAGCGCGCTGGACGCGCACGTCATGGGCCCGGAGGGATGGGGAATGTGCGCCGGCAGAAAGGCGACGGCGCAGGTCAACCAGTGCGGCCGGCAGCGACCGGCAATGCGCGGCGGCCGGCCGGCCGCCGCGCGGGGTCATGCTCAGGCCACCTTGAGGGTGTCTTCGCCCTTGTGCCAGTTGCACGGGCACAGTTCGTCCGTCTGCAGCGCGTCCAGTACACGCAGCACTTCTTCCGGGCTGCGGCCGACCGACAGGTCGGTCACGTAGACAAAGCGGATGATGCCCTGCGGATCGACGATGAACGTCGCGCGCTGCGCCACGCCCGCTTCCTTGTCCAGGATGCCCAGCGCCGAGGTCAGCTCGCGCTTGATGTCGGCCAGCATCGGGAACGGCAGGCTGTTGAGATCCTTGTGGTGCGTGCGCCAGGCGTGGTGCACGAATTCCGAATCGGTCGAACCGGTCAGCAGCTGCGCGTCGCGGTCCAGGAAGGCCTGGTTGAACTTGGCAAAGCCGGTGATCTCGGTGGGGCAGACGAAAGTGAAGTCTTTCGGGTAGAAGAAGACGACCAGCCACTTGCCCTTGTAGGTGTCGTTATTGATGTCGACGAAGGCGGACTTCAGGTCCGTCGAGACAGTGGCCTTGAGGTTGAACTGGGGGAACTTCTCACCAACGCTCAGCATGGGTTTCTCTCCTTTGGTTTACGACGAATCCCTTCGAGGGGAAGGGGAACTGCGGAACGAGGCGCAGATTACGGCCATCGTTCCCATGCGTCCAATCAATTGATAGCATCGCCACGATAGCTTTTGTCGATGGTGCCGGCATGAACCTGCGCGACCTTCGCTACCTGGTGGCCCTGGCCGAACACAAACACTTCGGCCGGGCGGCCGACGCCAGCTTCGTCAGCCAGCCCACCCTGTCCACCCAGATCAAGAAGCTCGAAGACGAGCTCGACGTGGCCCTGGTCGAAAGGACGCCGCGCAAGATACTGCTCACGGAGGTCGGGCGCGAGATCGCCGCCCGCGCCCGTGGCGTGCTCGACGAAATCGAGCAGATCCGCGCCATTGCCCGCCGCACGCGCGATCCGGAGGCCGGCACGCTGCGATTGGGCATCTTCCCGACCCTCGGCCCCTATTTCCTGCCGCACGTCGTGCCGGCGCTGCGCAAGCGCTTCCCGCGACTGGAAATGCTGCTGGTGGAAGAAAAGACCGAGGTCCTGCTCGAAAGCCTGCGCGCCGGCCGCCTGGATGCCGCCATCCTCGCCCTGCCTGTGCCGGACGACCAGCTGCATGCCGAGGAATTGTTCGACGAACCCTTTCTGCTCGCCGTGCCCAGCGGCCATCCGCTGGCCGGCCGCAAGTCCCTGAAGGTGTCCGAGCTGGCCGACCAGAGCCTGCTGCTGCTCGAGGACGGCCACTGTCTACGCGACCAGGCGCTGGATGTCTGCCACCTGGCCGGCGCCAGCGAGCGCGACGGTTTTCGCGCCACGAGCCTTGAGACGCTGCGCCAGATGGTGGCCGCCAACGTCGGCATCACCCTGCTGCCGCTCCTGGCCGTGAAGCCGCCGGTCGCGCAGTCGGACGCCATCCGGCTGCTGCCGTTCCAGGGTGAAGCCCCCAGCCGGCGCATCGCGCTGGTCTGGCGCCGGAGCTCGGCCAAGAACGCGTTCCTGTCCGCCTTCGCCGCGCAGCTGCGCGCACTGCCGGAGGAGCTGGGCGTCAGCCTGCGCTGAAGCCTACTGCGTCGCCTCGATGCGCAGTTCGCGCGAATCGGCCCGGCCGCGATCATCCACCACGCGCGCCACGTGCGAACCGGGACTTCCCGGTTGCCAGAAGAAGGTCTCGCCGGCGCGCGCACTGCCGAGGAAGGCATCGTCGAGGAACCAGTAGACCTCGCGCACGCCGGCGTCCACCGTCGCGTGAAAGGCAATGCGGTCGTCGTCCACGTGCCGCGTCCGCAGGCTGTAGCTGGCGCCGCGCACGGGCGAGGTGATCCGCGGTGGATCACCGGCCATGGCCGAGTCCACATCACAGCTGGCCGGTGCCGGCGGCTGGCGGCGCGGGATACCAGCCTGGGCAAACACCCGGGCCAGGTCCGACGGCCAGTACTCGAAGACCTCGCTCCGCGTGTGGGCCGGATCAAACGGAGGACACGCGGCGCGCCCGGTCCGCGTATCGATCGTCACACGCCGATGCACCGTGCTGACCCGGATCGGCGACTTCCCGGGGATGAACCATGTCGTGCCGCGCTGAGGGCAATCGGTGTTGGGCAGGTCGCCGCTGGCCAGGCAGACCTCGACGCGCTTGACGTGGGCCGGCACGGTCCAGGCCGGTTCGGCGAGAGAGCGGTCCTGTGCCAGGATCGCATCGGCTATCCGGAAGAACAGCGGCGCCGCCGCCTCGACGCCGATCAGGGCCGGGTTGCCGGCACCGTCGAAATTTCCCATCCACACCACTAGCACGTACGGACCGAAGACGCCGGCGGTCCACGCGTCACGGAATCCCCAGGACGTGCCGGTCTTCCAGTAGATCGGCAGGCGCGCGGGCTCCGCGCTGGTCGCCTCGTCCGGGCGCGGATTCTGGCGCAGCATGTCCATCGTCATGAAACTGGCTTCTTCGGATAGAAGACGCACGCCGCTTGCTACCGGTTCGGAAGCACGCAGCCGCAACGGACGCAGCACGCCCCGGTTGGCCAACAGGGCGTAGAGCCCGGCCAGTTCCTGCATCGTGACCTCGCCGCCGCCCAGCACGAGTGCGAGGCCGTAGTGCCGTTCGCTGGCCATGCGCGAAATGCCGGCTTGCCTGAGGAAATCGTAGAGTGTGGGCGACGCCAGCTGCGAGGCGACCCAGACGGCCGGAATATTGCGGCTGCGGACCAGGGCCTCGGTCGCCGTCACCGGCCCCAGGAAGCGCCCGTCATAGTTCTCCGGCGTAAACGGGCCGAAGGAACTGGGTACATCGCGCAATACCGTGCGCGGATGCAACACGCCCTGGTCCATGCCCAACGCATAGATGAATGGCTTGAGCGTGGAACCGGGGGAACGTTTCGCGAGCGTGCCGTTCACCTGTCCGCCGATGCGGGCGTCGGCGTAGTCCGCCGATCCGACCAGGGCGCGAACGCCCATGTCGCGCGTGTCCACCAGCAGCGCGGCTGCATTGGTCACACCGCGTTGTTCGTAGCGGCCCAGCGTGTCGGCGACAGCACGCTCCACCGTCGCCTGGAGAAAGGGATCGAGCGTCATGTCGATCCGACTGCCACCCGGGCCCGGATCCAGGGACGATTCCCGCAACGCCTGCTCGACCGCGTGCGGCGCCACGAACGGCAGCGCGGAGGGGGCACGCACGCGCAGCGGCAGGCGGAACACGGCGTCGGTCCCCTCGCTGCCGCCGTGCACCAGGCGCCATCGCGCATACAGGCGGTCGCGCGCCGCGCGCAGGCCACGGCCGAGCGTGTCGGCCGTCTGCGCTCCGCTGTCGATAGCGGCAAACTCGCGCATGCGCCGGGTGGGGTCCTGCGGAATCACCGCCAGCGTGAGCATTTCGGGAAGGCTCAGGTCCTGCGCCGGTTTGCCGAAATACACCAGGCTCGCCGCCGCCACGCCCTCGACGTTGCGGCCATAGGGGGCATAGTTGAGATAAGCCTCCAGGATGTCGTCCTTGGCGTAGCGCATCTCCAGCCACACCGCGAGCCCGACCTGGCGCAGCTTGCCCATCGGCGTGCGTGTATTGAGCCCGTACATCAGGCGGGCCAGCTGCATGGTCAAGGTCGAGCCGCCCTGGCGGTTACCACCCTGCACATAGGTGACGAAAGCACCGCGCGCGAGGCTGATCGGATTGACACCCGGATGCCAGCGGAACCACGCGTCTTCCTGCAGCAACACGGCGTCGACCAGCGGCGCCGGCATCTGCGCGAGCGGCAGCCATTGGCGGTACTTGTCGTCCCTGGACAAGGTGAGTCGCAACAACTCGCCGCCGCGGCCGTGTACCGCAATTGAGGAAGACGCGTGCGCCGAGAGCGGCGGCCGCGGCCAGTAGCGGATCGCGGCCAAGGTCGCCACAACCAGCATGACTCCGACCAGCGTGTTCTGCCAACGCCAGATCAGCCGGCCAAGCCACCACAACGGTCGGAACTTGTGCATCTTCATACGGTGGCACCGTCGCCGGCCCAGGCCGGCGACAGTGACTTCTCGCCCTACGGTTTCTCGACCACGATACGACCGGCCTTGGATTGGGCCTGCACGGTGCGGTCATACATCGACTCGCCAAAGGCCGGCGGCACGACGAAGCTGCCCACGTTGATGGCCTTGATGCGGTACACGAACTCGCGGACGTCGGTCGTGGCAGTACCGTAGATCACGATGCGGTCGTCGCGCACATCGATGTATTCCGGCTGCCAGGTGGAACTGGACAGGCCCACCGAACCACGCCAGACCGGCGCGACCGCTGCTTCGCCTGCCTCACCCTCTTCCGACGGCGTCGGCGCCGCCGGGATCTCCTGCACCGGCTCGAAACCGCCAGGCAACAAATCCACAATAGCGGTATTTCCCACACCGTCCGCGCGCGTGGAGCGGATCTTCAGGTGCACGGTCAACTCTTCACCGAGCACGGCCTTGTCGACCACGCGGCCGTCCTTGTCGTGGAATTCCCGCACCACTTCGAGGCCCTCCTTGCGTTCGACATCCGGTGGCTGGCGATCAAAACCGGTCTGGCTGACGCTGTACCAGGTCGCCAGATCCGCCGGATTTTCCACCCGCACCGCGGTGGCCGCGCCACTGAACGTACCGCGCGACACCAGGCCTTCGGACTTGCCGATGACCTTGGCCGTGCCATCGGCGAGCACTTCCGACAAGGTGATCGGCGCACCTTCCGCTCCGATCTGCGTGGCATAGGCATCGAGCGCCAGGATCGTCGTCGCCGACGACAGCGTGTTGAACCAGCCTTTCTGCAGGACCCGGACGATGTTCTGCAGTCCCTGCGCCGGCAGGGCCTTGGCGCGTTCGGGGAAGTGCCTGGATATCACGTACAGCGTGCCCGCGTCGCGGATCAGCGGATCGTGGTAGCGCTCGTAGCGCCACTCTGCTTCCTCGGCGCTGCGCAGCAGGCGTTTCTCGGGGCCTTCGATCAGCTTGTTGGCTTCCTTGTCTTCCTTGAGCAACTTGAGCGCCGCCGCCAGATGGGAGGCGGCGATGTCGTGGGTCCAGACCTTGTCGAAACGTTCCTCCAGGCGCTGGCGAACCGACGCCAACGCATTCGTGGTGACCTGACCCTGGCGCGTAAGCACATACACCGCGAAGGCACGCTCGCGCAGACCGTGCAGCGATCCGTCGCTTTCATTGGTGGCCAGTTGCTGCAGGTAGCCGTTGGCCCGGTCGAGCAGGTCTGCCGGCACGGCCCAGCCCCGCTCCTTGGCCTCGACCAGGAACAAGGTTGCGTAGACCGACACGTAGCGCTCCGCCGTGGGACTGGACGTCCACAACCCGAAGCCGCCTTCGGCGTTCTGGCGCGACCGCAACACCGACAGGGCCTCCTTGAAGCCATCGGCGTTGGTCTTGGCCGAATCGTCACGACCCACCGCACCGAACTCCGGATGCTTGGCAAACACCAGCGCCGGCACGGCCCGGCTGAGCAACTGCTCCGTGCACTGGTGCGGGAAGCTGCCCAGGTAGCTGCCCAGGCCCTTGGCCAGCACCAGCGGCACGTGGGACGCCGCGGCATCGCGCTTGGCAAATGCATCGAACATCGATCGCAATGGCTTGACGTCGACCTGGCCGCGATCGATGTTACCGACGGCCACTTCCGTGCGGTAAGCCACGGCTGGACGTACCGAGAAATCGACCGACTGGCGTGCCGCCTTGTCGGTGCTGGAAGCCGTGAACTTCAGGGTCGCCGCACCCGGCTCGCCCTTGGCGCGCAACCGGAACACCACCACGCCTTCGCGCAACTCGCCCAGGGCCAGATCCTGCGCGCCGTCACCGACGACTTCCACCTGTTCCGACGGCTCCAGTTTCACGCTGACCGGTACGGCCTTGCCACCCAGCCCGGTGAGATTGTTCGCAACACCCACGCTGACATCGAACTCATCGCCCGGCGCCACCATTGCCGGCACGTTCGGCGACAGCACGAAATCGCCGCGAACCGTGGTGGATCCGGTGAACGTGCCGATCTTGTCCGGCGACGCCGCCACGGCCATCACGCGCAGCTTGCCGTTGAAATCATCAGGCACCGTCCATTTGAATTCCTTCTCGCCATTGACGTCGACAAGGCCGGACCAGTACGCCACCGGCGGCTTGCGCTTCTTCTTGAACGGATTGAGGTGCTTGCCGAGCAGCCCGTCCGCATCACCACCCGGTGCGGCCATGCCCGCGAGCTTGGCAAATTCCGGGAGGATCAGATCCAGGATCTGGCTGGTGGATACTTCCAGCATGCGTTTCTGGAAAAAGTGATCCAGCGGGTCGCCGAGCGAATAGCGCGCGACCTGCAGAATACCTTCGTCAACGGCGAACACCGTCACGCGCGAAGCAGGACCGGCGCCGACCTTCATCGTCAGCACCTCACCCGGCTTGATCAGCGCAGGCGTGACCACCTCCAGCGGATTCTTGCGCGCCGCGCGATTGACCGAGAACGGCGCAATGCCGTAGCTGAGCGGGCTCATGAATATTTCGTCGGAAGCCGGATCGCGCACGTATTGCACGTTCACGTAACCGTTGCCCTCGAAATCCGCTGGCACGCGGATGCGCTGCACCGAACCGGTGGTGGACGACTTGAACCAGGCGTGCGCATAGACCTTCTCGCGCTCGAGCGTGATCAGGCCCGCGCCGGCGTAGGGCGCGCGCACGGCGATCTCGATCTCCTCGCCCGGCGCGTAGTCCTTCTTCGACAGCGCCAGCTGCAGCTCCGCATTCCGTTCGAGCGAGCGCGCCACGTTGGCCTCGCCGGCAACGGAGTAGCTCACCTGGTTGAGGGTCTCGCCACGGGCATTCTTGATCAGCAGGGCGAACTCGCCCGGCGTCTGGGTCGGCAGGCGATAATCGATGCCAGCCGCCGGAATCTTGAACGCCTCTTCCTTGAGCGGCACTTCGCGAAGGCGCGATTGGTACTTGTACACGCCTGAGTCCTGTTTGGTCAGCACGGATACGTAACGTCGCTCGACCATCACCGCCTTGAGCCCTTCCACCGCGGTCCGCTTGGCCTGCGGGTCGATGGCGATCAGGTTCACCGAGCGCTCGGCATCCCGCGTGACGTAGCTCAGATCGTCGGCTGCCTTTACGCCAACCAGGTAGTCGAGCGACGACACCAGGCTGGTCGTCTCGGTACTGACGCCGCGGCCGCCCTCGGCCTCGTAGGCGCGGGCCAGAAAGTGCAACCGGTAGGTGGCCGTACCGTACTTGGTCAGGTCCAGCGGGAAGATCGCGTCGCCCTTGTCGTCGGTCGCCTGCTCGCCCAACTGCTCGCTGTAGCCCTCTTTCGCCTTCTGCGGGTCGTGGAACACGTGCTGCGGAAAACTGCGGAACACGGGCAGGACAGGCGAGAGATTCAGTACCGCCTCGACGCGACGATCCTGCGCCGGCGTGCCGAAGAGGTTCTGGACGTTGACGCGCGCCGACAGGTCGACCGGCTTGATCCAGCCTTCCACCACCTCCTGCGACAAGCGCACGGTTGCTTTCATGCGGTCGGGCAGGAATTCCTTCACCTGCACGGTGGTCGAGCCCAGCAACAGTGTCGTGCCGTTCTCTTTCACTAGCGACAAGTTGACCGTCCACGCACCCGTCGGCGACGTTTCCTGCGTGGTGTAGGCCAGTTCCTCGAAGCCCGCCTCGCCCATGCGCACCTTGCGGCGGTCCACGGACAGGCCACGCGCGTCGAGAATCTCCACTTCCAGCGGCACGCCGACGAGCGATTTCGTCCAGTCCGCGGCGCGCACGATCATGCCGACATGGAAGGTATCGCCCGGGCGGTACAGGCCGCGGTCGGAGAAGAGATAGGCCGTCAACTGGCCTGCGTCACGCGCGTTGCGGATGCCGCCGACATCAAAGCGCGAGAAGTCCAGGCGCCGATCCTGCGTACCATAGGGCAGGAACGACAGGTCATCGCCTTTCTTCACCACGAACAGCGCCGGCTGCTTCTCGCGGGTGAACGCATCCAGGGCCGCGAAGTGCGCCTTGCCGCCGGCGTCGCTCGACTCCTGCGCCAGCGCCTGGCCGTTGCGGCCCAGGATCTGGATCGACGCACCATCCACCGGCGTTCCATCAGCGATGGACTGGACGAACACATCCAGGCTGCCGTCCATCGACTTCTTCACCACCAGCCCGAGATCGGTAACGACGATGAAGCGTGCGTCGGTCAGTTCCGAGGTGTCCTCGGAGTAACCGTCACCTTCGTACTCGCCTTCGTATTCACCCTCATACTCGCCCTCATCGCTCACGGCGGCTTCGGCGGGCGCGGTGAATTCGTCCTTCTTCGTTTCGGCGGGCGTGTCGGTACTCGGATCGTAGTTCTTGAGCTTGACCAGGAACACGCCACGGCGGCCGTCGCCCAGGTACTTGGCCAGGTCAACGCCCTCGTAGTGCGCCTTCTTCGGATCATCCATCTGGAAGGCCAGCTTTTGCTCAAAGCGTTCGGTGATCTGGTCCGGCGACATCGCGCCCAGCTGCGGCTGCGCGAAGGTGCCGTGATTGAAGGTCACCAGGTGCTGCAACTGATCGGGTAGCACGCGGGCGATCTCCAGCGCCATGCCGGGAACGTTGCGCGACACCACCGCGATGCGCTTCTCGCCCGACATCGACAGCAGCGCGCCTTCGGCCATGAACTTGAGCATGCGCGGGTACTCCGGCACGCGGACGACGTTGTGCGCCGTGTCGCCCAGCACGTAGCCGCCGAAGGAACGCATTCCCTTGGCGACCTGCACGTAGACGTAGCGGCCAGGATCGGCGTGGTACTTGAAGCTGTGCGTGGTGGAATATTCCAGCTCCGCCGCGACAGGCTCCAGGTCCAGCGGCTGGGCGACCTTGAGCACCTTCATGTCGACATCGCCGTAGGACCAGTCCCAGGTCTCCTCACGCCGGTCTTCGGGCGCGAACGGGTTGGTGACGGGCAACAGCCACGCCTTGGTGCTGCTCACCATGGGTTTTTCGCCCACGGCGTGCGACAGGTTGAACATCAATACCTGTTCGGGCTCGAACTGGGAGTTATCCACCAGGGTGGCGTCGATACCGGACAGGCCCAGGCTGTAGAGGCCCGGCACGGAAATCTTGGCGCTGAGTGCCTTGTCCAGGGGCTTGCCGCCCTGCGCAGCGGCAAGATCCTTGTCGATGGTGATTTCCAGGGTGGTCGAATCCTTGGGCAGTGCGAGCGGTTCAGAGTGCACCCAGGCCGCCAGTTTGTACTTGTCGTAATTGACCACCGCCTTGCGCGGCTCGGCCTTGGGATTGGGCTTGGCCTTCGCGTCGTAGGTCAAAAGCGTCAGCGTGATGTGCTTTTCGAATTCGGCGGGATCCACCGGATGCGAGAACGTCACGTGGGCGATGGTCTTCTTCATCGCCGCGTCTTCCGGGTCCTGGTAGAACTCGGTGTTGGCAATCTTGGCGACGAAGGGCGCCGTGCGGAACTCGAACTGGTCCTCGCCGATGCGCACCTGCGGTGGGAACAGCACGGCCTTGTCGAAATGGACGGTGTAGCTGGCGCCGATCGGCCAGTCGTTCTTCGGCCGGAACGTCAGGAAGCGGTCGTTGTTCCAGTGCCAGGTGCCTTCCACCGGCGGTTCGATGCGCACGCCCTCGGTGACATCCTTGGAAACCTGTTCGATCCGCGCCACGGACGCCGAAAACTGCACATTCAACGGGCTCGTCACGACGGTGCCGTCGTCCTGGAAGCGCGTGACCGGCGGCGCCATCACCTTGAAGGTGGCCGGTACCGGCTCCGGCGGCCGTGGACGGTCACGCCAGGCGACGTAGCCGAACCAGCCTGCGGCTGCCACGACCGCGACGCCGCCCAGCACGCCCAAAGTCGTCCCCGGCCGCGCCCGCACCCCGTTGTAGGCCGCCAGCCCGCCGCGCTCGGCGGCCAGCATCCATCCGGGCGCCTGCCACGACACGCGTCCGACAAAAACGGACAGCAGGCGTCCGAGCAGCAGCAACACAAACGACAACAGGCGCCACAGCCCGACCACGAGCAGCAGCGGCAGACGCGCGATCGCGCGAAGCAGATCCATCGAATTTCCCCAATGAGGTGCGGCGAGGTCACGCCGCTGGCTCCGCGGCGTGTCAGGCAATGGTTCCCGACTGCGCCGGTCCAGGCAAGCCATCTTGCCGGACGGCGCTATTGGCGCACCGGCCTGTGGCCGTTTCGGGGCAGATTCGTGCCGAACCCTGTCGGCCGAGGGAAAAGCCCGTTGCCGGTTATCCGGCCGCTCCCGTTCGTCAGCCGGCCACTGCCGTCCAGCGAAAACTTTTCTTACACCCGGGGTCGCCAACGCGCGTTATTGTCCCCTTTGCCGGAAAATCCCAACCGGGATGGTCGAATCGCCGCGGGCGGTTCCGGGGGGCGTCATGCACACATCCGACGTCGCGATCGCGTGGTTTTCGCGCGACGACTACGACCAGATCCGGTCACTGGTGCCGGACCGGACCTGGCGCGGCACCTACGACGACTGGCTCGACGATGCGGAGCAGGCCATCCGCGGCCTCGAGGCCAAGGGCATGCACGCCGTGAAGGCCCATATCCACGCCGACACCTTTGCCACCTGGTGCCGCCTGACCGCCCGGGCGGCCAACAATGCGGCGCTGGACGACTTCGCCAACAACCTCGCGGGCAAGACTGCCATCCAGACGCATATCACGCTGGGTTGATGCTGCCGGGCGCCGGGCACTGCACCGGGCCAACTGGCACGGGTACGGCCACCGCGCATTGCCGATAATGCCGGTTGATGCGAACTCATCAGAAGTGGTTGGTCGCCGCTCTGTGCATCGGCGTAGCCGGTGCCCTGCTTTCCGGTCGGGGCACGCACGACCGCGGCCCCGGTGTACTGGCGCCTGACATCCCGCACCAGTCCGAACTTGCCGGACCCGCTCCGGTCTTGCCCGATATCGCCGGGATGCAGCTCACGCCCAAAGCCCGATTTGCCATCACCGCGCGCGTGCTCTCCAGCGAAACCTATCGTTTCGATCCGTTGGCCAGCCTGGTGCCGGTCGATCTTGCGCTAGGCTGGGGACGTATGTCGGATTCGGACGTCCTCAAGGACGTCGCGATCTCCCAGTCCAACCGTTTCTACTGGTGGAAGGTGAAGGAGTTCCCGATTCCGCAGCGCGAGATCATCGAATCGAGCGCCAATATGCATCTCATCCCTGCCGACGCGGGCGTGGACCGGCTGATCCGCCGGGCGCGCACCGGCGACGTGGTGCGCTTCGAGGGATTCCTCGTCAGCGTCACGGACGGCAAAGGCGGCCACTGGACCAGCTCGATGACCCGCGCCGACAGCGGCGCCGGCGCCTGCGAACTGATCTATGTCGAATCGTTTTCGATCGAGCCGCCGGGCGCCTGACCACAATGCTGCATTGCGTACACCTGGACAGTTTTACAGCACCTGTGACGCGGTCGGGACGCCGACCGGGCAGCTGACGCCCGTGCCACCAAGCCCGCAGTAACCGTCGGGATTTTTCGCCAGGTACTGCTGGTGGTAGTCCTCGGCGTAGTAAAACGAAACGTCCTGGCGGATCTCCGTCGTGATCGCGCCGTACCCGGCGACGCCCAGCGCACGCTGGAAGGCGTCACGCGAACGCAGCGCGCGCGCATGCTGGTCAGCGTCGCTGCAGTAGATTGCCGAACGGTACTGGGTGCCACGATCGTTGCCCTGGCGCATGCCCTGGGTCGGATCGTGGTTCTCCCAGAATACGGCCAGGAGGTGTTCCAGCGAGACGACACTTTCGTCATAGACCACCAGCACGACTTCCGTGTGGCCGGTCTGTCCGGAGCAGACTTCCTCGTAGGTCGGATTCGGCGTGTAGCCGCCCGCGTAGCCCACGGCCGTGCTGTAGACACCGGGCAGGCTCCAGAACTTGCGTTCGGCGCCCCAGAAGCAGCCCATGCCGACCTGCAGCCGTGCCATCCCCTCGAACGAGCCGCGCAGGGGATGGCCATTGACGTAGTGATGATTCACCAGGGGCATCGGGGTATCGCGGCCGGCGAGGGCGGCAGCGGGCTCAACCATGCGTTGCTTGAAGGCTCCGATTCCGAGCATGTGTTTCTCTCCTCTTCGGCCACAGGACCGGCACGGACGCCAGGATATTGCACCACGTCGCCGGCGTGCCGGGCGTCAATAGCTCAGGCGCGCCGCGCGGTGAATGCGCTGGCCACGAAGATGCCAGCCAGGGAGACGACCAGGCCGATCCAGTCCCATTGGACGGTCGGCCGCGCGAACAGGATCACATCGAGGACGAAGGAAAGTCCGGGCTGCAGCAGCAGGAGCAGGCCCACCAGGGAAGCCGGCAGCTGGGGCATGGCGCGGGCGATCAGCAGCCAGCCCAGCACCTGGCCGAACAGGGCCAGCGCCAGCAGTGCGCCGAGCGATTGCAGGTCGGGAATCGCGAAACTGTTCCCCTCCACGCCGATCGCCACGGCGAGCACACCGGCACACAGCAACGAGTTCAGGCACAGCAGAAAGGCCGGCGAGGCGCCCAGCTTCTCCTTCTGCGCATGGCGGAAGCTGAGCATGTAGGCGGCATAGGCAATGCCCGTGAGAATCCCGTAGATCACTCCCAGGCGGTATTGCGCGTCGACCATCGACCAGTTGCGGCCGATCAGCATCCACAAGCCGGCGAAGGCCAACGCAAGACCAGCCAGGAATGGCGACCCCAGGCGCTCGCGATACAGCCACACCCCGCCCAGGGCCATTACGAAGACCTGGAAATTGCCCAGCAGGGTCGCAAGACCCGGGCCCACGTCGCGGATGCTCCGATGCCACAGCAGCAGGTCGACGGCAAAGGCAACTGCCGGAAAGGCCATCCAGGCAAGATCACGCCGCGTCGGGCTGCGCCACTGTCCCTGCGCCAGCAGGATGCCCAGCAGCATCACACCACCAAAACCCATGCGGTAGAACGCCGATACGCTCGGCGCAACGTGCGCGTATTTGACGAAGATCCCGGTGGTGGAGATCAGCGCGGCGCCCGCGACCATGGCCAGCAGCGCCGGCCGCGGCACCGGGTTCATCGGGTGGCCTTGTGGGCGTTGCGCTGCTCGGCCTCGGCGTCGGCCAGCCAGGATTTGAGCGCCGGCAGGCCAAGCAGCGCACCGACATACTCGCGTTCGATCGGCCCCACATCGATACCGTAGCTGGTAATGCGCAGCGCGACCGGCGCGTACATCGCATCGGCAATGCTGAATCCGCCGAACAGGAACGGCCCGCCGTAACGGTTACGGCAGTCACGCCAGAGCGTGGCGATGCGGTCAACGTCCCGGCGCGCCTCCGCGCTGATCGGGTCGCGCGTGCGCCGCACGCAATCCATCGGGCATTCGCTGCGCAGGGCCTGGAATCCTGAATGCATTTCGGCACTGACGGCCCGCGCATGCGCCCGCGTCGCGCGGTCGGCCGGCCAGCCGGCACCCTCGAGCCAGCGTTCGTTGCTGTACTCCAGGATCGCCAGCGAATCCCACACGACCAGCTCGCCATCCTGCAGGACCGGCACGCGGCCCGTGGGCGAATAGCGGCCGATGGTGGCGTAGAACTCCGGCGTATCCAGCGGCAGCCGGATTTCGGCGAAGTCGACGTCAAAATGCTTGAGCAGCAGCCAGGGCCGCAGCGACCAGGAAGAAAAATTCTTGTTGCCGATGACGAGTGTCGGCCGGGTTGATGACGTCATGTCGTACTCCGCGCGAACGCACCAGGGAAGGCACGGCGGAAAGGCATCGGAACGGCCGGCTGCGAGTGCCGGCGTTCCGCCACACCGGCAACGTGTGCCGGCCTGCGCCATGCGGATCCGCGAGCGTAACAGAGGGGGTACGGCGACGCGCATGCGACTTTGGCAGGTCCCGGCCGGAGCCGGGACGATGCCTGCAGCCGGTTCAACGCCGGGTCTGGCGATCGTGCTTCTGGCGGTAAATCGAGCGGCTGGCGCGATCCTGCATCTGTTCCAGGCGGATGCGCTCCGCCGGCCCCAGATACCCGTCGGCGCGGGCATTGCGTTCGAACGCACGGATGTGGCGCTGCTGGCTGCGCAGCGCGTGCGATTCCCGGGCGGTGAGCTGGCCCGAGTGTTCGCCGGCCACGATGCGGTGGTGCTGATGCGCCTGGCGGGCATCCACCCGCGGGCACCCGGCGGCCTGCGCGACGGAGCTGGCGGCAAGCAGCACGGCCAGGGCGAAAAGGACACGTTTCATGGTGAGGTTCCCGGTTGACCAGCGGTTGCTGGTACTTCCGGAAAACGCCACTCCCGCTAGCCTGTTGACGGTGTGGCCGCCCGTGTTGCCCCTCGTTCAGCCGGCGGCGACCTGTACGGCGTCGCGACGAAAGTGGCCTCCGATGGAATACGTGCGCCGCTGCGCGGCTACGATGATCTCCTGCGCCACGCGGATGCGGCCCAGCGCCGCCGGGTGGCGGGTTGTGTCGGCAAGGCGAACCAGGCTGGCCGAGGCCAGGGCCAGGCCCGCCGCGTCACGGACCAGGCCCGCATGGCGCCACATCAGGTCACGAATCGCGGTGTCGATCTGCGCCGGGACGGGTTCCAGGTGCGCCGCATCGAGATCCGCTGACGACTCGCCGGATGGCGCAGCGGCGTCCGACAGCGCCAGCCGCTGTCCCAGTGCGCGGCCGAAGACAAGCCCTTCGAGCAGCGAATTGCTGGCCAGGCGATTGGCACCGTGCACACCCGTGCACGCCACCTCGCCGACTGCGTAGAGTCCGGGCACGGTCGTCGCACCGTCGGCATCTACGCGCACGCCGCCCATGTGGTAATGCTGCGCGGGTACCACCGGAATCGGTTCGCGCCGCGGATCAATGCCGCGCGCCTGGCAGCTGGCGAACACCGTCGGGAACTTCTCCGGAAAAGCCGCACCGACGGCACGCGTTGCATCGAGTACGACGCGTTCGCCGCGTTCAAGCTCGGCCCACACGGCACGCGACACCACGTCGCGCGGCGCCAGCTCCGCATCAGGCGAATGCGCCAGCATGAAGCGCCGGCCACTGCGATTGAGCAAAACGGCGCCCGCGCCACGCAGGGCCTCGGTGAGCAGCGGCAACTGGCCGCTGTGATCGCCGACCGGCGCCAGTGCCGTGGGATGGAACTGCACGAACTCCATATCCGCCACCGCGGCGCCGGCGGCCAATGCCAGGGCCAGTCCG
This sequence comes from Tahibacter amnicola, assembly GCF_025398735.1. Lineage (NCBI taxonomy): Bacteria > Pseudomonadati > Pseudomonadota > Gammaproteobacteria > Lysobacterales > Rhodanobacteraceae > Tahibacter > Tahibacter amnicola. Next base: position 5,923,826 of record NZ_CP104694.1, read on the forward strand.
GACGCATCCGCTGTGGCCGGATTGGTGGTGTAGCGGTACAACGCCCCGACGCCGCCGGTGGCCAGGATAACAGCGGGCGCGTGCAGCGTCGCGACTTCCGTGCGGTGCTGCACACGCAGGCCGACGGTCTGTCCGTCGCGTTGCAGCAGCGCCATCGCCTGGCAGTACTCAAAAAGGTGGACATGTGCCGCCGAACGCGCGGCGGCCGCAAGACCGCGCATCACCTCGGCGCCACTGGCATCGCCGCAGGCATGCACGATGCGCGCGCGCGAGTGCGCCGCCTCGCGTCCGAGCGCGTAGCCGGTGCCGGCGCGGTCGAAGTCCACGCCCAGTGCGTCCAGCCAGGCAATCGCGGCCGGCGCCGCTTCGACGAGGCGCCGCACACTGGCGGTGTTGTTGAGGTGCGCGCCGGCAGCCATCGTGTCACGCGCGTGCAATGCCGGGCTGTCGTCTGCCGCGAGCGCGGCGGCGATTCCACCCTGGGCCCAGGTGCTCGCGCCGTCGCGTGCCAGTTCGCCACGGGTCACTACGGCTACACGGCGCGGCGCGGCGGCCAGCGCGGCGCTGAGGCCGGCAATACCCGAACCGACGACGATGACGTCGAATTCCCTACCACGATCACGCAAGTTGCTGCTCATGGAATAGCGCCGCCATTACTCGGGGAACGAACGGATCACGTCGATGGTGCCGACGATGTTGTCGTTGAGGGCATCCAGATCTTCCGCCGGAACCCACCATTCCGTATGGCTGCTGCCGCCCACGCACCGCAACGGATAGCGCGCCATGAAACTGGCACGCACGTGGAAACGCGTGACGTAGCCCGAGCCGCTGGCGGGTACGTTCCAGTCGCGGGCGATCTGCACGGCGTATTCCTCGTTGGTCACCGGGTAGAAGATGGGCTGGTCCGGCAGTCGCGGCGGCCAGCACCGGAAGCCGCTCTGGCGGACCAGTTCCAGCTCGTGCGGACCAGTCGGGCGGTAGAGAACGACGGTGTCTTCCATAGGTGCTCCGCAGGACAACTCAGGCGTGCTGCGGCTCAGGCCGCTTCCTTGCGCCCGATCGCCAGCATGCGTTCCACCGCCTGGCGCGCCCGCACGGCGATGGCCGGGTCCACCACGACTTCGTGCTGGAGATGCAACAGCGCGTCATGGATGCGCGGCAAGGTGATGCGCTTCATATGCGGGCACAGGTTGCAGGGACGCGTGAATTCGATATCCGGGAACTCGACGGCGACGTTGTCGCTCATCGAACACTCGGTGATCATCACGACCCGGCGCGGACGACGCTCGTTGAGGTGCGTGATCATGGCCGCCGTCGAACCGACGAAATCGGCTTCGCGCAGCACGTCCTGCGGGCATTCGGGGTGCGCCAGGATGCGCACAGCGCCATGCATGCGGCGGTAGGCGCGCAGCTCCTCGCCGGTGAACCGCTCGTGCACCTCGCAGGAGCCTTCCCAAAGGATGACTTTCACGTCGGTCTTGGAAGCCACGTACTGGCCGAGGTATTTGTCCGGCAGGAAGATCACGCGATCCACGCCAAGCGACTCGACGATGTGCACCGCGTTGGCCGAGGTGCAGCAGACATCAGATTCGGCCTTCACGTCCGCCGAGGTGTTGACGTAGGTGACGACCGGAACGCCCGGATACTTCGCCTTGAGCAGGCGCACATCCTCGGCGGTGATCGATTCGGCCAGCGAGCAACCCGCGCCGGGGTCCGGAATCAGGACGGTCTTGTCCGGATTGAGCACCTTCGCGGTCTCGGCCATGAAGTGCACGCCGCACTGGACGATCACATCGGCCTCGGTGCGCGCCGCCTGCTGCGCCAGGGCCAGCGAATCGCCGGTGATGTCGGCAACCGTGTGAAAGATCTCCGGTGTCTGGTAGTTGTGCGCCAGGATCACCGCGTTGCGCTGCTTCTTCAGGCGCTGGATGGCGTCGATCCACGGCAGGTGGGTGTGCCATTCCAGCTCGGGGATCACGTCCCGGACGCGGGCATACAGGGGCGCGTAACGATCAAGCAGCGCCGACGACAGTTCCGGCAGCACGCCGGGCAGCAGGGAAAGCGTAGCCATTACGACCTCTTATGCTCAGGATGAGCATATCTGGGCGGCTTATGCTACGGATGAGCATAAGCGTCGTCAAATGACCGTCATGAGGCGGCCCGCCCTGGACATTTCGTTCGATTGCCCTGCCTGACACCGTTTGCAGTGTCAGAAGAACAGTTTCCGCATTCCTGGCACATGGGCCGCACCGTCAGCGTGGTGCGCCGCGACACAGACGTTTACCTGTCGTCACAGCGCCTCGCCGGCCCAGCCCGGATCCATCGCTGCCTGTTCGCGACTTTCGGCAAGCGCCTCGTCGATGCGCTGCACAACGTCCTGCGCCTGCGCTTCGTGGTGATCGGCGACCATCACGTTGACCAGCCCCAGCAGCGGCAGATCGCCCAGTGCACCGACCAGGTATTCGCCGCCCACGTGCGCCGGGATTCCCGCGTCTTCCAGTGCGTGTTTCACCAGGTGCGCGTCGATGATGTTCTCGGCCCGGTAGACGATCCGCATGGCGCTGTCTCCTGCTTTCAACGCCACCGTACCCCCCTCTTCGCATCGCGGTCAAAACGCGTATGCTCAGCACTTTGACCACGGGCTTGACCGGATGGATCTGCACCAGCACCTGCGGCTGATGGCCGATTACCATTACTGGGCGCTGCAACGGCTCTACGCCGAGGTGGACGAACTGTCCGACGACGACTACCGCGCTGACTGCGGACAGTTCTTCAAAAGCATACATGGCACGCTAAACCACATTTTGCTGGCCGAGCAGATCTGGCAAGCAAGAATGGCCGGCACGCCCCATTCCTTCACGCGGCTGGACCAGGAAATCGAGTCCGATCGCGACAAATTGCGCGACCATATGCTGGCATTTTGTCGCGGATGGCGCCCGTTTGTGGACAAATTGACACCGGAACAAGTCGCCGGCGATCTTGACTACCTCAATCTGAAGGGCGAACCCTTCACGATGCCTTTCGCATCGCTCGTGTTACATGTGTTCAACCACGCGACGCATCACCGTGGACAGGCCTCGATTGGCCTGATGCACTTCGGCCGCCCTGCACCGGTAATGGATCTGCCCTATTTCCTGATCGGACTACCGCGCGAACGACTGCATGCCCCCTGACCCGCACGCCACGACCACCGTCCCTGCCGCCGCGACGCTCGCACCGTCGACGCACACGGCGTTCGCGCGTTCGTGCGGCCCCGTCCTTCGAAGAAACCAACGACGACCATGATGTCGACTCTTCTGGTCCGCCCCCTGAGGCGGCCAAGTACCGCTACGAGGATCCGCTCGCCATCGGCACGCGCGAGTGCATGCTGGAACTGCTGGCCGCCGGTGGAGATGGCGCCAGCATCTGCCCCAGCGACGCCGCCAAGGCCCTGGCCGCCCGGTTTGGCGGTGAATGGCGCGATCTGATGCGACCGGTGCGCCTGGTCGCGGCCGAACTGGTGCGCGAAGGACTGCTGGAAATCACCCAGAACGGCAAGGCCGTCAACATTCTCGACGCGCGCGGGCCTGTGCGCCTGCGTCGCCGCCTGGGCTGAATCGCCGGACCGGCGGAGCCGGCCCGGTTCGTGTTTTTGGCGCTGCGGCCGTAAACTCGCGGGTCTGCCTTTGCGACCGTTACGGCCCGCGATCCATGAATAACGAAGCCCCACTGCACAATCATTTCATCCGCCAGATCGTCATCGACGATCGCGCCGCCGGCAAGCATGCCGGCCAGGTCGCCACGCGTTTTCCGCCCGAACCCAACGGCTACCTGCACATCGGGCACGCCAAGTCGATCTGCCTGAATTTCGGCATCGCCGGCGAGTTCGGCGGCCGCTGCAACCTGCGTTTTGACGACACCAACCCCACCAAGGAAGACGTGGAGTTTGTCGAATCCATCAAGGAAGACGTGCGCTGGCTCGGCTTCTCCTGGAACGAGCTGCGCCATGCCTCCGACTATTTCGAGGTGTTCTACCAGTGCGCGGAGAAACTCATCCGCGACGGCAAGGCCTTCGTCTGCGACCTGACGGCCGAGCAGGTGCGCGAGTACCGCGGCACGCTGACTGAACCGGGCCGCAACTCGCCCTTCCGCGACCGCAGCGTCGAGGAAAACCTGGATCTGTTCCGCCGCATGCGCGCCGGCGAGTTCCCGGACGGCGCCCGTACCCTGCGCGTCAAGATCGACATGAGCTCGGGCAACATCAACCTGCGCGACCCGGCGATCTATCGCATCCGCCATGTGGAGCACCAGAACACTGGCAATGCGTGGTGCATCTACCCGATGTACGACTACGCTCACTGTATCTCCGACGCCGTGGAAGGCATCACGCACTCGCTGTGCACGCTGGAATTTGAAGATCACCGTCCGTTGTACGACTGGTGCCTGCGCGAAATCGACCTGCCGGGCCATCCGGAACTGGTGCAGTCGCTGGTCGACCGGGGGTTGCCCACGCCAGTGCGTACGCCCCAGCAGATCGAATTCTCGCGGCTCAATCTCGATTTCACCGTGATGTCCAAGCGCAAGCTCATGGCGCTGGTGCAGGAAGGCCTCGTCGACGGCTGGAACGATCCGCGCATGCCCACCCTCTCGGGCGTGCGTCGGCGCGGATTCCCGGCCGCGGCGCTGCGGGCACTGTGCGAACGCGTGGGCGTGACCAAGCAGAACAGCGTCATTGAGTTCTCGGTGCTGGAAGGTTGCGTGCGCGAGGAACTCGATGCCAATGCGGCACGCCGCCTCGCCGTGATCGATCCGCTCAAGCTGGTCATCACCAACCTGCAGGCGGACCACGAAGAGACGCTGACGTTTCCGAATCACCCGAAGAACGAAGCCTTCGGCAACCGCAGCGTGCCGTTCTCGCCCGAGCTGTGGATCGAGCGCGAGGACTTCATGGAAGTGCCGCCCAAGGGCTTCCACCGCCTGGTGCCCGGCGGCGAAGTGCGACTGCGCGGCGTTGGCATCGTCAAATGCGAGAAACTGGAAAAAGATGCATCGGGCGCTGTGATCGAAGTGCACTGCACGCTTGATCCGGAAACCCGGCCCGGCCATTCCGGCGCCGATCGCAAGGTGAAGGGCACGATCCACTGGGTCAGCGCGCGCCACGCGATTGCCGCCGAGATCCGCCTGTATGACCGCCTGTTCAATGTCGCGGACCCCGACGATGACAGCGACGGCAAGACCTACCGCGATCACCTCAACCCGGACTCCAAGCGCGTGGTACAGGGCTGGATCGAACCGGCCGCGGCCCGGGCCGACGCAGAAACGGCATTCCAGTTTGAACGCCTCGGCTATTTCGTCGCAGACCGCTACGACCACCGTAGCGACAAGCCCGTGTTCAATCGTGCCGTGACTCTGCGCGACTCGTGGGCGAAGGTGAAGTAAGCCACTGTGCTGATGCGGCTGCCGCGGGCGGCCGCACCCTCCCGGCGGACCGGCAGGTGGTCCGGCATGTGGTCCGCGTACGCCGGATTTTACGAATGCTGGTTTGAATGCGTGCGCCGCACGCTGGCCGAGGTAAGCCATGAGCAAAGACCAACTGTTTCTGCTGCGCGCCGATTTCAGCGACGCCCGCCTCGGCGACACCGCGTTCTACTGCCCCAGCTGCGCGCAGATCGAAGGCCTGCTGAGCTTCTATTCCCGGCTGCGCCAGGATCTGGATATCCGCTATGTCGACTTCCCCAAGCCCCGCGCACCCATCGTGGCGCTGATCGGCGAGGACCACCAATCCTGCCCCGTCCTGGTACTCGGCGAAGCGCATACGGCCGAGGGCGCCCGCGTCAGCACCGCTACCGGCCGCCACTTCATCGCCGGATCGCAGGCCATCGCCGCCTACCTTGCGGCGCGGTACGGGATTGGCGTGCCGCATCCCTGACAGACCCTCCCGGGCTTGCCGCCGGCACTATTCCAGCCGGTCGACGACTACCGCGATGTAGCAGTGCCACCAGCCGGACAGCGGCCTGGCTGGACCGCCATCCGAGGCGCCCCATTCGGGAAAACATCCGCATCGGGACGGGCATCTTTTGGTGGATGCCATCCTCCTATTTGATGGATTCCACGTACCGAATGCGGGCAGCGGCCGACGGCACTGCGATGTGATCAACGGCGGCGAAGCATTTGTCGTATCTGTCGCGCTTCGCATGCCGATTTGTCAAGTATATCCAACATCTGGTGAAAAATTCGCCCGAAAACGTGAAGCACATTTACTTTTTGCCGGCCTGTGGTATGACTCACATTCCGCCGATCGACCGATACTGTGCTCCGCAGGGGGCGGGTACGGCGGTCCTTTTCTGGAGGGTGTACCGATGTCTACCAAGCTGTTGCTGGGTCTCAGTTCGTTATCGGCTGTACTGCTCGCGGGATGTGCCTCTACTTCATCATCGTTGCGGGCCGATCACGACGCCCATTCCCACGCCGGTAACAAGGCGCTGCTGATCGCCGCCCAGCGCGGCAAGGAACGGGAAGGACCGAAACAACGTTTTGACGCGCCGCGCGAAGCGCAGCGCTTCTTCGTCGAGCAGCGTCTGCCGCCCGACGCTACCGAGCTGGACCCGAAGCTGTACGAGGCGGCGCGCCGCCAGGCCGACCAGCTGGCGTGGTATTCCTCGGCACGCAACTCGATCGTGCAGGGCGCCGACTACGGCATCCTCAACGAGCTGTCCTCCTGGCAGTCGCTTGGACCGGGCAATATCGGCGGCCGCACCCGCGTGCTGCGATTCCACCCGTCCAATCCCAACATCATGTACGCCGCGGCCGTCGCCGGCGGTGTCTGGAAGTCCACGAACGCCGGCACCACCTGGACGCCGCTGAGCGATCTCGCCGGCAACCTGGCCGTGGTGTCGATGGCCATCGATACGACCAACCCGAACCGCATGTGGGTCGGTACCGGTGAAGGCGTATTCAACGGCGATGCGGCACGCGGCGCCGGTATCTTCGTCAGTAACGACTCGGGCAACAGCTGGAACCAGCTGCCGGCCACCGACAACTCGGACTTCTTCTTCGTCAACGACCTGATCCAGAGCCCGAACTCGGCCAACACGCTGTATGCCGCCACGCAGACCGGCATCCTGCGCTCGCTCGACAGTGGCGCCACCTGGACCAAGGTCGTCGACAGCAGTGCCTCGGGCATCAACGTCTTCGGCGGTTGCTTCGACCTCTCAGCCATTCCCGGCGGTCCGCAGGACACCATCCTGGGCACCTGCGGCACGTTCGGCGGCAATGCCACCTTCTCGGCCCTGGCCAACGGCGTGATCCTGCGCAACACGGACGCCGCGGGCGCCGGCACCTGGACCTCCGTCCTGTCGTCCGGCACGCCGGGCACGCAGGGCCGTTCCATGGTCGCCGTGGCGCCGTCCAATCCGCAGATTGTCTACGCCCTCGTGGCCGGCGGCGACGGTGCCCCGGGCACGGTCGTGGACGGCCTGCTGGGCGTCTGGCGTTCGGCCGACGGCGGTGCCACCTGGACGCCGAAAGTCCAGAACGACGGCACCAATGCCAACAAGAACCTGCTGCTGACCAATCCGGTCTACGGCCGCCTGCTCGAGTGCGAGTACGGCGCGGCCAGCGAGTACTACAACCAGGGCTGGTACGACCTGATCCTCGCGGTCGACCCGGTCAATCCGGACCGCGTGTGGGCCGGTGGTATCGACCTGTGGCGTTCCGACGACCAGGGCGACAACTGGGGCATTGCCTCCTACTGGTGGTTCAACAGCACCGATCCGAACTACGCCCACGCGGACAACCACGGGCTGTTCTTCCACCCGAACTACAACGGCACCACGAACCGCATCCTGTATGCGACCAGCGACGGCGGCATCTTCCGCACCGATGACGCCACCGCGGCGGTCGGCACGGACGCCAGCGCCGGCACCTCCAACTCGATCTGCGGCAACGAAAACCTGCCGGCCCTGACCTGGACCAACCTCAACAACGGCTACAACGTGTCGCAGTTCTACAACGGCACCGTGTATCCGAGCAGCCAGACCTACTTTGGCGGCACCCAGGACAACGGCACCCTGCGCGGTTCCGACGGCGGTCCCAATGCCTGGGACATGATCAACGGCGGCGACGGCGGCTATACGGCGGTCGATTCGACCAACACCCAGGTGCTCTATGCCGAATTCACCGGCATCAGCATCGTGAAGTCGACCGACGGCGGCGCCAACTTCAACGATGCCGTCACGGGAATCGCCGACGCCGGCATGTTCATCAATCCGTTCACCATGGATCCGAACAACTCCAGCCGCCTGTGGACCAGCGGACGCCGCCTGTGGCGCACCGACAACGCCGCCGGCAACTGGACCCAGGCCTCCAGCAACCAGCTGTCGATCAGCTCGCCGTTCACCAGCTCACACCGGTTCAGCGCCCACGCGGTTGCCCCGGGCCTGTCGGATCTCGTCGTTGCCGGCACCAGCCAGGGCCAGCTCTATCGCACCACCACGGCAACCACCGCGACGTCCGCCACCACGTGGACCTCGACCACGACCGGCGCGAACGGTCGTCCGCGCAGCGGCCTGGTCGGCATGATCGCGTTCGATCCGACCCAGAACGAGACCAACCCCAATGAGCGCACGGTGGTTGCGGTCTATGCCTCGTTCAACAGCGCAGCCACGTTCGGCGGCGGCCTGACGGCTCCGCACGTGTGGAAGAGCACGGACGGCGGCCAGACCTGGACCGGCATCGACGGTACGGCCGGCGCATCCATCCCGAACGTTCCGGTGCACAGCGTCGTCATCGATCCGACCACGGCCAATGCGCAGCGCATCTTCGTCGGTACCGACATCGGCGTGTTCGTCACGACCGACGGTGGCCAGACCTGGCTGCGTGAGAACGCCGGTGGTGCCAACACCATCATCGAATGGCTGATCGCGAAGAAGAACCCGACCACGAGCCTGTGGGAACTGTTCGCCTTCACCCATGGCCGCAGCGCGTACAAGACCACGTTTGCCGCCGGCGACTACCTGTTCGCCAACGGCTTTGATTGATCGACTGTAGGGGCTTCCTGCCGGCCCGGGCGCCACGCCCGGGCCGGTGAATCCCGATGCTCACGCAGGGGGAGCCGCCGTCCGCCAGGTGTCGTGACAGGCACCTGGCGGCACGTTGAACTCATACGCCTCCCGCACCGCCCGGTACGTGCCGCCAGCGAGTCCGCTAAACTCGCCGTCCATCCCCTGATGCCGGCGCCGCATGCTCTACGCCCAGATCCATCTCACCCTGCCCGCCTGGGTGCACGACACCATCGACCAGTCTCGCCGCTACCTCTCCGATGAGGAGCGGGTTGGCGTGGCAATCGCGCTATCGCGCCGCAATGTGGAAATGAATACCGGCGGCCCGTTCGGCGCCGCGGTGTTCGACCAGGATGGCGCCATCGTCGCCGTCGGCGTGAATCGCGTCGTGGAGCACAATTGCTCGGTGGCCCACGCGGAAATGATGGCCTACATGACCGCCCAGGGCCGCACCCAGCGCTTCCGCCTGAACGACGACGGCCGCCGCTATGCGCTGGCGACCAGCGCACAGCCCTGCTGCCAGTGCTACGGTGCGACGGTATGGGCTGGCGTGGACGAACTGCTCATCGGCGCACGCAGTGAAGACGTCGAAGAACTCACCGAATTTGACGAGGGCCCGCTGCCCGCCGACTGGATCGGCGAGCTGGAACGCCGCGGCATTGCCGTGCGTCGCGACATCTGCCGCGACGACGCACGTGCCGTGCTGTCGCTCTACAGCGCGCGCGGCGGCCTGATGTATTGACCAGCGCCGCGACCGGAGACTTCCGGCCACGGCACGCGGTGCGCAAAGAATCCGTCCCAAGGACCCGACAATGTCCCACCCCCTTGCCAGCGGCGTACTGGTCTATTGCCGCAGCGGCTTCGAAGGCGAGGCGGCGCAGGAACTCGACACCGTTGCCGCGCACGCCGGCGTCGCCGGGTTTGCACGCACGGAACGTGGTGCGGGCTTCGCCGAATTCGTGCTGGTGGAACCCATGCCGGCGGAAGCACTGCTGCAGGCCATCGGCTGGCCCCGGCTCGTGTTCGCCCGTCAGGCCGTGGCCGTACTCGACCAGCTCAAGGGACTGCCGCGCGAGGACCGCCTCACGCCGCTCCTGGCTGAACTGCCGACGGACTTCGCCGTCGCCGACGCCTGGGTGGAATCGCCCGATACGGATGACGGCAAGGCGCTCACCGCGTTCTGCCGCAGCTTCGGCAATGCCCTGGTGCAGGCCCTCAAGCGCGACGCGCGCCTGGTGCGCGACAGCCCGTGGCGGCTGCATGCGCTGTTCCCCCATGGCGATCGCTGCTTCCTGGCGGTTGCCCATACCGCCTTGTGCGCGCCCTGGCCACTGGGAATTCCCCGGCTGAAGTTCCCGCGCAATGCGCCCAGCCGGTCGACGCTGAAGCTCGATGAAGCCATCCAGGTGCTGCTCACGCCCGGGGAACGCGAGCGCTGGTTCAAGTCCGGCATGACTGCCGTCGACCTGGGTGCGGCGCCGGGCGGATGGACCTGGCAGCTGGTCCGTCGCGCATTGCATGTCACCGCCGTGGACAACGGGCCGATGCAGGAAGAATTGATGGCCGGCGGCCACGTCACCCACCTGCGCGAGGACGGATTTCGTTACCAGCCCAAGCGCCGCGTCGACTGGATGGTCTGCGACATGGTCGAGCAGCCGCGTCGCGTGGCCGAGCGGATGGGCGAATGGCTGGCCGAAGGCTGGTGCCAGCGTTCCATTTTCAACCTCAAGCTACCCATGAAGAAGCGCTACACCGAAGTCCAGCAGGCGTTCGAGCGCATCCATGCCCTGGTGCACCGCCGCGGTGGCCAGGTGGAACTGCGCGCCAAGCAGCTCTACCACGACCGTGAAGAAATCACGGTATTCGCCCGCGTTCTGGCGGAGAAGTAGTCCGCAACACGCCGTGCCGGAAAGCACGGGCCGCCGGGGCGGCCCGTCCCCTCCCCTCCCGTCAGTGGTGAGGCGTACGGGCGGTCAGCGATCGCCCGGTTCCTGTGTGCAGACGACGCAGACGCCCGCGGCGCCCTGCGACAAGTGGTAGTTCTGGTGATGGCCCTGGTCGTAAAAGGTGGCCGGCACCTCGACGACCGGCGCACCGGTGCCCAGGTCCGTGTTCATGTTCCCACCGGACTCCTTGCAGAAGGAGTAAGCCATGCGCGCGGCGACCGACCAGTCGTCGCCGAACTGTCCGCAGGTCTGTGTCACGCAGGGCGTCTCGCTGGCACAGGTGCCGTCACGCAGGCAGCGGCGGTATTCCCGAAGTTCCGCCGTGGAAAAGCTGAATTGCTTGACCACCACCGCCGTGCCCGCCGAGCACCAGTCCATATGGCCGAGCAGGCCGTGACCGGACGCCGTGCCCATGGCCAGCGTGAAAGCAGCAGCAAGTCCAAGACGTATCCAGCGATGCATGAGTGAGCTCCGGTCAGCGGTTGCGATGACCGGCGATCCTACTGGCCAACCCCTTCCATTCGCAGCTGGATTGGCGGGACCAACCCGGGAACGAATCCGCGTAAGACCTTGAACAATAACGAAGTGGAACTGGGAACATTCTGTGGTCCGCCGCATCGGCGCAAGCGCGGCGAACCCGACCATGGCGCACGGGACAGCCATGCCGCCTGGGGGTTTTGCCGAATACCACCGGTAGCAATCGCTTCGTAGACTGGACTCGTCAATACGGCGGCGCACTGCGAGGGGGCGGCGATGCCATTCTCGATCATCCGCATCACACCCAAGGGATCGCTCTGGACGGTGGATCACGGTGCCGGCGGCACCGGCGTCCACTACAGTCGCGATCGCGCGTTCTCGGCCGCAATGGCCGACGCGACCCGACGTGCGCAGGGCGGCGAGCCGGTTATCGTGGAATTGTCGGTCGGCGGCCGGCCGCTGGATCGCTGGCGCGTCGACCCGGACGGACGCGTAAGCCCGCAGGACCTCTCAGACAGCGCTCCCCGGGCCGGTCTGCACTGAGAACGCTTCGCTTCCCGTTCGACCGGCGTCGCCGCCCTGTGTTAGCACCAGGCAAAACCTCGGCCCCGATCACCGGTCGCTGCAAACGCGGCTTCGCCGCAGGAATCCAGACCGGCTTTCCCGCGCGACGAACGGCAACCGTCGACGACGGATAATTTATTCCGTTGATTTCGTTCGAGAATATTTTCGTCGACCTTTCGTCGGGACAAGCCGTCCCGAGGGGGGCACGCTTCCGGCGCTGCATAACGCCAGCGTCGCCCCTTTACACCATGTCACTGCCCCGGATCTTCCTGTTGTCCACCGCCAGCATCTCGCTGATGCTCGCATCGCCGTTGCGCGCGGATGAGCTGCCCTACCGGCTGGCCTACCAGTCCAACGTCGCACCGGATACCGACCACCCCGGCAGGGACGGCGCCCTTGCCAGCGGCCTGGACCTGGACGGCGACGGGCGCGTGGATCTGGTATCTGCCGTGCGCTATGCCCAGAACGCCGAGAAGGGACCGATGCGGCTCTTTCTGAGTCTGGGCAACGGCCGGTTCCGTCGCAGCAGCATGTCCTTCTGGGATTCGGGCAGTCGTGTGTTCAGCGGCGGCTTTCTGGCCGGTGCCGACTTCAACGCCGACGGACGTACGGATCTGGTCTTTGCCGACAATGACGACAGCTTCAACGGTAGCCGGGTGTTGCGCGTCATTGGCAACCTGGGCGCCGGAAACTTTCGCCAGCGGCAGGTCATCGTTCCGCCCAACCAGACCGCCGACACCTGGATCAACGCCGCCGTCATCGCCGACTTCAATGGCGACACCCGCCCCGACCTCGCTGCGCTGGATCGCTATTTCGAGGCCGGGCAGACGATGGACGGCGCTGCGCCGAGTGGCCTGGTCGCCTGGGGACAGCCCAATAGCGCCACGACGCCCTTCGACGCCGGGCAGACGCGCTTTCCAACCATCCCCAATGCGTTCCTCTTCACCGCGGCCGACTTTACGCGCGACGGCAGGGCGGACCTGCTGGTCGTCAACCGCGAGGGGCGGGCAGGCCTGACCAGTTGCACCAGCAATGGCGCCTGCAGTCTGCAGAGCGCGTTCAACTACGACACTACCAGCCGTCCCGACCGCGGATTTGCCACCGGCATCACGCCGGGCGACCTGAACGGTGACGGGTTTACGGACGCACTGGTTGTGTACGTGCACCGCGCGTCAGTCACGGATCCCGGCGTTTTCAGCCTGCGAGTACTACGCAACAGTGGCGGTTCCGGCGCATTGGCGGTCGACCCACAGGTGCTGGAAATGGACCGGGATTGCGGCGACCAGCTGATCTCCACGCCACGCATCGGCGACTACAACGGCGACGGCAACAACGACATCCTGATGCATTGCCGAAAGTACGGATTTCCGTTCTTCATATCCTACGGTCGTGGCAACTTCAGTTTTGATCCGCCAGTACTTTTTGATTTTTACATTTCGGATCCCTTCATCCGCGCAACAGGCCTGGTCCGCGGCGACTACAACGGTGACGGCAAAACCGACATCGCGGTCCAGACCGACAGAGGCGTGCGCGTGTTTGTCCACTATCCACTCGACCGGCTGTTTGCCAATGGCTTTGACTGAAGCGCGGCCGTACCCGGACCGGCATCACCGCACCCCCACCTTCACTATCCGTGTTCCCGCCATGCATATCCGCCGATCACCCTTTGCACTCCTCACTCTGCTGCTCGCGTCCAGCGCATACGCGCAGCAGGCTGCGTACGAATTCAAGGAATTCCTGCCGATGGGCGGCTATACCCGGCAATCCTTCGCCGGCAGTGATACGCGCTTGCTGTATGGAACCGATTTCAACCGCGATGGCCGTGCTGACCTTGTGACCAGGAGCAGAAGTGCCGTAGCCGTCTACGTCAACCAGCACGATGGAAGCTTTATCCACTATTGGAGTATTCCAACGGAAGGCTCCTCCACCGCCGTCGGTGGCGGAGACATCGATGGCGACAATTGGCCGGATCTGCTGGTGAGCTCGCCGCCGAGTGCCGTGCAACGCTTCATCAACAACCGGGGCAACGGATTCACCCCCGACTCCCAGACCCTATCGCTGCAACCCACCGGCCGGCACCCGATGATCAATGACCTTCTGCTGGCTGACTTCAACCGCGACAATAAGCTGGACATTGTGGCGCTGGACAGCGACCCGGCGAATCCGGATCGCGCCTATACAATCGGCGGCAGCACCTTCCTTCATCGCACCAGTGCTGCCCTGCTGTGGGGGCAGGGCGGCGGCGCATTCGCCGCCGACAGCGCCAGACCACGCGTTCCGGTCGCCGAGTATCCCCTTCGCGCACGCGTCATCGATCTCAACGACGACGGCAACCTGGATGTGGTCACCAACAGCGGCACCAGCCTGCACCTGCTGCAGAACCACTATCAGTCCGGCGGGCTGTTGCCGGCGCTTTCCTTGGCTCCCGTGTCTGCGAACGCGTCGGTGCACGGCGATATCCTGGGTGTGAGCACTGGCGACCTCAACGCCGATGACCGCAAGGATCTGGCCATCACGTACTACACGAACGCACCGCCCACCGGCCGTGCGTACCGACTCAAGTTCTATCGCAACGCCACGCCACATCCACAACTGCGCTTCGTGCTGGAAGCAGATCCGGCGGAAATCACCCTGCCCGCTCCCGGAAATGGCCTGGCCGTTGCGAACTTCAACGATGATGCCCACAACGACATCATCGTTGGACTCGAATCCGCAGGTGCGGCCAGCATCGCGCTTTACGCCGGGCGCGGCGGTTTCAGTTTCGATCCTCCGGTGACTATCAACGGCGGATTCAGTGCCGGCGAACTGGTGACAGGCGACTTCAATTCGGACAATCGCCCCGACATCGCGGTCGTGGATATCGACAACAATCGCGTCGCCATCTATCTGCACCGGTGAGGGTGACGTCAAGGCGACTCCGACAAAGGCCCGCCATAGCGGGCCTTTCCTTTTCGCAGCATCGATGACGCGAAGCGGCGCGCAGGAAACGTTGCAATGCAGGGGACCGGATAGGTGTCGATCGAGGGGGGTCTGCCCAGGCTACGAAGACAGAGGTCCGCCAGTGCTTTCGGGAGAAGGTTTGAAGAAGTGGTGGGCCGTGAAGGATTCGAACCTTCGACCAACGGATTAAAAGTCCGCTGCTCTACCGACTGAGCTAACGGCCCACGGGGAAGCAAGACACGGCGCCGGAAGGGCCAGCGCGCGAGGGACGCGAAGTGTAGGGCCTGATCTGCCGGCAGACAAGCGGATGAGGCGGGATGCGCCAGGATTGTTCAGACACGAGCCGACAGGCGGCCAGTGCGGTCAGCGGTACCGCGTCGGGTCGGCGAGCCCGGCTTCCCGAAAGCCTTCCGCACGCAGGCGGCAGGCGTCGCAGTGGGCACAGGCACGGCCGTCCGCGTCGGCCTGGTAGCACGATACAGTGGCGGAGAAGTCCACGCCCAGGCGGACGCCCTCGCGGGCGATGTCCGCCTTGCTCAGCCGCATCAGCGGCGCATGAACACGCAGCCCGGCCCCTTCGACCCCGGCCTTCGTCGCCACGTTCGCCAGTTGCTGGAAGCTGTCGATAAAGGCAGGGCGGCAATCGGGGTACCCGGAATAGTCCACTGCATTCACGCCGCAGAAGATGTCACTCGCACCGAGCACCTCGGCCCACCCCAGCGCGATCGACAGCATGATGGTGTTGCGCGCCGGTACGTAGGTGACGGGGATGCCGGCGCCCCCCTGTTCGGGCACGTCGATGTCAGCAGTCAGGGCCGAGCCGCCGATGCTGCGCAGGTCGACGGTCACCGTCTTGTGGGCGACGGCACCGAGCTGGGCGCAGACGCGGTCTGACGCCGCCAGCTCGGACGCATGGCGCTGCCCGTAGGCGACGCTCAGCGCGTAGCACGCATAGCCCTGGGCCTTGGCAATGGCGAGGACGACGGCGGAGTCCATGCCGCCGGAGACAAGTACGACTGCGCGTTTCTGCATAGGTCTGCCCGTGGTCGGCGCGCGGCGCGCAGCCGGGTTGATGGTGAAGCCGATTCCTGCGCACGGCGTGCAGGGCGGTCAGTGGCCGGGTTCGTCGCCCCACAGCAACTTGTGCAACTGCAGCTGCATGCGGACAGGCAGGTGGTCCGCGAGGATCCACTCGGCCAGCTCGCGCGGCTTGAGCGACGCGTGCACCGGCGAGAACAGCACCTGGCAACGATCGGAAAGCCGATGCTCTGCGGTAACCGCACGCGCCCATTCGTAGTCGGCGCGATCGGCCAGGACAAATTTGACCTGATCGTGCGGACGCAGGTGATCGATATTGGACCAGCGGTTCCGCTTGAGTTCGCCCGATGCGGGTGCCTTCAGATCCACCACCTTGCGCACGCGCGGGTCGACGGCAGAGACATCCAGCGCACCGGAGGTCTCCAGCGACACCTCGTGGCCCGCGTCGCACAGGCGCTGCAGCAGGATCAGGCAACGTTTCTGCGACAGGGGCTCGCCGCCGGTGACGCACACGTGCCGGGCGCCATGGCGGGCCACCTCGGCCACGATCTCGTCGATCGTCCGCCATTGCCCGCCATGAAACGAATACGTCGTATCGCACCAGACGCAGCGCAACGGGCATCCGGTCAGGCGAACAAAGACAGTCGGCCACCCGACGGCGTCGGCTTCGCCCTGGATCGAATGGAAGATCTCGGTGATCCGCAGCCGCTCGGGATGCCGGGCGGCCAGGTTCACGGGGTTCTGTACGGCTTCAGCCGACATGGCCGTAGCCGCCGGAATCTCGGAAGGACGCGCTTAGCGCGCGCCCTCGAGCTTGAGCGCACGCAGCCGGCCCTGGGCCAGGCGCGCGACGGTGGTATCCGGATACTTCTGCACGACCTTGGTCAAAGTCTTCTCGGCCGAGTCCCATTGCTTCAGCTCGTACAGGCAGTAGCCCGTCTTGAGCATGGCATCGGGCGCCTTCTGGCTGTCCGGATAGACCTTGAGCAGCGTCTGGAAGGTTTCCAGCGACACGCGGTAGTTCTGCGTGACGTAATAGGACTCGCCCAGCCAGTAGTAGGCATTGGCGGTCAGATCACTGTTCGGGTAGGTGTCGATGAAGGCCTGGAACTTTTTCGCCGATTCGGCGTAGCGGCCTTCCTTCAGGGCACCGAAGGCTTCGTCGTACGTGGCCTTTTCGCCGGCCGGATCGATACGGCGCGTGGGCGGCTCGGGTGGCACGTCGGCGTTGATCGGCTCGCGCGTGACGGGACGGTCGACCGGGCGGTCGAGTGCGGCATCGTCGCGGTCCAGCATGGGGTCGGCGGCACGCGCCGGTTCCGGGCTGGCGCCATTGGGGTTGCCGAGCTGAATGTCTTCGAGCTGGCCGGAATTTTCCGCGGCCGGACGTCCCGTGCCACCGCCTTCGAGGCGGCCGAGACGGGAATCCAAATCGATATATTGCTGCTTGTTGCGCTCTTTCAGCTCATCGAGCTGATGGCGCAGTTGCTCGACCTGGCCGGTGAGCTGCTGCAGTTCAGTCTGCAGCGACTGGATCTGGTTGATCAGATCCACATTGCCTTTGCCCGCCTGGGCGTCGGCTTCCAGCTTGGCCACGCGCTCGGCCAGGCTGAGGCGTTGGGCGGCGACCGGCATGGAAACAGTCGCGGCGGCCATGGCCGCCGCGACTGCAATGCTGGCACCGAGCTTGGTCTTGAGGAACGTTCGCATCGGTGTCAAAGAGGCTTACTGCGCGTAGACGATTTCGACGCGACGGTTCTTCGACCAGCAACCTTCGTTGTGGTCCTTGCAGGTCGGACGCTCTTCGCCGTAGGACACGACGTTGAGGGACGCGCGCGAACCAGCGGACGACAGGGCCGACTGCACAGCGTTGCCGCGGCGCTCGCCCAGACCCAGGTTGTATTCACGCGAGCCGCGCTCGTCGGCGTTGCCTTCCAGGGTCACCTTGTAGTCCGGGAACTGGGCCTGGAATTCGGCGTGGCAGGAGATCTGCTGACGGAACTCGTCCTTGATCTCGGTCTTGTCCAGATCGAAGTAGATCACGCGGCTGCGCAGGCAGGCGTCGGTTTCCAGGCTTTCGCGGGTGTACTTGCCGGTGTTGTCCTTCGGCTGGGTGATTTCCTTGCGGTCGCCGCCATCGGACGGCGGGGTCGGCTTGGCAGCTTTCTTACAACCAACGGCGGTAACGCAGAGCAGCGCAGCAATTGCAATCCGAATCGAGTTATTCATGACTTTTGTCCTTCGAAGGTCAGGTCTTAATTTACTAAGGTCAGTAGCACGCGCCGGTCACCCGGCGTCTTCATTTATCGTTGCCGGAACGGACCCCACGACGGCTCACGCACATCGCCATCGGCCAGGACAAGCCGCTGGCGCACCCGACCGTCGGCCGATACGGCGTACAAAACGCCGCGCGGTCCGTCGGTTGCGGCATACAGCAGCATGCTCCCGTTCGGTGCGAAGCTGGGCGATTCGTCGACACTGCCGGGCGACACCATGGTCACCTGACTGCCCTTGCTCCGGTTCAAAACCGCAATACGATACACATTTCCGGCCCCCTGTGCCATAGCGATCTTGCTGCCGTCATAGGCGATGGAGGCTTTTGCGTTGTATTCGCCGGCGAAGGTAACACGGCTGGCGTCGCCACCGGTGGCCGGTACCTGGTAGAGCTGAGGCTTGCCGGCCCGGTCGGACGTGAATATCAGATTCTGGCCGTCCGGGGTCCATACGGCCTCGGTGTCGATGGACATCTGGCTGGTGATCCGGGTGATCTCGCGGGAGCCCAGGTCCATCACGAAGATGTCCGGGTTGCCCAGGTAGGAGAGGGTCAGGGCCAGCCGGTTGCCGTCCGGCGAGAAGGACGGGGCGCCATTGATGCCCTTGCGGTTGGAGATGACCTGGCGCGAGCCGGTGGCGATTTCCTGGATATAGATCGCCGAATCGCCCCGCTCGAACGACACATAGGCCAGCTTGCGCCCATCCGGCGACCACGACGGCGACAGCAGTGGCTCACGCGACTTGACGACCACTTGCGGGTTGTAGCCGTCCGAATCGGCGACCATCAGCGCGTACTGGATGTTCGGTTGCACACCGGCGGCGGTGACGTAGGCGATGCGGGTCCAGAAAGCACCGCGGACGTTGGTGATCTTTTCGTAGACCAGGTCCGCCACCTGGTGGGCGACGCCGCGCAGGTCCGACCGCTGGCCGGTGATCGCCAGGCCCAGCATGCTGCGCCCGCTGGCCACCTCGAACAGCTCGAACTCGACGCGCAGTGCGCCACCTTCGGCGTCCATCACGCGGCCGACCGTGATGTACTGCTGGTCCAGAATTTTCCAGGTCGGGAACTTGATCTCATTGCCACGCGTGGGGAATTCCACGACGCGGTCTTTTTCCAGCGTGCGGAACTGGCCGGAGCGGGCCAGGTCCATGCGGACCACTTCGGAGACGTCCGTCTCCGGCGGGACGCCGGCGCCTTCGAAGGCGAACGGCACGATCGCGATCCGGTGGGCGGTTTCCGTGCCGTCCCTGATGACGATCGTGGGCACATCACCACTCAGGCCCTGGGCATGCGCCACGGCACCGAGCATCGTCAGCAGCAGGAACGCGCCCCATCGGGCAAAGGTTGTCACTCGCATGTCGGTTCGGCCTTTCATCCGTCGTAAGTAAATTCGAATCGAATCTTGCGCTTGAAGACTGTTTCATAGCCCGCGTAGGGAAGCGGTGATGCCGCCATCGGCGCCTGCTCCAGCGAGCGCCGGGTCAGCTCGTCGGCATTGCACGGACTCACCACGACGGCCTGGGTCACCTCGCCGCCAATGATCTGGATGATTTCCAGTGTGCAGCGGATGCCCGGCGGTGTCCCTTCGGGGCGCATCCACTTGAGCGTCACGGCGCTCTGGATCGCGGCGTAGTACTCCGCTTCCAGGCTTTCATCCTGGCCTTCCTGGCCCGAGCGCGCCTCCTCGCCCTGCATCAGCTGCTCCATGTAGCGGGCCTCGTCCTTCTTGGCCTTGGCCAGCTCACGCGCCTTCATTTCCTTTTGCTGCTTGAGCTTCTCTTCCTCCAGCTTGCGCTTCTTCTCGGCCTCGGCCTTGGCCAGCTTTTCGGTCAGCTCGAATTGCTCCTTCTTGCGCAGTTCGTCCTGCACCTTGGCGTCGGCCGCGGCTTTCTCCAGCGCGATCTTGTCGGTGATCTTTTCCTGATCCTTCCGATCTTCCTTGCGCGGCTCCGGCGTCGGCTCGTCGACCTTGGGCTTTTCTTCGACGGGCTTGGGCTCGACCGGCTTGGGTGCGGGCTTGGTGGGCTTGGGCGGCGGCGCGGAGCGCGGCGCCCCCACCAGCGTGGCCTCGATGATCGGGCCAGGAATCGCGACCTGGATCTCTTTGCGGGTCCACCACACGCTGAGCGTCAGCAACCCGAAAACGCCCGCATGCAGCAGCGTCGAGAAGACGAAGGAACGCAGATTGTCGCTGTTGGAAGTCTGCATTGCGGACGCTTAGCGCTTGGGTTCCTGCGGCGGCTGGCCCATCAGACCGACTTTCGGCACGCCGGCGCGCTGCAGCAGCGCCATGGCGTCGTACACCTTCGAGTACTGCACCTGGCCGTCGCCGGCCACGTACACCGTCAACTTCGGATTCTGCTTCGCGAAGGCTGAAAACTTGTTCAACAGACCGGCCTCGTCGATTTCTTCGCGCGGCGCATTCGGGATGGTCAGGTACAGCTTGCCCTGGGCATCGATGCTGACGACGAAGGGATCCTTCTGCACGTTGAGGGTCTTGGCCACTTCCGATTCGGGCAGCTCGATGTCCACGCCCAGGTTCAACAGCGGCGCCGTCACCATGAAAATGATGAGCAGCACCAGCATGACGTCAATGTACGGGACGACGTTGATGTCGGCCTTGAGCTTCTTGCGTTTGCGACGGTGATTGGAATGCATTCAGGACCTCCAACGCAGGGCGGACGGGCGCAGGGTTGCGCTCATTCGTCGATATGCGCCTGGCGCTGCAGGATCGAGGAGAACTCCTCGGTGAAGGTGTCGAAGCGGTTGGCAACGCGGTCGACCTTGTTCGAGTAGCGGTTGTACGCCCACGAAGCCGGGATAGCCGCCACCAGACCCATCGCCGTGGCGACCAGGGCTTCGGAAATACCCGGCGCCACCATGGCGATCGTTGCTTCCTTGACCGTCGCCAGGCCCTGGAAGGCCGACATGATGCCCCACACGGTGCCCAGCAGGCCCACGTAGGGGCTGATCGAACCAACGTTGGCGAGGAATTCGAGGTTGGCTTCCAGGCGGTCCAGTTCGCGCGCCTGGGCCACGCGCATGGCACGCTGGGCGCCTTCGAGCATGGTGCGCGGATCCAGGCCGCGCCGCTGGCGCAGACGGGCGAATTCGCGGAAACCGGACTCGAAAATGCTCTCGATCCCGCTGATCTGGTCGCCGCGGCCGGTCACTTCCCGGAACAGGGCCGCCAGGTCCGCGCCGGACCAGAAACGTTCCTCGAACTCGTTCGCGCTGCCGAGCGCACCTTTGAGCATCGTGTGCTTGCGGAAGATGATCATCCACGAGAGGAAGGAAAACAGCAGCAGCGCGATCATCACGAGCTTGACGAACCAGCTCGCGTGGATAACCAGGTTCAACAGATCGATTTCGCCGGTCATGCTCAGGGTGTCTCCACAAACAAATCGTCAGGAATGGGGCGCGGCCGGAAACGGATCGCATCGAGGCAGGCAGCGCGCACGCGCGCCTGGACCAGCAGACTGGCGTCGGCCTCTCGCAGGATCTGTTGCTGGAACACCAGGCTGGCGCCCCGGCGCTCGGTCAATGCCACGGTGACACGCAGCACATCATCGAGCCGGGCCGGCTTGAGAAAGCCGATCGTCAGGTCGCGCACCACGAAAACCACGCTATTGTCGGCGCGCAGGCGCTCCTGCTCAATCCCTCGTGCGCGCAGGAATTCGCTGCGGGCGCGCTCCAGGAAACGCAGGTAGCTGGCGTGGTAGGTGACGCCGCCGGCATCGGTGTCTTCCCAGTAAACCCTTATGGGCCAAGAAAATTCCGTCACGGACACGCTGCCACCCTCCTGGCTGGTGCTGCTTCCCGGTCGGGGAGGCTACCTGCCCGGGGCTGAACGAGAATCAACACGGATTTCCGGCGCGTCCCGGCGCCGCCGGACCAGCCCTGTTCCGCGCTCATGGGACCGGGTCGAACAGATCGCCGGGCGCATCGGGGCGACGCGGCGGCTTCAGGCCGAAATGCTGGTAGGCCTTGGACGTCACCATGCGCCCGCGCGCGGTGCGGATCAGGAAGCCCTGCTGGATCAGGTAAGGCTCGAGCACGTCTTCGATCGTGCCCCGCTCTTCCGAGAGCGCGGCAGCCAGTGACTCGGCACCGACGGGGCCGCCATCGAAACTCTCCATGATCGTGCGCAGGAGCCGCCGGTCGAGGGCATCAAAACCTTCCGGGTCCACCTTGAGCATTTCCATCGCGGCCTGGGCGGTCGCCAGCGTGATCATGCCGTCGCCCCGCACCTGGGCGTAGTCGCGCGCACGGCGCAGGAGCCGATTGGCGATACGTGGCGTACCGCGCGAACGCCGGGCGATCTCCGCCGCACCGGCGGGATCACAGGCAATGTCGAGAATTCGCGCCGAGCGGCGCACGATCGCCGTCAGCTCCTCCGGCGTATAAAATTCCAGTCGTTGCACAATACCGAAGCGGTCGCGCAGAGGGCTGGTCAGCAGACCCGCACGCGTCGTCGCACCGATCAACGTGAAGGGCGGCAGATCCAGCTTGATCGAGCGTGCGGCGGGCCCCTCGCCGATCATGATGTCGATCTGGAAGTCTTCCATCGCCGGGTAGAGCACTTCCTCGACCACCGGCGACAGGCGGTGGATTTCATCCACGAACAGCACGTCGCGCGGCTGCAGATTGGTCAGCAATGCCGCCAGGTCGCCGGCGCGCTCGATCACCGGGCCCGAGGTGGTGCGCAGGTTCACGCCCATTTCGTTGGCGATCACGTGCGAGAGCGTCGTCTTGCCAAGACCGGGCGGCCCGAAGATCAGCACGTGATCGAGCGCTTCGCCGCGCCGCGTCGCTGCCTCGATATAGATGCCCAGCTGCTCGCGTGCCGCCTGCTGGCCGAGATAGTCATGCAGGCGTTGCGGCCGGATGCTGGCTTCCAGCGCATCGTCTTCGCGACTGGCAGCTGGCGTGACTACGCGATGTTCGTTCATGGGCGGACCCGGCGGTACAGGCGAACTATTATGGCCCGGAAGTCACCTCGACGACCGGACCCATGGCACGCCGCCGGCGCGCAGCGCACGGGACAGCACTCAGATTTCGATTTGCGTACCCAGCTCGACCAGGCGGTTGCCCGGAATCTGGAAGAACGCCGTGGCTGACATGGCATTGCGTTGCAGGAACGCGAACAGCTTGTCGCGCCACAGCGGCATGCCGGGGCGGTCGGTCGCGACGATGCTTTCACGACTCAGGAAGAAGGTCGTGTCCATCATGTCGAACTCCAGCCCCGCGGAACCGCAGCGCGACAGCATGTCCGGCACGTCGGGATCTTCGGCAAAGCCGTAGCGCAGGGTCAGCTGATAGAAGCCGTTATCCATCGGCACCATCTCGATACGCTCCTCCGGTTCGGCGGTAGGCGTCTCCAGCCACTCGACGGTAAGCATGACGTTGCGCTCGTGCAGCACCTTGTTGTGCTTGAGGTTGTGCAGCAACGCATGCGGCACGGCGTCCAGCTGGGCGGTAAGGAATACCGCGGTGCCTGGCACGCGCAGCGGCGGGTGGTCGGTGATGGTCTCGACGAACGGCTTGAGGGCGAGGCCACCCTGCCTGAGCTCGCGCAGGACGAGGTCGCGGCCGCGCCGCCAGGTCGTCATGACGGTGAACACGACCACGCCCAGCACCAGCGGGAACCAGCCGCCGTGTTCGATCTTGTCGGCATTGGCACCCAGGAAGGCGAAATCCACCGCGAGGAACAGCGCGCCCAGCAGGGCCACGTTGTGCCGCTGCCAGCCCCAGATGCGCCGCGCAACGATCACCACCAGCACGGTATCGATCGCCATCGTTCCGATCACGGCGATGCCATAGGCCGCGGCCAGCTGCGTCGACGAACGGAAGCCGATCACCACCGCCAGCGTCAGCACCAGCAACAGCCGGTTGATCCAGGGCAGGTAGATCTGGCCGATCGTCTCGCGCGAGGTATGCGTGATCTCCATGCGCGGCAGGTAGCCCAGCTGGATCGCCTGGCGCGTGACCGAGAACGCGCCGGAAATCACAGCCTGCGACGCAATCACCGCCGACACCGTAGCCAGAGCGATCATCGGATACAGCAGCGGTGCCGGGACCAGCAGGTAGAACGGATTGGTGGCGGCCTCCGGATCGGCCAGCAACAGCGCGCCCTGCCCCATGTAGTTGATCGTCAGTGCCGGCAGCACGAAGGCGAACCAGGCACGGCGGATCGGCTTCTTGCCGAAATGCCCCATGTCGGCATACAGGGCCTCGGCGCCGGTCAGCGCAAGGATTACCGTACTCAGCGCGAAAAAGGCCGCTTTTCCGTTGTCCAGGAAAAACTGCACGGCGTACATCGGGTTGAGCGCCATCACGACCTGCGGCGTCTTGAAAACCTGCAGCAGGCCCAGCACCGCGATCGTCACGAACCAGAGCGCCATGATCGGCCCGAAGACGGTGCCGACCTTGGCCGTCCCTCGGCGCTGGAACGAAAACAGGATCAGCAGCACGACCACCGAGACCGGCACCACGTAGTGCCCCAGTGCAGGAGCGGCCACCTTGAGGCCTTCCACCGCACTGAGCACCGAGATGGCGGGCGTGATCACGCTGTCGCCGAAGAAAAGCGCGGCGCCGAACAAGCCCAGTACGACAATCCACCAGCGCGCCCGGGCACTCGACTGAACGCCGCGATGCGCCAGGGCCGTCAGCGCCATGATGCCGCCCTCGCCCTTGTTGTCGGCTGCCATGATGAAGGTGGCGTACTTGACCGACACGACGAGAATCTGCGCCCAGAAAATCAGCGACAGGACGCCCAGCACGTTGCCCGGCGTCACGGCGACGCCGTGCGCACCGAAGGTTTCCTTCATCGTGTAGAGCGGGCTGGTGCCGATGTCACCGTAGACCACGCCCACTGCGCCGAGGGCGACAGCAATGAGTTTCTTGGAATGGTCGTTCGAATCGCCAGTGGTCATGGTCGTCACAAGGTTGCGCGATAGTCGCGGCGAGGGAAGGAAAGATCAGCGCAAGGCAGCGCGGAGCGCCTTGCGGATGATGGCTTCGGACGTATCGCCGGGCGCCGCGGCGTCTTTTACCAGTCGGGTCACTTCGGCCGGCTTGTAGCCCAGTTGCTGCAGCGCGACCGTCGCCTCGGCCACGGGGTCGTGCGCAACCGCGCCACCGACCGGCAGACCGATCGCCACGGGGCCGCCGATGCCGTCGACCCGGTCACGCAGCTCAACCACCATGCGTTCGGCGGTTTTCTTGCCGATACCCGGGATGCGCGTGAGCGCGGCGATATCGCCGGTCTGCACCAGTCGGGCAAACTCCTCGACCGTCACGCCGCTGAGCACGGCCAGGGCGATCTTCGCACCGATGCCGCTCACCTTCTGTACCGTGCGGAACAGGCTGCGCTCGGCTTCGCGCAGGAAACCGTAGAGGTTCACGGCATCTTCCTTGACGGCGTAGTGCACGCACAGCGTCACCTCCCGGCCGGTTTCGGGAAGATCGTAAAAAGTGGACATCGGTGCCTCCAGCTCGTAGCCGACGCCGTTCACATCCACCAGCAACCAGGGCGGCTGCTTGGAAACCAGTACGCCCTTGAGTCTGCCGATCATCGCCTGCGCCTCCATGCGGTACGCGGTATGCCGATTCGATGCATGGTCGAGCGGGTGTGCGCATGAGCCAGGGCTATGGCCAGCGCGTCCGCCGCGTCGGCCTGGATCTTACCCGGCAATTGCAGCAATACACCCACCATGTGCTGGATCTGGGTCTTGTCCGCGCCGCCACCGCCCACGACCGCCTGTTTGATTTCCTTGGCGGCGTACTCGTTGACCGCCAGCCCGCGGTGAACGACCGCACAGATCGCGGCCCCGCGCGCCTGGCCGAGCTTGAGCGCCGAGTCGGCGTTCTTGGCCATGAACACCCGCTCGATCGCCACCTCCTGCGGCTGGTGCATCTGGATGATCTCACCCAGCTCATCGAAGATCTGCTTGAGGCGCAGGGCAAAATTCTCGTTCGCCGTCAGACTCAGGGTGGCATGAAAGACATGACGGGAGCGCCCTGTCGCGTCGACATCAATGATGCCCACGCCAGTTCGCTGCGAACCGGGGTCGATACCCAGAACACGCACCGGCTCGGCCAGCGGCGCCGCCGGCGCCCTGCCCCGGATACCCGGAATGACGATACTCATCGGGCCAGGCTCATCGCGGCGCACGCTCATTCATAGGCGTCGGCCGGCAGATCCGCATTGGTGCAGACATTCTGGACATCGTCGAGATCTTCCAGCCAGTCGAGCATTTTCGCGACCGCCCGCGCCGCGTCGCCAGTCACCTGGATGACGGTATCGGCGCGAAACACGATCTCGGCGTGGTCAGGGGCGAGGCCGCCGTCGAGCATGGCCTGCCTCACCGCCTCGAAGGCCTCGGGCGCGGTGATGATCTCGATCGAGGCATCGTCCGGATGGACGAGGACATCATCCGCCCCTGCATCGAGGGCCAGTTCCATCGCGCGGTCTTCCGAAACGCCAGGGGCGTAGGAAAGCACGCCGCGCTTGTGAAACAGGAAACTGACCGAGCCATCTGTCCCGAGATTGCCGCCGAACTTGGCAAAGGCATGACGCACGTCAGCGACGGTGCGATTGCGGTTGTCGGTCATGCAATCGACGATGACCGCGACGCCGCCGGGCGCGTAGCCCTCGTAGCGCACCTCGTCGTAGGCGGCACCTTCAAGTTCACCGATGGCCTTCTTGATCGCGCGTTCGATGGAGTCCTTGGTCATGTTGACGGCAAGACCCTTGTCGATCGCCATGCGCAGCCGGGGATTGCCGGACGGATCTCCGCCGCCGGCGCGGGCAGCCGTGGTGATCTCGCGGATCACCTTGGTGAAGATCTTGCCGCGCTTGGCGTCCTGAGCGCCCTTGCGGTGCTGGATGTTCGCCCACTTGGAATGTCCGGCCATAGCGCAGCAGTGGAACGCCAACCCCGAAAAGCGCGGATCGTACCAGAGTAGCTGTTACGCGCCGCAGGAATTCCCTGCTACCAGCCGGCTCGCTAGCACACCTGGAATCAATTTTCCCAGGAAACGTCCGCATTATTTCAATCCCAGTCAGGTTCGGTTATGTTTCGCGCCCTTTCCGTGCCAAACGACCACCTGGGAGCTTGAATGAAATTCCGTTTCATGGCGTCTGCCGTGTTTTCACTGTGCGTTTCGGGACCGCTGCTCGCGCAGCAACTGACCGAAGGCTTTGACGCCGAAGGCCTGCCGGAAGGCTGGCAGGCCCGCAACCAGAGCACCACAGTGGGCGACAACGCCAATTGCTGGAACCAGGCGGGTGACATCGAACTGTTCGCGTCCCAGGCGGGCAGCGGGCAGATGCTGGCCAACTTCCGCTGCGAGGCCGCCGATGGCGATATCAGCGGCTGGCTGCTGACGCCACAGCTGACCGGCCTGCAGAACGGCAACGTGCTGACGTTCTACACGACCAAGGCCGAAGGCTCGGAATACGCCGATCGCCTGGAAGTGCGGCTGTGCGTGGGCGAAGGCTGCACCGCCACGGGCAGCACCGGCAGCGGCGCGGGCGACGTGGGTCAGTTCACCACGCTGCTGCTCACGGTCAACCCCACGCTCGGCGTGGGCGCGGCAAACTATCCGGAAAGCTACACCCAGTTCTCGGCCACGCTGACGGGCCTGCCGGCCGGCACCAACACCGGCGCCATCGCATTCCGCTACTGGGTCACCAGCGGCGGCCCTACGGGCGCCAACTCCGACATCATCGGCCTGGACACAGTCAACCTGACCGACACCACGCCAGTGTCACTGCAATCGTTCTCGGTGGAATGACCGCGAGCTGCTGATGTTCCCGCCGCTCCGGCCTTGCGCCGGGGGCGTCAGGCCGGCCCGAAGTTGGCGTCGCGCAGGAAGTGCGCCGTCATGCGTGCGACGGCCGAGGAGAACAGCATGCCCGTGTGGGTCACCGGCAGCTCGCGGTGATCGGCGATACCAGCCAGGCGCGTCTCCTCCACGCTGACGGTACCGTCGTTCGGCTTGGGCAGGCCGATGACGACGCCAAGCCCGAACGGCAGCGACCCGGCGATCACGCCGACAGCCCGCTCGCCGCGCCATTCGTCCAGCCCCTCCCGCAACAGGTCGAGGCTGCGGCCGAGCAATTGCGATCCGCCCGGCCAACGGGAGACCCCCCGCGCAGCCGCACTGCCCTTGAGCGGTGATCCCAGGCAGACCACCCGCCCCGGTGGAAGCTCACCACCCTGCCGCACCGCCTGCAAAGCCATCAGGCCGCCCAGGCTGTGCCCGACCAGATGGACAGCGGCCGCGTCATGCCGGCGCATGCGATCGGCCAGGCGCGCCGCGCTGGACGTGGCGCGGCCCGTCACGCTGGCATATTCAAAAAGTTCTGTTGTATACCCCGATGCCTCCAGGCGGCGACGCAACGCGGACAAGGTAAATCCGCGCATCCATACGCCGTGGATCAGGATCACGTGCTCAGCGGCCATGACAAACTCCGCGCCGGGATGTGCGTTGGGCAAGGGCCCGCACATCCCGGTCGCCATTCATGCGACGACGGATCAGCCCTTGACCGGCTTTACCACGCGCACGTGCAGTTCCTGCAGCTGTGGCTCGGGCACCGTCGACGGCGCGGAGGTCATCAGGCACTGGGCACTGGCCGTCTTCGGGAAGGCGATGACGTCGCGGATGGATTCGGTACCTGCCATCAACGCCGAGATGCGGTCGATGCCGAACGCAATGCCACCGTGCGGCGGCGCGCCGAACTTGAGCGCATCGAGCAGGAAGCCGAATTTCTGCTCGGCCTCTTCCGCGCCGATGCCCAGGAGGTCAAACACGCGGCTCTGCATCTCCGGGCGATGGATACGGATCGAACCACCGCCGATCTCATTGCCGTTGAGCACCATGTCGTAGCCGCGCGACACCGCGTTCGCAGCGTTGGCGGTGAGGTCGGACACATCGTCGACCTTCGGCGCCGTGAAAGGGTGATGCAGCGCGACGTAGCGCTTGGCGTCGAAGTCGTATTCGAACATGGGGAAATCGACCACCCACAGCGGGCGCCAGCCTTCCTGCACCAGGCCCATGTCACGACCGACCTTCAGGCGCAGCGCGCCCAGGACATCCGCCACCACCTTGGCCGGGCCGGCGCCGAAGAACAGCACGTCGCCGGTCTGCGCGCCAACCGCCTTGAAGATGCCGTCGATCGCCTGGTCGTCGAGGTACTTCACGATCGGACCGGTGAGGCCGTCGCGCCCCTTGGCCAGGTCATCCACGCGGATCCATGCCAGGCCCTTGGCGCCGTACTTCTGCACGTAGATGCCGTAGTCGTCGAGCTGCTTGCGCGTGAGCTCCGCGCCCTTGGGCAGGCGCAGCGCCGCGACGCGGCCGCCCGGATCGTTGGCCGGGCCGGAAAACACCTTGAACTCGGCATTGCGTACCGCATCGGCAACGTCGACCAGTTCCAGGTCGATACGCAGATCAGGCTTGTCGGAACCGTAGCGGCGCATCGCCTCTTCGTAGGTCATGCGCGGGAACGGATCAGCCAGGTCGACGCCGACGACTTCCTTGAACACGTGACGGATCATGCCTTCGACGAAATCCTGCACGTCACGCTCGCCGACGAAGGCGAATTCCATATCCAGCTGGGTGAATTCCGGCTGGCGGTCGGCGCGGAGGTCTTCATCGCGGAAGCAGCGGGCGATCTGGTAGTAGCGGTCCATGCCCGCCATCATCAGCAGCTGCTTGAACAGCTGGGGGGACTGCGGCAGGGCGAAGAACTCGCCCGGATGCACGCGGCTGGGCACCAGGTAGTCACGCGCGCCTTCGGGCGTCGCCTTGGTGAGAATCGGGGTTTCGATATCCTGAAAGCCGCGCGCGTCCAGGTAATGCCGCAGCGCCGACACCAGGCGCGTGCGCATACGCAGCTTGCGCTGCATGTCCGGCCGGCGGATATCCAGATAGCGATAGCGCAGGCGCGCGTCTTCGCCGACGTTGTCGTCCAGCATGAAGGGCAGCGGCGCAGACGCGTTCAGCACCTCGATCGATTCGGCCACCACCTCGATCCGGCCCGACCGCAACTTGTCGTTGATCTGCGAGGCCGGGCGCCCACGCACCTTGCCGACGATACGCAGGCAGAATTCATAACGGACACTTTGCGCAGTCTTGAACGAATCGGCGTTGTCGCATTCGATCACGGCCTGGACCACGCCTTCGTGGTCGCGAAGGTCGATGAAGACGACGTTGCCGTGGTCCCGGACCGTGTCGGCCCAGCCACAAAGGGTAACGGTTTGTCCGGTCAGGGCCTCATCCACGAGGCCGCAGTAGTGGCTGCGCATGCGTACAACTCCGAAAGGGGCGTGAATCCGCGTTGCCGCGGCGAGAAACGCCGAATCCTACGGAGGAAATTGGTGCGCTGCAAACAAGAAGCCCGCCTATGCGGCGGGCTTCAGGGATACCGTGGCGGTATTGATCAGTCGCGCCAGCGACGTTCGATCTTGAAAATGGCGGCACAACCGCCGTCCACCCAGACACCGGCGCGGTGGTAGCCCCAGTTGCGGCCCTCTACACAACGCGTGTTGGAAATCTGCTGCTCGATATAGACCCGGCCGCCCCGACCGACGTCCACCTGGCACAGCTGGTAGCGGAAGTCGTTACTGTCACAGCGCAGGCGGATGTCCTGGTCCCAGCCGTGGCCCGGACGCCAGCCGCCGCCATGATGATCGCCGCGGTCGTCGTCGTAGTCGCGACGGCGGCGACGCCCGGCTTCCTCGAACAGGCCGGCGCAACCCTGGTCGACCCAGAGGCCGCGCTCGTTGATGCCCCAGGTTTCGCCGCGGACGCAGCGGCTGCCGGAAAGCTGCCGGACCAGTCGCGCATCGCGCCAGTCCACCTCACAACGGTTGTAACGGTAATCCCGGCTGTAGCACTCGATGGAATCCGGAGCATAGCCCTGGGCCTTGACCTGGCCCGGACTGAACGCCGATCCCACTACCAGTGCTGCCAGGGCAAGCGTACGCGCGATCATGTCACCTCTCCTTTGGCCGAACGGTCGTAGTGTACGTATCGCTATCCTTAACGAAATACGACCCCGTGGCCAATAGGCGGGTGACGCGCGTCGCAGCGGGCTCCGCCGGAATCAGTTCGTGCTCGCGCAGGCGGGTTTGTCGCACCCGGCGGGCGAGCAAGCACCCCGCCCGAATCGCCGGTGCTGGCCGGGCTCCCGCCGTCATTGCTGGCGAGGTTGCGCTTCTTGTCGCCGTCCTTCTTGAAGTCAGTTTCGTACCAGCCGCCACCAGCCAGCCGGAAGGCCGGCGCCGTCACGCGGCGCTGAACCGACGGCCGGGTGCAGCTGGGGCAGTCCGTCGGATCGGGGTCCGACAGCTTCTGGAGGCGGTCAAAGCGGTTGCCGCAGTCGGCACATTCAAATTCGTAGATAGGCATGGCAACAAAACCCTGAAGTTCATCCCGGGCCGGCCGCAGCCGACCCCGTCCGGCGCGCATTGTGAGGCCACCGCCGCGCATTTCAAGCGCGGCGGTCGGCCAGGGGCGGCCGCCGGACCGCTCAGGCCGCCGCCGCGGCCGGTCCGGAGCGCCGGAATTCCAGCTGCCCGGCCACCACATCCACCCGGATGACGTCCCCGGCGTGGAACCGTCCCTCCAGAATCTGGCGGGCCAGCGGGTTCTCCAGCTGGTGCTGGATCGCCCGCTTGAGCGGCCGGGCGCCATAGACCGGATCGAAACCGACCGTGCCCAGGAGGTCCAGCGCGGCGTCCGAGATTTCCAGCCGCAGCTGCCGTTCGGCCAGCCGCTTGGCCAGGCCGGCGGTCTGGATCCGGGCAATGGCGCGGATCTGCGCCTGCTCCAGCGGACGGAACACGACGATCTCATCCAGCCGGTTGATGAATTCGGGCCGGAACTGCGCCTGCACGACGCCCATCACCGCGGCCTTGATCTGAAGATAGCCCTCTTCCCCGCCGATGCCGGCCGCCTCCTGGATGAGCTGCGAGCCGAGGTTGGAGGTCAGCACGATCACCGTGTTGCGGAAGTCCACCGTGCGCCCCTGGCCGTCCGTCAGGCGGCCGTCGTCCAGCACCTGGAGCAGCACGTTGAACACGTCCGGGTGGGCTTTTTCCACTTCGTCGAGCAGGATGACGCTGTAGGGCCGGCGGCGTACCGCCTCGGTGAGGTAGCCGCCTTCCTCGTAGCCCACATAGCCCGGCGGCGCACCGATCAGGCGCGAAACCGCGTGTTTCTCCATGAATTCGGACATGTCGATACGCACCATTGCGTCGGTGGAATCGAACAGGAAGTCGGCCAGTGCCTTGCACAGTTCGGTCTTGCCGACACCAGTGGGCCCCAGGAACAGGAACGAGCCGGAAGGACGATTCGGGTCCGACAACCCCGCCCGGGCGCGACGGATCGCATCGCTCACCGCGCGCACCGCTTCCCCCTGACCAACCACGCGCCGATGCAGCTCGTCCTCCATGCGTAGCAGCTTGTCGCGCTCACCTTCGAGCATCTTGGACACGGGAATGCCGGTCCAGCGCGCGACGACCTGGGCGATTTCCTCCGCCGTGACGCGGTCCTGCAGCAGCTTGAAGCCGCGGGTCTCCGCCTCCTGCGCCGCCTTGAGGTGCTTTTCCAGCTCCGGCAACTGGCCGTACTGGATTTCGCTCATGCGCGCGAAATCCTGCCGGCGCTGCGCGGCCTCCAGCTCCAGACGCGCCTGTTCGATCTGCTCCTTGATACGGGTGGCGCCCTGCAATGTGGCTTTTTCCGATTTCCATACTTCTTCCAGATCGGAGTACTCGCGCTCCAGCACGGCGATCTCCGATTCCAGGTCCGCCAGGCGCTTCTTCGATTCGGAATCCTTTTCCTTCTTGAGCGCCTCGCGCTGGATCTTCAGCTGGATCAGGCGCCGTTCGCGCCGATCCATCTCCTCGGGCTTGGAATCAATTTCCATGCGGATGCGCGACGCGGCCTCGTCCATCAGGTCGATGGCCTTGTCGGGAAGCTGGCGGTCGGCGATATAGCGGTGCGACAGCGTCGCGGCGGCAACGACCGCCGGATCGGTGATTTCCACACCGTGATGCACGGCGTAGCGCTCCTTCAGGCCACGCAGGATGGCGATGGTGTCTTCCACCGAGGGCTCGCCGACCAGTACTTTCTGGAAGCGGCGTTCCAGCGCCGCATCCTTCTCGACGTATTTGCGGTATTCATCCAGCGTGGTCGCGCCGATGCAGTGCAGCTCGCCGCGCGCCAGCGCCGGCTTGAGCATGTTGCCCGCATCCATGGCACCTTCGGCCTTGCCGGCACCGACCATCGTGTGCAATTCGTCGATGAAGAGGATGACGCGGCCTTCCTGCTTGGAAAGATCCTTGAGCACGGCCTTGAGCCGTTCCTCGAATTCACCGCGGAACTTCGCGCCGGCGATCAGGGCGCCCATGTCCAGAGCAAGGACGCGACGGTCGCGCAGCCCTTCCGGCACTTCGTTGTTGATGATGCGCTGGGCGAGCCCTTCGACGATGGCGGTCTTGCCCACGCCCGGCTCGCCGATCAGCACGGGATTGTTCTTGGTCCGGCGCTGCAGTACCTGGATCGTGCGGCGGATTTCCTCGTCGCGGCCGATGACCGGATCGAGCTTGCCGGCCTCGGCGCGCGCCGTGAGGTCGACGCAGTACTTCTCCAGGGCCTGCCGCTGTTCCTCCGCACCCTCGGACTGCACGCGCTCGCCGCCGCGCATCGCGTCGATTGCGGCCTCCAGCGCCGCCTTGCTCGCGCCGGCCGCCTTCAGCGCCGCGCCGAGGCTGCCCTTGTCTTCCAGCGCCGCGAGGACGAACAGCTCGCTGGCGATGAACTGGTCGCCGCGCTGCTGGGCCAGTTTGTCGGTCAGGTTGAGAATGCGGTTGAGCTCGGAGGAAATGTTGACGTGACCTTCCTGGCCCTTCACCTGCGGCAGGGCCTGCAGGGCCTCGGCAATGCGCGTGCGGAAGGCGGGCACGTTCACCTTCGCCTGGGCCAGGAGGGGTGCGGTCGAGCCGCCCTGCTGATCGAGCAGCGCGACCATCACGTGGACCGGTTCGAGAATATTGTTGTCGCGGCCGACAGCCAGGCTCTGCGCGTCCGCCAAAGCCTGCTGGAAACGCGATGTGAGCTTGTCCATGCGCATGAGTTCACCTTCAAACAGGGAAAGGTCCGAACGGACCGGAGTTGCCGCCGATGTGCGGTCCGCCGCGTCCGTTTCAACCGGCACATTCAACGGCATGCGTTGACGCACGCCGATGTCCGCAGCCATCTGCCCTCATACTGCGTCCCCGGTCCGAGTGGAAACTTGATCTGTGGCAAATCCGACGCAACCGGCGTTCCGCGTCATGATCCTGGGCGGCTACGGGCTGTTCGGCAGCCATATCGCCGGCCGGCTGGCCCGTCATCCGGACTGGGAGCTGGTCATCGTCGGACGCGATGCCGCCAGGGCCGAGGCCCTTTGCCAGCTGCTCAGGGAACGCACGCCATCGTGCGCATTGCTGACGGCCGCGCGCTGCGATATCCAGTCGGATACGTTTCCACTTCTGCTTCAGCAACATCGTCCGCACGTCGTGATCCATACGGGCGGCCCGTTCCAGGGACAGGATCACACGGTCGCTGAAACCGTCATCACGGCCGGTGCGCACTACATCGACCTGGCCGACGCGCGCGACTACGTCGCCCATTTCGATGCGCTCGACGCCTTGGCGCGTGACCAGGGCAAGCTGGCCGTCACCGGCGCCAGCAGCGTTCCAGCGCTCAGTGGCGTCGTCGTCGATGCGGCCGCATGCCGCCTTGCCCGCATTGATGAGGTCCATATCGGCATCAGCCCGGGCAACCAGACCCCCCGCGGGTTGGCCACGGTGGCGGCGATCCTCAGTTACGTCGGCCGGCCGCTGCCCTGGCTGCGGCAAGGACGTCGGCATGTCGTACGCGGCTGGCAGTCGCAGCAGCGCTGGCGCTATCCGGCACCCGTCGGCCCGCGCTGGATGGGCGCCTGCGACGTGCCAGACCTTGCCTTATTTCCCCTGCGCTACCCCACGCTCAGGGTCTTGAGTTTCCGCGCCGGACTCGAGCTGCGGCGGCTCCATTTCGGTCTGTGGGCGCTGTCCTGGCTGGTTCGCTCCGGCCTGGTTCGTCATCTGGAACGGCACGCGCTGGCTCTCAAACGCGCGAGCGAGTGGTTTCTGGGCGCTGGCAGCGCGGACGGCGCCATGCATGTGGAAGTGGTCGGCCAGGACGCGCACGGTGCCCGGGCACGGCTTTGCTGGCAAATCGTCGCCTGCGCCGGCGATGGTCCCCAGATCCCGGCAACGCCGGCCGTGGTCATCACCGAGAAGCTGGCGCGCGGCGCCGCCCTGCCGGTCGGCGCGCGCGCCTGCCTGGACCTGTTCGATCTGGCCGAATGCGAAGCATCCCTGGCGGGATTCGCCGTGACATCGACCTGGTCGCAATCCGATCCGGCCAGCTCAGACTGAAGGCACCGTGAGCCAGCCCTGGTAGTGCACCAGCTCGCCGGCCAGCGGCAGTGCTGCCGCGACTTCGAACCGATAGCGGCCGTCCTGCTCACATTCGCGCGCCCATACACCGCGAAACCACGCCGCCGGAAGCGGCACGCCCAGGGCGCGCACACCGACCACCGTCCAGGTGATGCTTCCCGCGTCCACGGCCAGATGAAACCGGAAATGCACCAATCCCAGGCGCTCGCCCAGCAGTCCGCCGGCATTGCGCAAACGTGACTGCATCCGGTGCGGGCCAAACCAGCGCGTCCACGTCTCGCGCCCGGCCGAAGCGTCGATCTCCACCTCCAGCGGCGCGTCGGCCAGTGCCGGTGGCAGCCCCGTGGCCCAGGCGCACAGGCGGGACAGCAGGCTGCGCCCCCGTCGAATCGTGGCCTGACCGCGGTACCGCTGCGGGCCGGTGCGGGTATGGAGGGTGCGCACGGTGCCGGGCAATGATTCGAATGCCGGACCGATCAAACGGGGAAACAG
Source organism: Tahibacter amnicola (assembly GCF_025398735.1). Lineage (NCBI taxonomy): Bacteria > Pseudomonadati > Pseudomonadota > Gammaproteobacteria > Lysobacterales > Rhodanobacteraceae > Tahibacter > Tahibacter amnicola. The sequence continues at coordinate 5,960,100 of NZ_CP104694.1, forward strand.
GAGCGGCGCGTCGCCCGGTGCCGCAGAAGATGCCGTCGCCGATGCGGCCGGATCGATCCAGATCAGCGTGGCGAACCGCCCCGTCGGACGCCCCCGCCGGTGCGAATAGAAACGGTCATCGGTGAAGGTATCCAGACCGCCGCCCGCAATGGCTTCGACGCCCCGTCGCACGAGGCGCCGCCGGGCAAGCTGGTAGAGATCGCAGAGCCAGTGGCCGGGCCGGGTGGGCTCGAACGCGGCACCGGCACCGGCGTCCTCGGCCAGAAACGCCTGGCGCACCTCGTCGCCCACTTCGTAGCTGGCGGCGGCAATGGCCGGCCCCAGCCATACTCGAAGGCGCGACGGCGGCACGGAGAACCGCGCGACGGTCGCCTCGATGACGCCGGCCGCCAATCCCCGCCACCCCGCGTGCACCGCGGCCACTTCGCGGCCGTCGTCACTGGCAATCAGGAGCGGCAGGCAATCGGCCGTCTGGATCGCGCAGACGACGCCGGGCTGGCGCGTAAACACGGCATCGGCCACGGGATCTTCGGTATGCGGCCGGCCCGCGACGCCGGGCTCCTCGGCCACGAACACGTCGACCCCATGAACCTGGCGCAGCCAGACCGGATGCGAGGCCAATCCGAGCCAGGGCAGCAGGCGGTCGCGATTGGCTGCGACGTCCTCGGGATTGTCACCGCAGCGCGTACCCAGGTTGAAATGCTCGTGGGGCGCCCGCGAAACCCCCGGCAACAGGCGCGTGGTGACCGCCGCGCGGACACCGGGCGGCGCGCCCCAGACGGGAACCAGGAAGCCATCAGGTGGTGTCATCGACGAGATCGCGCCGAATCGGCCGGTGCGTTGGCGCGGGTGTCCTCGCGCAGCGCGGCGATCAGGCGGGCCATGTCCTCCGGCCGCTCGGCCTCGACGGCCACCGGCTTGCCGGACTTCGGATGGGCAAACTCCAGCCGTTCGGCATGCAGGGCCTGGCGCTTGAAGCCGCGCAGGGCCTCGGCCAGTTCCGGCGTCGCGGCCTTGGGCAGCTTCACGCCACCGCCATAGAGCGTGTCACCCACCAGCGGATGCCGGATATGGGACATGTGCACGCGGATCTGGTGGGTACGCCCGGTTTCCAGGTTGCACTGCACCAGGGTGTGCGCGCGAAAGCGTTCGCGGACCCGGTAGTGGGTTACCGCCGGGCGCCCCGCGGGTTCCTCGACGATGGCCTGCTTTACGCGGTCCTTCGGATGGCGCCCGATCGGCGCATCGACGCTGCCACCGGCAATCATGGGCCCCATGACCAGGGCCTCGTACTGTCGGTGCATGGCCCGCTCCGACAGCTGCTCCACGAGCGAGGTATGGGCGCGCAGGGTGCGGGCAATCACCATCAGTCCCGAGGTGTCCTTGTCCAGGCGGTGCACGATGCCGGCGCGGGGGATCTCGACGAGGGCCGGATCGAAGTGCAGCAGCGCGTTCTGCAGCGTTCCAGCGGGGTTGCCGGCGCCGGGATGCACCACCAGCCCCACCGGTTTGTTGATGACCAGTACGTCCTTGTCCTGGAAGCGGATGTCCAGTTCGATCGCCTCGGGTGCCATCGGCACCTCCTGCGAGGCGACCGCCGTGAGGGTGATGTGCTCGCCCCCTTTGACCAGGTGTCGCGGCGCGACCACCTCGCCGTCGAGCAGGGCGTCGCCGGACTTGATCCAGGCGGACAGGCGGGAGCGGGAATAGTCGGGAAACAGCTCGGCCAGTACCTGGTCGAAGCGGCGGCCGGCCAGGTTCAGCGGGATATTCTGGGTCAATGCGGGGTTCTGGTCATTCATGCGGGATTAGGGCTCGCCGGGGCGGGGCGCAATACTTTCGGCTATGATCGCGGCCCGCATTTTCGCAGAGCGTGGCCGTACCATGCGAGTTTCCGCCCTGATCCGCTTGATTTTCCTGGCCCTGGTGCTGGCCACCGCTGCCTGCTCCCGCACGAAGAAGGGCGATCCTGTCGAAACGCTGCCGGTGGACGAGGTCTACGCGCTGGCCAAGAAATCCCTCCAGAACAACAACCTCGACCGCGCCATCAAGACCTATGAGCGCCTGATCGCGCGCTTCCCGTTCGGTGCGTACACCGAGCAGTCCCAACTGGAACTGGCCTACGCCCAGTACAAGGACCACAAGGAAGAAGAGGCCTATTCCTCGGTCAACCGCTTCATCAAGACCTACCCGACCCACAAGCACATCGATTACGCCTATTACCTGCGCGGGCTGATCAATTTCGACCGTTCCGCCGGGCTGCTCGAGCGCTACGTCACCCGCGACCAGGCGCGGCGCGACCAGGGTTTCTCGCTGCAATCGTTCGAAGATTTCGGCGAATTGATCAAGCGCTATCCGGATAGCCGCTACGTGCCCGATTCCCGCCAGCGCATGATCTACCTGCGCAACAACATGGCCCGGGCCGAGATCGGCATCGCCCTGTTCTACCTGCGCCACCGCGCCTATGTGGCGGCTGCCAATCGCGCCGAGAAGATCGTCGAGGTGTACCAGCGCACTCCGCAGGCCGGCGACGCCCTCGCGGTGATGGCCGAAGCCTATGGCAAGCTGGGCCAGGACAAGCTCAGCGCCGACGCCCGTCGCGTGCTGGAACTGAACTACCCGGAACACCCCTACCTCAAGGGCGACTTCCCGCCCAAGCGCCACAAGTGGAAGCGCCTGATTCCGTTCACCGATCGCGGCTGATCGCGGACGGGCCCGAAACCTGCAGCAGCAACGAAAAACCGGTCGCACAACGACCGGTTTTTTTTGCCCGGTGCCAGCCAGAGCCCGCCGACGCGGGCGTGTTCACCGTCGTCCTCGTCTGCTGGCGGGTGGGGGGGACACCACGCCAATACGTTGGAACGGTCACCGGCCTGCGCGCGCCGGGTGCCGCGTCAGCGGCGTCGCCGTGCGGGCTGGCCGATGATCCCGCCTTTCCACCTGACAGGACGTTTCCATGAAATGCATTGCCCCTGTTCTGCTGGCCGCCCTGATGGGCGTCATGACCACCGGTCTCGCTCAGGCCCAGTCGTGCGCCTCGCCGCTGACGGTGCCCGCCATCGGCCCCCAACAGCACATCGCCACTGGCAATACGTGCACCGAATCCAATCAGCTGGGCACCCTGTGCGGCTCGTTCAATTCGCCCGAGAACGACGTGGTCTACCGTGCAACGATCGAAAATGTCCCGACCTCGGCGATTACCCTGACGACCACCACGCCTACCTGGGATCCGGCGATTCTCTACATGACGGGAAGCTGCGGTGGTGGCGTCACGTGCACGGACGTTGCCGCCAGCAACGGCGCAGGCGCCAATGAAACCATGGCGGCCCCCACCGCTGCCGGCACCTATTACGTCGTGATCACCAGCAGTCCCGGCACCGGCGGTTGCGGCCAGTACACCATCGACTTCGGCCGCGTGCCTGTCACACTGCAGGCGTTCTCGGTGGAATAGTCGTCGTGCGGTTCCGCACTCGCGCCGAGGGAGCCATCACGCGGTGACCGAACAGTGCCGGCGCAGGCCGGCACGGTTCAGGACGGGGGATACTGGCACCCGGAAACGTCGTTGCCCGATACACCGTTGTCCCTGCCGGAAGTGGTAACCCGTGCGTTCTGTCATTCCGTTCCTCGCATACCGGCAGCGGCTGGCCACCGTGCTCCTGTGTGGCATCGCTGTCGCGCCGGCCCTGGCGCGGGCATCCGACGCCGGAATGCACGCCGGGCACCTGCGCACCGACTACGAAGCCGGACGCGGCACCGCTGTGCTGCCCCTGTCACTGCCCTATGACCAGGCCGGCATCGAGGGCTGCCTGTTTGACGCGGCCAGCAGCTTCGCCGCCTGCCCCGGCCGGCGCGGCGACGCCTGGAGCGGTGCGCTGCAGACACGCGCGGCCTGTGGCGGCGACGCGACGCCCAGCGCGCTTTCCTGGCGGGGATGCCGCGAATTCGCCGACAGCCCTGCACTCGCCTCGCCGGGTGCGGGCGCAACCTACTGGGTGATCCACGCCAATGACGATCCGTCCTTCGACCAGTGCAACGAAGGCCCGCCGGGCCTTTCCCACCGGGTGTACTCGCTGGCCGACCCGACGTCCAGCGCGGTGTTTCGCGCAGGCACGGAACCGCTTTTTGGCACGACGGGACGGGTAGCCAAGATCAGCGTCGACCTGGGCGCGCGCCAGATCGCCTGTGCCGCCATCGGCGGCAACCGGTTCAGCGTACCCTTCCTGTCACTGGGCTCCCAGGCCGGCCGCGGTGACGCAATGCCCATGGGAACCCTCCGCGCCGGCCAGTCCGGCCGTGCCACCGTGCACTTCGATGCGGCAATTACCCACTATGCACCCCCGGGTGCCGTCCCGGCAGCAGCGATATCTGCACGGCGGCGACGCCGGGCTTACACGCCGGTGTGTTTGCACTCGCGTCCTGGAACGGCATGCCGCACATGCTTTTCATCGACCTGTTCGGCGTGGGCTCACTGGATGCCGGGCAGCGCGCGCCCGGCGCGGCGCGCTGGAACTGGCCGGTTGCCGACAGCATGTTCTATCCAGGCGCCGAGCTGGCACTGATGTCCGCCGGACTTGCCCTGGTGCAGGCCTGTGGCATCACGCTGGCGGCACTGACACCCTCTCAGCCGCCGCGGCACTACGCCATCCCACTGGACCGCTATTTCACCTGTGCGATCAGCCTGGGGCTTTTCAGCAGCCCTTTGCCTGCCCAGGACATCCAGATCCAGGGCGTCCACTGGTTCGTCGAGGGCGTGGGCACCAGCGGACGGGCCATGCTGACGATTTCACAACCGGAAGTGTCCCTTTTTTCAAGCAGCATGGAGTGACATGCCGTTGCGTGCCCCTGCGATCTGTCAGCGCCAGCCGGAAGTGATCGGATAGCGACGCTCGCGACCGAATGCGCGACGCGACACCTTCGGTCCCGGTGCGGACTGCTGGCGCTTCCATTCGGCGATACGCACCAGGCGCAGCACGCGATCCACCGTGGCGGCGTCGAATCCGGCATTCACGATCTCGTCGCGGGACTGCTCCTGGTCGACGTGGCGCAACAGGATCGCATCGAGCACGTCGTAGGGCGGCAGGGAATCCTGGTCGGTCTGGTTTTCGCGCAGTTCCGCCGAGGGCGGACGCGTGATGACGGCCGGCGGTATCACCGGCGAACCAGCCATCGCGTTGCGCCAGCGCGCCAGTGCAAACACTTCTGTTTTATACAAATCCTTGATCGGCGCGTAGCCACCGCACATGTCGCCGTAAATCGTCGCGTAGCCGACGGCATACTCACTCTTGTTGCCCGTGGTGAGCAGCAGACCGCCGAATTTGTTGCTGAGCGCCATCAGGATCACGCCGCGGCAGCGCGACTGGAGGTTCTCCTCGGTCGTGTCGACAGCCGCACCTGCGAACTGCGGGGCAAGCGCATCGAGAAAACCCAGGAACGGGGCCTCGATCGGCACGCCGATGATCTTTACGCCAAGCGCACGCGCCTGCTCGTCGGCCAGATCGTTGCTCAGGTCCGAGGTATAGCGCGAAGGCAGGCGCACGCCGGTGACCTTGTCGGCACCGAGTGCGTCCACGGCAATGCACAGCACCAGCGCCGAATCGATGCCCCCCGAAAGTCCGATCCACACACGCTCAAAGCCGTTTTTCAGGCAATAGTCGCGAGTGCCGCGCACGATGGCGCGCCACGCCAGCGCGTCGCGGCTCTCGTCGGTTTCGCACGGCCAGTCCCGTGGCGTGAAGCGCCGTGTCGCGACATCGTAATCGGCCACCAGCCAGTGATCTTCAAAGGCCGCGGCGGCCGGATGGACATGACCATCCGCATCGGCCAGCACGGAGGCACCGTCGAAGACGAGCGCATCCTGGCCGCCAACCACGTTGAGATAGGCCAGCGCCACGTTCGATTCGGCCACGCGCGCGGCCAGCAGAGCGTCGCGCTGGGCGTGCTTGTCGCGCTCGAAAGGCGAGGCATTGGGCACCAGCACCACCTGCGCTCCGGCACGCACGCAATCGGCCAGGGGCTCGGCAAACCAGAGGTCTTCGCAGATCACCACGCCCACCTGCACGCCGCTCACCTCGAATACGCAGGGTTCGCCGTCGGGGTCCACTTCGAAATAGCGCCGTTCGTCAAACACTGCGTAGTTCGGCAGCTCGCGCTTGCGGTAGGTGCGTTCGACCACCCCTTCACGCAGCACGCTGACGGCGTTGTAGACCACGGAGCCAGCCGCCTCGGGCCAGCCCACCACGGCAACGATGCCCTGCACCGTCGCCGCAACGCGCTGCAGCGCCGCGGTGCATTCGGCCAGGAAGCCGGGACGGTACAGCAGGTCTTCCGGCGGATAGCCGCTCAGCGCCAGCTCGGGGAACAGCACCACCTCGGCGCCGTGGCTGTCGCGCGCCTGGGCGATCAGCTCGATGATGCGTTGCTCGTTGCGATGAACCGCGCCGACAGGGAAATCAAACTGCGCCAGGGCAATGCGGAGAGCGGGCATGACCGGCCTTTTCCAGGATCAGGCCGGAAATGATAGGCGCTGCGCCCCCGCGGTTGAAGTGCAGGCCATGGAATGCGGTGCCTGGCAACCCGGACAGAAAAAAGGCCGCGGATTGCGCCGCGGCCTCGGATGCATCTGGCCAGTCCAGCCGGCCGATGCGCAATTACGACATGCGCGCGACCAGGGTCTTGCCCAGGTCAGCCGGCGATTTCACCGTGGTGACGCCCGCCTTTTCCAGCGCCGCAAACTTCGCGGCCGCCGTGCCCTTGCCACCGGAGATGATCGCACCGGCATGACCCATGCGCTTGCCCGCCGGGGCCGAGGCGCCGGCGATGAACGCGACGACCGGCTTGGTGACGTACTCGGCGATGAATTCCGCGGCTTCCTCTTCGGCGCTGCCGCCGATCTCGCCGACCATGATGATGCCCTCGGTCTGCGGATCGTCCTGGAACAGGCGCAGGCAGTCGATGAAGTTCAGGCCGTTGATCGGATCGCCGCCGATGCCGATGCAGGTGGACTGGCCCAGGCCCGCGTTGGTCGTCTGGAACACGGCTTCATAGGTCAAGGTGCCCGAACGGGACACGATGCCGACCTTGCCCGGCTTGTGGATGTGGCCCGGCATGATGCCGATCTTGCACTCGCCCGGCGTGATCACGCCCGGGCAGTTCGGCCCGATCAGCACCGTATCCGGATAGGCCTTGAGCGCGTTCTTCACGCGCAGCATGTCCAGCACCGGAATACCCTCGGTGATCGCCACGATGACCTTGATGCCGGCATCGGCGGCTTCCAGGATGGCATCGGCCGCGAACGGCGGCGGCACGAAGATCATCGACGCATCGGCGCCGGTTTCGTCGACCGCGTCCTGCACGGTATTGAAGACTGGCAGCCCGATGTGCTGCGTGCCGCCCTTGCCGGGAGTCACGCCGCCGACCAGACGCGTGCCGTAGTCGACGGCCTGTTCGGAGTGGAAGGTGCCCTGCTGGCCGGTGAAGCCCTGGCAGATGACCTTGGTGTTCTTGTTGATCAAAACGCTCATGGTCGATTCCTTACGCTACGGCCGCGACGGCTTTCTGCGCCGCATCGTTGAGGTCAGTCGCCGGGGTGATCTTCAGGCCGCTGTTGGAAAGCAGTTCGCGACCCTTTTCCACATTGGTGCCTTCCAGGCGGACGACGACCGGGATCTTCACGCCCACTTCCTTCACCGCGGCGATGATGCCTTCGGCGATCATGTCGCAGCGGACGATGCCACCGAAGATGTTGACCAGGATGGCCTGCACCTTGTCGGAGGAGAGGATCAGCTTGAACGCTTCGGCGACGCGCTCCTTGGTGGCGCCGCCGCCGACGTCGAGGAAGTTCGCCGGCTCACCGCCGGCCAGCTTGATCACGTCCATCGTGGCCATGGCCAGGCCCGCGCCGTTGACCATGCAGCCGATGTTGCCGTCCATGGTGACGTAGTTGAGGTTGTGCTTCACCGCGACCGCTTCGGCGGCGTCTTCCTGCGACTCGTCGCGCATGGCGGCGAGCCTGGGATGACGGAACTCGGCGTTGTCGTCGGAATTGACCTTGCCGTCCAGCGCCATCAGGTCGCCCGAGCCGACGATGGCCAGCGGATTGAGCTCGACGAGGGCCAGATCCTGCTCGTTGAAGAGCTTGTACAGGCCCATCATCATCTTGGTGAGCTGGGTGACGTGCTTGGCCGACAGGCCCAGCGCGAAACCGAGCTTGCGGCACTGGTACGGCTGCAGGCCCTGGACGAAGTTGACGTCGAGGGTCTGGATGGCTTCCGGGGTTTCTTCGGCGACCTTTTCGATCTCGACGCCGCCCTCGGACGAGGCGATGAAGGTGACCGACTTGGTCGAGCGGTCCACCAGCACCGACAGGTAGAGTTCCTTGACGATGTCGTTGGCCTCGGAGACCAGCACCAGGTTCACCGGCAGCGCGCGACCGGCGGACTGGTAGGTCTCCATGTTGCGGCCGAGCATGCCGGCGGCCGCGGCCTTGACCTCGTCCAGCGACTTGCAGAATTTGACGCCACCGGCCTTGCCGCGGCCACCGGCGTGGATCTGAGCCTTGACCATCCATTGTTCGCCACCCAATGCCTTGGCGGCTTCGACAGCAGCGTCCGGCGTAGCGGCAACACGGCCGGCCGGGACGGCAATGCCGTACTCGGCGAACAATTCTTTGGCCTGGTACTCGTGGAAGTTCATGCGAACACCTTGCGGGAATGAAAACGGATCTTTGGGGCGGAGAGCCCGCCGCCGGCGCGGATGCGTCAGCCTTGGCGGCACTTTCCTTGACAGTTGGCGGCGCACGCGAACGGCGCCCCGGAGGCAGAATCGGCGCGTATTCTGGAGAAAGGGCCGGGCAAAGGAAAGTCTAGAATCGACGCGCCGGCGTCAGGGGCTGCATCTATTGACAGGATTCCAGCGAGGTCGTAAAGCATGATCAAGGGGCTATGCCGGGCAGCTGCCCACCATCAGGCGAGGCTTACTGCATGAGCACCGTCGCGCGACCGCGGGCACTGCTGTTTGCAGGCCAGGAAGGTACCGGGGAGACCGCCCGGCGCGAGCTGTACTTCTTCAATCTCTTCCGCATCCTCCAGGCCTGCGTCTACGCCGGACTGGCCTACAGCCCCCTGGCCGTCACCTGGGTCGACCTGCGCTACCCCGCCCTGGCACGCGCCAGCTCCCTGGCGTACCTGATCTTCGCGCTGGTGGCGTTCATGCAGACCGACACCTGGCTGCGCCGGGTGACCGTCAACGTGGCCCTGGCGCTGGTGCTGGATATCCTTGCCGCGGTCTGTGCGATCGCGAGCCTGCGCGAGACCCAGAGCGGCATCGCGATCCTGCTGATGTTCAATATCGGCGCCGGTGCCCTGCTCCTGCCAGCGCGGCTCGCCGGGTCGCTGGCCGTCTTCGGCGCCGTGGCACTGACGGTGCAGGCCTTCATCGTGGGCATGCTCGATCCCAAGTACGAGATCGGCCTGCTCGAATCCGCCCTCTTCGGAATGGCCTACCTGGCCTCGTACGGCATGTTCAGCGTGCTGGGCAAGCAGATGCGCGCCACCGAGGCGCTCGCCGAGCAGCGCGGAACGGACCTGGCCAACCTGTCCCAGGTCAACGACATGATCATCCGACGGATGAAGACCGGCGTCCTGGTGGTGGACGATGCCAACCGCATCCACCAGATCAACGAATCGGCCTGGATGCTGATCGGCAGCCCCCGCCCCGACCTGCGCGACCTGGGAACCGTGGCGCCGGAACTGTCGCGTCGCCTGTATCACTGGCGCACCACCGGCAAGTCCGACAGCAAATCCGTAGCGCTGGCCGAGGATGCCCCCGAAGTGGTTCCCCGCTTCACCCGGCTCTCGCCCAACGAGGCCACCAATGTGCTGATCTTCCTGGACGACACCTCGCTGGTGTCGCGGCGCGCCGAGGAGCTGACGCTGAGCTCGCTGGGGCGGCTCTCGGCCTCGATCGCCCACGAGATCCGCAATCCGCTGGCAGCCATCAGCTACTCGGCCCAGTTGCTGGCGGAGTCGGAGGAACTGGCCGAAGCCGATCAGCGCATGGTCGAGATCATCAACAACCACTGCGCCCGCGCCAATGATGTCGTGGAGAACATCCTCCAGCTGTCACGGCGCGAGCGTTCCCGACCGGAACTGGTCGACGTGAACGCCTGGGTCACCAGCTTCGTCGAGGAATACAAGGCCAGCAACGACCTGGGCATCGACCAGCTGCGCGCGGTGACGCAGCCGCGCCTCATCGATGGCCTGGTGGATCCGCAGCAGCTGCAGCAGGTGGTATGGAACCTGGTCCAGAACGCCATCCGCTATGGGCGGCTGCCCGGCGAACCAGCCCGCGTGGCGGTGATCGCGCGGATGCTCGGCGAGAAGGGTCCGCCAGTGGTGGAAGTGGTCGACCGCGGCCCCGGAATTCCGCAGAAAGTGGCCGCACAGATCTTCGAACCATTCTTCACGACACACGAGTACGGCACCGGTCTCGGCCTTTACCTGGCAAGGCAGCTGTGCGAGGCCAATCAGGCCGCGCTGGAGTACGTTCCGGTCGCCGGTGGCGGCAGCTGTTTCCGCATCACGCTGGTCACCCAGATAGCGCCAACCCCGTCAAGGACCTGATCCCGTACGCCTTTACCGTCTTGCGCCACGGGATTACCCTGGGCGCCGTACGGCGAGGGCCCAACGCAGGAATGTACCGACGATGAGCAAACAGACCGCCCTGGTGATCGATGACGAGCGCGACATCCGCGAGCTGCTCACGATCACACTGGGGCGAATGAACCTTGACGTCGATACGGTCGGCAGCGTCGGTGAAGCGCGCGAAATGCTCGCCCAGCGCAAATACGACCTGTGCTTCACTGATATGCGCCTGCCCGACGGTTCCGGGCAGGAAGTCATCGAGCTGATTGCGCGCCAGTATCCGGACACGCCGGTCGCGATGATCACGGCCTACGGCAATGTCGATGCCGCCGTCACCGCGCTCAAGGCCGGCGCCTTCGATTTCGTCTCCAAGCCCGTGGACCTGGCCATGCTGCGGCGCCTGGTCCAGACCGCCCTGCGGTTGTCGGAAGAACGTCGCGCCGGCGCTGTAGCCGTCGACGGCAAGCTCGTGGGCGACTCACCCGCGATGCAGCAGGTCCGCGCCACGATCTCCAAGCTGGCCCGAAGCCAGGCCCCCGTCTACATCAGCGGCGAGTCGGGCGTGGGCAAGGAACTGGTGGCCCGCCAGATCCATGAGCAAGGGCCGCGCGCCAGCGGGCCGTTCGTACCCGTGAACTGTGGTGCTATTCCGTCGGAATTGATGGAAAGCGAGTTCTTCGGCCACAAGAAGGGCAGCTTCACCGGCGCCCATGCCGACAAGGACGGCCTGTTCCAGGCCGCGCACGGCGGCACGCTGTTCCTGGACGAAGTGGCCGAACTGCCGTTGCACATGCAGGTAAAACTGTTGCGCGTGATCCAGGAAAAATCCGTCCGTGCCATCGGCGGACGCACCGAACTGGCGATTGATGTCCGCATTCTCTCGGCGACGCACAAGAACCTCGCCAAGCTCGTCGAACAGGGCTATTTCCGCCAGGATCTCTACTACCGCATCAACGTGATCGAGCTGCGCGTTCCGCCACTGCGCGAGCGCAAGGAAGACGTCCCCAAGCTGGTTGGTCGCGTGCTCGAACGGCTCGCCGCCGACTCCGGATCCGCCCCCGCGCGCCTGAAGCCCGAAGCGCTCAAGTGCCTCCTCGAGTACGACTTTCCCGGCAATGTGCGCGAACTGGAAAATGTGCTCGAGCGCGCCGTGGCCCTGTGCGAGGGCAACAACGTTGATGTGGACGACCTGGGATTGAGCCGCCCCGCTCCGGGCGAGCCCATGACCCAGCGCGCCGATCACGGACGCGAGACCCGCAGCCCGGATGTCCCCCGGACCGCCGAGCCGGTGCCGGCCTACGCGGAAACGGCGATTCCCCCGCCGACGCCCGGTATCGGAATGCCCGCCGACCTTGCAAAGGCCATTGCAGACACCGAGCGCGCCGCCATCATGAAGGCGCTTGAAGCGACGCGGTGGAATCGCACGGCGGCCGCCAAGCAGCTCGGCCTGACCCTGCGCCAGTTGCGGTACCGACTGGAGCGCCTGGGAATCGAATAGTCCACCCCGTCTGCTCGATCGCTGGGATGCCCGTGACTACACCCAAACCGGTTTCACGCTGGAAAGCGGCGTCGATTCACCTGTTGCTGAGCGCCATGCTCGCCCTGTCAGCATGGCTGCTGATCTTCAAGCTCTGGTTTCCACCGCCCTATTTTCATGCCTCGGGCGGAGACCGGCTCATTGTCCTTCTGGTCGGCATTGACCTGGTGGTCGGCCCGCTTCTGACCTTGATCATCTTCGTCCAGGGCAAGCGCGGCCTGAAATTCGACCTCGCCTTCATCGGCGTCGTACAGGTGGCCGCGCTGATCTACGGTGTTTCGGTAATTACGCAGTCCCGGCCGGTGTTCATCGTGTTCGTGGTGGATCGCTTCAACGTCGTCCCGGCCCATTACCTGGACGAGGAGGATCTGGCGCGCGGAAAGGCACCGGAGTTCCGCTCAGCCTCATGGACCGGCCCGCGCCTGGTCGCAGCGCCTATGCCCACGGATCCAAAACTGCGCACGGCCGTGCTCGATTCCTCGCTGCGGGGCAAGGACCTGGAACAGATGCCCGAGTACTACGTCGATATCGCACGCGAACGGAACACCATCATCGATCGCAGCAAGCCGCTGGACGAACTGGTGGCGCGCAATCCGGCACGCAACGCCCCCATCGTCGACGAAGCGGTACGCCAGTCCGGACTGGAACGATCGGATGTGGGATGGCTGCCGCTGGTGGCCATGCGCAGCGACATGGCCATGCTCATCAATCGCCGCACCGGCGAAACGATCGGTGCGATCGACGTGGACCCCTGGGAGAAACCGCCCGCGGCGCCGGAAAAGTAGGCGGGCTCGCCGCCGCCGGCGGAGTAATCCGGCCCCGCGAACTCCGGCGCGAAGCGCCAACCGGCGCCGGTATGCCCCTTCCGGAATCCGCTGTCACTGGCGCTCCCCCGCCGAGGAATGCGCGCACCTAGGGATCCTGTCCCAGCGTGACAGACTTGGCCGCAAGCCTCGCGCGCGCGCCCTGTGCATCGGCCGACTGCGCCGTCAACGCCGACCATCGGGCATAAACGGACGCGGCCCGTTCCGGCTCGCTATTGGCCACCAGCAGATCGGCCCAGAGCAATACCGGGTCCGGCAGTCCCGATTGCGCGGCACGCTCGGCACTCGCAACCGCGTCAGACAAGCGCCCGGTGCGTGCCAGCGCCAGCGCCAGGTTGTAATGGATCACGTAGCGGCCGGCGGGTTGCCGGGCGACCGCTTCCTGGTAGTGCGTCACGGCGAGCGCCGGCGAGTCCTGCAGGAGAGCGATATAGCCCAGCAGTTCGTGCGCGTCCCCGGGCTGGTGCTCCAGGCCGCGGCTCGCCCAGTCCCGTGCCAACTGCACCTGGCCAATGGTCGCGTAGCCCCAGGCAATCCGATGCCAATCGACCACCGGACGCGGTGCAAAGGCCGCCAGGTACCAGGACGAAGCGCCGAGAAGCGCGGCAGCGGCGCCCAGGGTCACCGTCACACCGACGCGCGCCGACGCGAAGGCCTGCCACATCGCGTTCACCCAGACGCCTGCGCCAATGCACAGCACCGGCACGGCGAGGAACCGGAAGCGGGATTCGGCGTAGAACACCACGAATGTGGCCAGGCTGAATCCGAACCAGAACAGCAGGGGCCAGGCCCGCGCATCGCGCCATGCCAGCAGCAGGCCAGGCAGTCCCAACGCGATCAGTACACCAAATGGCAGGGGCAGCACGCGCAGCAAGGGGGAGAACAGCTGCTCGTCGACAATCGAGCGGTTGTTGCCGAATTCCGGGTACGCGAGGAACTCCCCCGTTTTCCGCAGCAGATTCCGCGCCGTCAGGCCCGGATGCGCCTGTACGTAATCCAGCGCCTGCGCGCTCCAGTACCGGCTCACCGCGACCGGGGTCAGTTCGTGCCCCACGCGCCGGACCGCCTCATCCCGATAGCCGCGCCACATATCGGATGGACTGGCGTATGCCACGAAATCCGGCAACACCGAATGGCCCTGCGGATTTTCCGCATTGTAGGCGTGGTGCAGCACGGCGCCGCCGTTGGTCGGCAAGGGCGTCCACTCGCCCGAGGTCACGCCGTTGCGCGAGGCCAGCAGGAATATCGACACCGCAAACCCCGCCGCGATCGACGTGGCCAAGCGGGCGCTGGCCCGCCACCGGCCACTGCCGGGTGACTGGCGCCATTGCAGCAATGGCAGCAGCACGACTGCCATGATTCCTGCCAGCACAAGATTGCTGCGCAGCGCCACTCCCAAACCGCAATAGAGGCCAAAGGCGACACCCCGCCCGATGGAAGGGGTCGCCCATACGCGCCGCCCCCACCACAGCCAGATCACGATGTAGAGCACCACCCATACTTCGCGCAGCAGCGTCGCGCTGTAGAAGATCGCTGTCGCACACAGGCCGTACAGGACTACCGCGACAATCCCGGTGGTCCGGTTTCCAAGGTCCCGCGCGATCGCGAAGAGAACGCCCGCCGTGGCGGTATCCGCCACGACCTGCGCCAGCAGCAGGGGAAAGATACCGCCGGACAGCGCCACCGACGCGGCGATCAGGTAGGCGTACAGCGGGTCCATGAACAAGTACTCGCCGGCGAGCACGTTGCCGCCGGCAAGCAGCTGTTGCGCATACTCCAGGTAATACGACTCGTCGCTGCCCAGGCGGAACATCGTCGGACTGCGCACGGCGAATGACAGGTGCACCAGCCGAAGCACAAACACGCCCGCCAGCAGCAGGCGCAGCAACGCCCCGTCAGAAAGCCGGGGCGTTGCGGGACGCGGTGCCGTCACCGCCGGATCGCCGCCCGACGGCAGCGGACCGTCGATCTCACCTGGCATCCGACGGACGCTGCGCGTCGGCGAATGCACGCATGTGAATCATCTGCAGGGAGTCATCGCGCCTGGGCAACGGCACCGAGTGGAACTGGGCAGCAATCTCGCCCGCATTGGCGTACTTGCCTTGCGCAATGGCACTGAGCACGGCAGCCCGCAGGAGATATCCGGCGGAGCGCGCCGACAGGACCTTCTGCGAATCCGTCAGGAGCGCGATGGCCCTGTCGCTGGTCGTCACCCAGTCGCGGGCGCCCAGTGCTTCTGCAAATTCCAGCACCTGGACAATTTCCGGTTTCAATGCAGCACAGCGCGGCAAGGTCGCTTCGGTCCACAGACCTGCAAGCTGGTCGCGTCGCTGCAGCGACACCGTGCGCGCGGCCAGGCCAAGGATTGCATCAATCGAGGCCGCTGTCGGAATACCCTCGGCGCAACGCGAGATTGAATCGCGCAGCAGCGAAATATAGACCATGTCCTCGGGCGCCAGCTCCACCGACGGCTTGTTGCGCAAGGCCTGAACGACGCCCCCCGCACGTTCGACGGCCTGGCCAGCGGCGAACGTCACCGCGGAAGTCACCACACTGGGATTGCGTTCCGTGTCGCCAAACACTTCCAGCAGCGGCAGGTCGGCTGTCGGCAGCTCATGCAGGTAGGAGGCCGAAGCATGCAGGAAGCGCGCACGCGGCGCCTGCAGCGAGACCACCGGGTAGAAATCTGAATTGCGCGTCCGATTGATTGCCTTGAAAAGCGGATCGAGCGTCGCCTTGGTGCCGATGCGGCGCATGACCACATCTTCCTTTTTCCAGATTGCGATGTTTTCCAGACGTTCCTTCAGCAGCGGATCGTCGATGGATGCCTCTCCGAGCGGTCCGAGCTTGTGGTCCGCGGCGGCAGCAATGACCAGGTCGCCGGTTCCGCTCAGGTAGACGACGTAATCCATGAACGAATCGGACAATGCATTGACCATTGTCGCAATCAACGTTTCATCGATTTCGTACAACTGGATCCACTGTACGAACAATCCGCCCTTCTTCAGGTGGCGCGGCACGAAGCGGTAGAACTCTGTACTGAACAGGTTCGCCACACCGGCCACCCACGGATTGGAGGGCTCCGACACGATGATGTCGTACTGGCTCCGATGGGAGGCAAAAAACGTCTTCGCATCTTCGATGTAGATCGTCGAGCGCTTGTCGGTGTAGGCGCGCGCGTTCACGGCGCCGTAGGCCTTGGCGCCCTCCACCATCGCCGGCTCGATCTCGATCGTGTCCACCCGCTGGACGCGCGTATCGCCCAGCAAAGTATGGATCGTGTAGCCCGAACCAAAGCCGATGTTCGCGATTTCCTTCGGATCCGGGTGCATCCGCAAAGGCAGCAGGGCGACGATGGCCATGGTGGCTTCGTCCAGCGTCGGCTGGCCACCCGGCTTCACCTGAATCGCGGCGTCAGGCTTGCCGTTGGTCACGATGCTGCGCGAGCCGCTGGGAAACTGCAGCACGCCAATGCTGGCGGACTTGCCGTCCTTATAGAAGAGAACTTCCGATTCCGCGTCGTGCCGGGCCTTGCCGGTGCGGAACACGCCGGCTGTCATCGCGGCGGGGTCGAACCGCGCCAGCTGCAGCGTCAATGCCACGGGAATCAGCAGCAACGCCGCCTGCAGCAGGGGATAGCGCGCGGGTCCTGTCCGCGCGTGATAGAGCAACGCAGCGCCCAGCAGCAGATCCAGCGCAGCGGCCAGAACCATCATCAACTTCAGACCCATGAGCGGCAGCGCCACGTGCACGCAGAAGAACACGCCCGCGATCGCGCCCAGCGTATTCCAGGCATACACGCGCCCCACGACCGGTTCCCCGCCACCGCGGCGGATCAGTGCCAGCGTGAAGAGCGGCAGCGTCATACCGGCAAAGAACGCCGCCGGCGCCATCAGCAGGATGGCCACGGCCGCGCTGGTGAGGTTGTACAGCGTGTACGCCTCGCCGGTGCGCGCGATCGCTGCCATCGCCCATTCCATCCAGTTGAAGGAGCGGTCGTAAAGCAACAGGCTGACCAGGGCAGCCAACCCCATGCCGACCTGCACGATTCCGCCCACACGCACCGGATTGGCGTAGCCGTCGATGCGACGACGGATCCACAGCCCACCAAACGCCAGGCCGCCAATGAAACTGGCAAGCATCAGTTCGAAGGCGTGCACCGTCGAACCCAAGGCCAGGGCGAGCATGCGCACCCAGCCGATCTCGTACATGAAGGAACTCGCGCCGGTCACCGCAGCGGCGATGAGCAGCAGGCGTTCGCCGGTGACCGGCGCCGACGTGGTCGTCGAGTGTTCACTGCGATCGGCCACTGGTTCGTGTTGCTTTGAGAGGATGAAGGCAAGCAGGCCCACGATCACGTTGATGATCGCGCCTACGCGCATCGCACCTGGCAGCCCCACGGCGGGCACCAGCACGAAGGTGGCCAGCAGCGCGCCGACGGCTGCGCCGATGCTGTTGGCGAAATACAGCCCACTCAGGATAGAGCCGCTGCCCCCGCCGCCACGGCGAATCACCGCGTTGCTCATCAGGGGGAATGTCGTACCCAGCAGGGCCGCTTGCGGCAGGATCAACAGGGCGCCGGACAACCACTTGAAGCCGATCGTGCCCCACCCGATCGGAAGATTCGGCAGCGCAACATCCTGCGCAAACTCCGTGACACTGCCGAACACGAAATGAAACACCGCGGCCGCTACACCGATAATGATCTCGATGATCGCGTACGCACGCAGGAGATTGGTCCATTGGCGGGGATTGCGGCTGACGTACCACGCGCCCAACGCCATGCCGCCCATGAAAATGGCCAGGACCAGACTCTGCGCGTAGGCCGCGTGGCCCAGATAGAGCCCCAGGTACTGCGACCACACGGACTGGTAAATCAGCCCGGAGCAACCTGACAAAGTAAACAAAACCAGGGCGAACAAGGCCGTCGCGTGGTTGTACCGATTGTCTCGCATGAATTTCCCCAACCCCCTCTATAAACGCACTGTAATGCGGCTATTTTGCGTAGCCGGCGTGGCCGCACTGCGCCTGTCGCCGCAAATACACCGTACGGCGCCATTGCCGCACCCCCGCTCCCCCATGGCACGAATTCTGCTCCGTGGGGGCAAGTCTCGGATGGGGGCAGTCATGAAACGCCGCAGCAACGAAGGATTCACCCTGATCGAATTGATGATCGTCGTCGCGATCATCGCCATCCTGGCCGCTATCGCTATTCCAGCGTACACCGACTATACGATTCGCGCCCAGATCTCCGACGGCATCAGTTTGTCCACGGGCGCGAAGGCCGCAGTCTGGGATTACATGTCCAACCGTGGAACGCTGCCCCCTGATAATCCTGCAGCAGGCCTTCCCGCTGCTGCTGACATCAAGAGCAAATACGTCAGCAGCGTCGAAGTCAGCAACGGGACGATCGAGGTGACGTTTTCGGCGACAGGCGGATTCAAGGCCAACGCCGCGATCGACGCCGAGGTGCTCGCACTCTCTCCGGTAACTGCGCCCGGTAGCATTTCCTGGTCCTGCGACGCGGCCGCCGGCACGACGATTCCAGCACGGTATTTGCCTGCAGGGTGCCGGTGACCGTGACACAACTGGTCACGATCTGACACGCAATGAGTGCCTGGAACAGTGCCTGTAAATGGCGTCCAGGCAGCCCCGTCCGCACTGCAACGTACGTCACATTTTCACTTCGCCCCGGAACCGAATTCGTGGCATGGAACGTGCTAACCTGTATTCGGGTTCTGGAATTGTCCGCCAACCGACCTGTTCGGCGGATGCCTTGATAGCCAGGATCCTCGGGGCAAACCGCGTCTGGTCATTGATTCAAATCTGAGGAAACTTTATGAACATCAAGCAGACCCAAGGCTTCACGTTGATCGAACTGATGATCGTCGTCGCGATCATCGCCATTCTGGCGGCCATCGCTATTCCGGCCTACCAGGACTACACCATCCGCTCGCAGGTTTCCGAAGGTTCCAGCCTGGCTGACGGCGCCAAGACCGCCGTTGCCGAATACAAGGCCAACACCGGCACGTGGCCGGCCAACAACGTTGCTGCCGGTATGGCCGCCGCTGGCGACATCAAGGGCAAGTACGTTTCCTCGGTCGACGCTTCGGGCGGCAAGATCGTTGCCCTGTTCTCCGGCACCAAGGCTCACGCCAACATCACCGGCAAGAACCTCACCTTCTCGCCGATCAGCAACGTGGGCTCCATCGACTGGCGCTGCTACCCCGCCGCCGGTACCGACGTTGATCCGAAGTACCTCCCGGCCAGCTGCCGTCCGTAATACGGTCTGAGCACTGCTGAAAGGCTGCCGATTCGTCGGCAGCCTTTTTTATGCGCCGATTTCTACCGTCATTCGCCTATCTCGCACTCCTGATCCCGCTTGCCTGGGCCGCCTATGCGCCCGGACTGAGCGGCGACTTCCTGTTTGACGATTTCGTCAACCTGTCGGCCCTGTCCGCCAACGGGCGTGTCGACAACTGGCCCGCGTTCTGGCGCTACATCACGTCGGGGATTGCCGATCCGACAGGTCGTCCGCTGTCGTTGCTGAGCTTCCTCATCGACGCGCAAACCTGGCCTGCCGATCCTTACCCGTTCAAGCGCACGAATCTCCTTCTGCACCTCTTCAATGGTGCGCTGCTGTTTGCGCTGCTGTCCCGGATCGGCGCGATTCGCGGCATGCCCGCCGGCCGCCACCGGACCGCGGCGGCGATTGCCGCGGGATGCTGGCTGCTGCACCCGCTGCTGGTGTCGACGACGCTCTACGTGGTGCAGCGCGAAGCCATGCTGCCGGCCACCTTTACCCTGCTCGGGCTGCTGGCCTACGTGCACGGCGATCATCAGGTCAGTCTCGGGCACGTGCGCCGGGGCCTGCTGTGGATTGCCGGCGGCATCGGCCTTGGCACGTTCCTCGCGGTGCTATGCAAGGCCAACGGCGCGCTGTTGCCACTCCTGGCGCTTGCCCTTCGCTTCACCCTGCTGGAGCACCGCGAAGCGGTTTCCAATCCCGTCGCACGCCGGCGTGCGGACTGGATTTTCCTCATCCTGCCGTCGCTGGGACTTGTGGCGCTGCTGCTTGCACAAATTCCCTCGGCAATACGCATCGCCGAATCGGTTCGCCCGTGGTCGATGGATGAGCGCCTGCTCACCGAATGTCGCATCCTGTTTGATTACCTGGCAAAGCTCGTGGTGCCGCGGCCGTTCACGGCCGGTCTCTACAACGACGACATCCTCGTATCCACCGGCTGGACAACACCGTGGCAGACGTTACCCGCGGTTGCCGGCATCGTCGGCCTGATCGGCGGGGCCATCTACGCGCGAAAGACGTATCCGGCACTTGCTGGCGCCGTGCTCTTCTTCTTTGCCGGTCACGCGATGGAATCGTCGGTGCTGGCCCTGGAGCTGTATTTCGAGCACCGCAACTATCTCTCGGCGCTGCTGCTGTTCTGGCCATTGGCCTGCCTGCTCACCGAACCGTCCCGCTGGTGGGGCCGCGGCGCCTGGTTCGCACTACCCCTGCTGGCGATGCTGGCGTGGATGACGCACGAACGGGCGACGCTGTGGGGTAATCCCCGCGAGCAGGTGCTGGTCTGGGCCAGGCTCAATCCGGATTCGCCACGCGCCCAGGTGACAGCCGCCATCGTCGAGATGAAACGTCATCGCTATGAGCTCGCCGAAGCGCGCCTTTCGAAGGTGATGCAGAAATATCCCGACGATCCGCAGATCCTGTTCAATCTGGTGGGCGCGCGGTGTGGACTGGGTACGGTGGCACCTTCGGATATCGACGCCGCCGCGCGCGCCGTTGCACGCACCAAGACCAGCACCATGATGACGTTCCATTGGATCGAAAGCATGGTTTCCGTGGCGACATCCGGACAATGCGCCGGCCTCGACCTGGCGGTCCTCACGCGACTGGTCGAGGCCTCGCGCCAGAACCCGCGCGTGATGGCGGTAGCGGGACGCCGCCAGGAGCTCCACTATCTCGACGCACGCATCGCCCTGGGCAATGGCGACGGCGACGCCGCGCTGGCCTCGTTCAATGCCGCACTCGACGAGGATTTTCGCCTGGAGGTCGCCATCAAGCAGGCCGCCCTGCTGGGCGAAGCCGGTTTTCCCGACCAGGGCCTGGCGCACCTCGCCCACTACGACAAAGGGCCCCGAACGCCACCCAGGCAGCGAATGCTCATGGCGCGCATCCATGCATGGGTGCTGGAACGCCAGGGCTATCTCACCGGCGAGCTGGCACGTATTCGCGCCACGCTTGAGCAGGACAGCATCGCCAAAGCGAAACATCCTGCCACCTGATCGATCGCTTCGGTCGAAGAACTCAGGCCGTAGGCGGGCGGTGCGCGAGGCGGTGCCGCAGCGCCATCCACACGCCATAGCCCATCAGATCGCCCGCCATCGAACTCAGGCGGAAAAGCAGGAAAACCGCCAGTACCGCGTGTAACGGCATGTCCCGGCAATTGATCAGGTTGAACGATGCCTCGGCAACGCCCCAGCCCTGGGGCGCAAAGACGGCGAGGTTGCCGAGCACCGCGGAGATCAGATACACCGCTCCCAGATCACCGGGGCCGCAGGCCCTGGCTGTACCGAGCACGGCAACCGCCTCGCCACACCACTGGAAGATCACCGCCGCGCTGCTCCAGACCAGCACGTAACCGCAACCTGCCAGCAGCACCTGCTGGCGCTGCGGCCGCGCAAGCCGTCCCAGCAGAAGGACGGCGCTTCCGACACCGGCAACCCCCATCGCCAGTGCAGCGCGATGCGCCAGACTGCCCGCCGGCAGCAGCAACGCACCGAAGAGGCAGGCGCACATGCCCGCCGTCGCAACGAGCAGGACCTCGGCAACGAACAGCTTTCGCACATCCTGCAACTGGGCGTTACCCTGGACGGTGAGATCAGCGAAGCGGGCCGCGGTGTGCCAGATACCACCCGGAATAAAACGGGCCGGAATCCGGCGCATATACACCGCCAGGCTATCCACCAGCGGCATTTGCAGCCCGAGTGCACGGTGAAGCCGGAACAGCGACAGCCCGACCACGACGTGGATCAACGCAAATCCCACGCTCGCCAGCACGCCGATCCCGACCGTGGTTGGTGTCAGCAGCGCTCCCAGCGCCACACGATGGCGGTACAAGTACACCGCAATGACGACCAGCGCGGTCAGCAGGAAGAGCCGTTGCGCACGCGCCAGGATCACCGGCCCGTGCTGTTTGATCCGGTCGATCAGGGAATGGTCCATGCGTCAGCCGCGCCATTGCGCGTGCAGGACATAGCCGTCGCCCACATCCGCGCCAAAGGTGGCGCGCTGGAGGACGAAGAATGGCCACAGCATCCAGGGGCGCATGAAGCGGCTCAGGCGAACGACGGTCGCCGATTGTTGAGTGCCGCTGTCGATGCTGCGCTCGACACTGTCGGATGTGGAAGGCGCCGTCCCGCCCTCCAGCCAGTCACCGACAATGCGGCCTATGTTCCCCAGGGGGAAGCCATAGCACTGGATATTGACGCGATCGAAACCGCAGGACTGTGCCAGTTCGCGCAACTGCGCGCGCTCGTAGCGACGCACGTGCCCTACGCGGTGGTCGCCCGGGCCGAACTTGCGCTGATGTGCCGGCACCGTGGCAAGCAGACGGCCGTCCGGCTTCAGCTTTCGTGTCCAGGACGCCAGCGCGCCGCGATCATCCACGATGTGCTCGAGCACCTCGAAAGCTATCAGATAGTCGACCGACGCGTCGGCAATGTCGTCCAGCGAATCGACCACCGTGACGCAGGGATTGTCCGCAAAACGCACGCGCAACGCCGCACGCGTGTCGTCACCCAGGTCATAGAGGATGCCTCTGTGCCCGGCCTGCAGGAAGCGCTGCGTCATTTCGCCGGTGCCTGCGCCGACTTCCAGGAACGTGCCCTGTGGCCATTGGCGGATCACCGGCGCAATGGCGTCGGCGCGCAGGTGAAATTTTGGCGACCTGCCCCACTTTTCCGTTTGCATCAGGCGCGATTTCCACTGAGATACGGCGCCGGGACCGGCTCGGCCTGTGCCGCTGCTGTCTCCTGCAACCCGGTCTGCCAGATCGCACAGGTCCACAGGAGCCACAAACGCTGCCCGTGGTCGACATCCCCTTTGCGGTGCTCTTCGACAAGACGGGTGACGTGCGCCGGATCGAGCAGCCACTGCTCCGCACGGCGACTTTCGCGCAATAACGCATCACCCATCTCACCGCGGAACCAGGTGCCCAACGGCACGGCGAAGCCCTGCTTGCGCCGGCGCCACAACCAGGACGGCGCCAGCGCGCGTACCGATTCCCGCAACAGCGCCTTGCCGCGAAGACCGCGAAAATGGCGGCCCGAATCCTGCGACAAGGCGAGCTCCACCAACCGGTAGTCCAGGAACGGCGAACGCTGTTCCAGCGAGTACGCCATTGACGCCCGGTCGGTTTTCACGAGGATGTCCTGCGGCAGGTATACCAGCGCGTCGCGCATCATCATCTGCAGCAGATCGTCGCCATTGGCCCGCTCCGGCAGCGCGGGGGTGCGGTGGCCGCGTCCGGCGACATCGGGCGCCAGTCGCGCAATTTCCGCGTCACTGAAGATGCGCGGCGCAACATAGCCCGTCTCTCCCTCGTGCCGCGACAGCGCCGCCGAGCGCGCAAAAAGTTTTGCTTTTTTTAGATAACTGGAACTGTGGTGATGTAGCGGTTCCGGCAAGGCGCCCAGCAGCCTCTCCGCTGTTTTCTGCAGGCCAATGGGCAAGCGCGAGTACCAGCGCAACAACAGACGCCCCAGGTAGCGCTGATAACCGGCAAAGAGTTCATCGGCGCCATCCCCTGACAGCGCCACCTTCACGCGCCCGGCGGCCAACGCCGACACGGCCGCCGTGGGCAACAGCGATGCGTCACCGAAGGGCATGCCGATGTGCCCCACGACCAGCCGCGCCATGTGCGCGACTTCCGGCGCGGCGAACACCTGGCTTTCGTGCCGCGTACCCAGGTATTCGGCCATGCGGCGGGCATGCGCGGTTTCGTCGAAACTCGCCTCGGAAAACCCGATGGAAAACGTCCGCAACGGATGATCGCAATGTCGCGCGGCGATCGCACTGACCAGGGATGAATCGATGCCGCCGGAAAGAAATGCGCCGACCTCCACGTCTGCGACCAGGCGGTACTTCACGGCGCTGGTCAGCAGCTCCAGCACGTCGTGCCCGGTAGCGGGTGCCGCGACCAGCGTTGAAAGCGACCAGTACGATGCCTGCTCGACCGCTCTTCCCGGCGACCAGTGCAGAACATGTCCCGGCAGCACTTCCCCGACGTCTTCCTGGACGGTGCGTCCCGGCATGGCAAATCCGTAACGGAGGATGTCGGCCATGCTGTCGCGATCGACACGGCGTTGCCGTGCCGGCAGGAGTTTCTGCAATGCAGGCAGTTCCGAGGCGCACGCAAACTGCGTTGGGCCGGCCTGGAAATAGAGGGGTTTCTTGCCGAGGCGGTCACGCGCCAGCAACAGCGTACGTTCGCAAGTGTCCCAGAGCGCCAGCGCCCACATGCCGTTCAACCGGCGCAAAAACGAAGCCCCCTCGAGAATCAAGCCGGCGAGGACAACCTCGGTGTCGCTTTGGGTGCGGAAGGTCCAGCGCGCCCCGAGCTCTGCGCGAACTTCCTTGTAGTTGTAGACCTCGCCGTTGTAGGTCAGCCACCAGCGGCCGGAGGGATCCGCCATGGGTTGCTGGCCGTCGACCAGGCCGATGATCGCCAGGCGCGCCTGCCCCATGTACCAGGTGTCGCCGTCGTGGAACCCGATTTCGTCCGGTCCGCGGTAAGCCATTGCCGCTATCGCGGAACGCGACCGGACACTGCCGCGCTCGGGAACAGGGGATGGGTCGTAGAGGAAACTGATGCCACACACGATGTTGTCGCCCTTCGTTCAACCGGCGCCCGGGCCACCGACCGGTGCCGTCCAGTCTAGCAGGCTGCCGGGGTGCGGCCTGCGCAGCTATCCCGGTAATTCGGGCGACGGAACAGCAACGCGGCGACCGAAACCGGCTAGGGATCTCGCGCCGCAGCGACCTCACGCATTACACGATCGAACAGACCGGCATAGACCTCCGCCGTCGCCGCCCAGGTCCACCCCCGGTGCCCGACTTCCCGACGCGCCGCCTCTGCGCGCCGCTGGCGCTCGCCCGGTTCCGCCAGTGCCTGCGCCAGCGCCCGGGCCAGCGCATCGGCATCCCCCGCCGGAAACAACCAGGCATGCGTGCCGTCGCGCACGGTGTCGATGACGCCCGGAATTGCCGTGGCAATGATCGCCCGGCCCGCTGCCATGGCCTCCAGCAGCACATTCGGTCGCCCTTCACTGTAACTGGGGAGGACAAAGATATCGCTGGCCGCCAGCCATCGCGGAACCTCGTCGGGAGCGACCGCTCCCTGGAACACTACCTGTTCCGATAGACCCAACGCATTCGCCAGCACCTGCAATCGACCACGCTCAGGCCCTTCACCAACCAGACGGACACGAAGGTCCTGCCGATTCAGCTGCGCCACTGCACGCAACAGGACATCGACGCCTTTGCGCGCAATCAGGCTGCCCACGCAGATCAGCTCGATGTTCGCATCCGCTGGACGCGCTGCAGCCGCTGCCTCGACACTGTCCACGCCATTGAGTGCGACGTGGATCTTGTGACTGATTTCGGGCATGCGTTCGCGCAACGCGACGGCCATGGTTTCCGCCACGCAGACCACGCGCGATGCACGGGTGACGGCCAGACGCAACAGCATCCGGTGGAGCGAAGATCGCGCCGCCAAGGTCACGTCATCGCCACGCAGCGTAACCACGATCGGCTTGCGGTGCGCGAATCGAAGCACGCCCGCCAGTGCGCCACAGATCGCCCAGTTCGCATGAATGAGATCCGCCCGCCGTGCCAGGCGTACCAACGACCAGGCCAGGCTGCCGAGAAAGAACGGCACCAGGGCCAGCAGCGCCGGCATGGCCTTGATGGACGGAATCACACCGCCGGGCGTCTGCGCCAGCAACTGCCACCGGCGCGGTGCATAGCGATACGCGTGCAGTGCTACGCCTGGCGTCGTAGACGGTGCCTGCGTTGCCGCGTCCGCCGGGCAGAGCACGGCCATGTCGAATCGTTCGCGCAGGGCGTCGACCAGTCTTCGCACGAAGATGCCGGACGAGGCGTCAGCGCCCAGGGGATACGAGGTGCTCAATACAAGAACACGCCGCCGCACCTGCGTTGCCTGCACGTCAATCCTGGCCTGGGCGGTAGGTCAGCGACGTGATCTGCTCGGAGATCAGGCCGATGAGAAAGACAATGACCGCCGCGCTGAGCAGCAGCGCGCTCATGTTGGTGAATCGGTGGTACTCGTAGAACGTGTACCCGTAGTAGCCGAGGCCGGTAAACAGGAACAGCATCGATATCGGCATGAACAGCTTGAGCGGCGAGTACAACGTCGCGATCTTGAAAATGATCAGGAGGAAGCGCAGCCCGTCGCGGATCGGCCGGATATGGCTCTTGCCGACACGCCGCGCCACCGGGATAGGCACGTAGGCCACCGGGTAGGCGCTGCGGAAAAACGCCATGGTTATCGTCGTCGGATAGGAAAACCCGTTCGGCAGCAGGTGCAGGAACTCGCGGAATTTATCCGCGCGCACGACACGAAAGCCCGAGGTGAGGTCGTGAATGGTGTGCTCGGTCATCCACGAGGACAGCCGGTTGTAGACGGTATTGGCGATGCCGCGTCCGACTCCCGCCTGCCCGGACCAGTCACGGGCACCCACGACCATGTCAAACCCGTCGTCCAGCCGGGCGAGCAGCCGCTCGATCAGGGCCGGGTCGTGCTGGCCATCGCCATCCATGAAGACCAGGATATCGCCACTTGCCGCGCGGGCGCCGCGCTTGATCGCCGCGCCATTGCCCATCGAATAGGGACTGCTGATGACCTTCACGGCACTCGCCTGGCAGACCTCGCGAGTATCGTCGGTGGACCCGTCGTCGACAACGATGATTTCGTCGTCCGGTCGTGCCTGGCGCAACTTCGGCAGCAAATGGCGAAGTGCGGCCGCCTCATTCTTCGCGGGAAGGACTATGCTGATGGACATGAGGTGGTGGTATCCGGACCAGATGCGATCATACGCGAAGGCCAGCCCCCGCTGCCGTCGACTCCGCCACGCCACGGCGCGGCGGCGGCCGCGCGCGGAGCCTCCGCCGGGTCGAGCTTCAACAGTTTGATTCGAAAGGGTTCTTGCAACTGCGTCACAGATTCGTTCAGCCGGTTTTGAGCCCTGCCGGATTTGGAGTACATTCTCCGTAGTTTCGGGGGTTTACGCGGAATTCCTATGGCCACGATCAACGCTGCATCGCTCGCCGGACTGACAGGCGTCGCACGACGCCTGGTCACCGAAGGGTCGCTGTCGGAAGCCGACGCGCGTCGCGCGACGGAAACCTCGAGCAAGCAGAAGATTCCACTGGGAACCTTCCTGATCGAAAACGGACTGGTCGACAGCCGCACCGTCGCCATTGCCGCTTCCGCCGAGTTCGGCGTTCCGCTGTATGACGCTGGCGCAATCGATTTCGCGCAGCTGCCGACCAAGCTGGTCAGCGAGGAGCTGATCACCAAGCATCGCGCGCTGCCCTTGTTCAAGCGCGGCAACCGGCTGTTCGTCGGCGTTTCCGACCCCACCAACCTGCGCGCCCTCGACGATATCAAGTTCGCCTCCAATCACACGGTGGAGCCGATCCTGCTCGACGAACAGGGCCTCGCACGTGCGATCGACCAGGCGCTGAGCCAGGGCGGGACCGTCGCCGACATGGAGGCCGACGCCGGACTGGAATCGCTGGACATGAATGCCGGCGATGAAGTCGACGATTCCGCCAGCAGCGGTGGTGGCGGTGTCGATGCTTCCGGCACTGACGACACGCCCATCGTCCGTTTCGTCAACAAGGTGCTCGTCGACGCGATCAAGCGCGGCGCCTCGGACATCCATTTCGAACCCTACGAATTCGAGTACCGGGTGCGTCTGCGCATGGACGGCATCCTGCGCAAGGTGGCCTCGCCGCCGGCCAAGCTGAGCCCGCGTATTTCTTCCCGACTGAAAGTCATGTCGGGACTGGATATCGCCGAGCGGCGCGTTCCGCAGGACGGCCGCATCAAGCTCAACCTGTCAAAGGGCAAAGCAATCGACTTCCGCGTCAGCACCTGCCCGACGCTGTTCGGCGAAAAGGTGGTGCTGCGTATTCTCGACGCATCGGCCGCCAAGCTGGGCATCGAAAAGCTCGGTTACGAGGAAGACCAGAAAAAGCTCTTCCTCGACGCTATCGAGAAACCCTACGGCATGGTCCTGGTCACCGGCCCCACGGGCTCGGGCAAGACAGTATCACTGTATACAGCGCTCAATATTCTCAACACCGAAGGACGCAATATCTCCACTGTCGAAGATCCGGTGGAAATCCGCGTCCCCGGCATCAACCAGGTCCAGCAGAACCAGAAGCGCGGCATGACCTTCGCCGCCGCGTTGCGCTCGTTCCTCCGCCAGGATCCGGACGTCATCATGGTGGGCGAGATCCGCGACCTGGAAACCGCCGAGATCGCGGTGAAAGCGGCGCAGACCGGCCACATGGTGCTCTCGACGCTGCACACCAATGATGCCCCGCAGACGATTTCGCGCCTGATGAACATGGGCATTGCGCCCTACAACATCACCTCGTCGGTCACCCTGGTGATCGCCCAGCGTCTGGCGCGGCGCCTGCACGACTGCAAGGCACCGCTGGTTCTGCCCCCCGCGGCACTGCTGGCGGAAGGTTTTACCCAGGAAGAACTTACCGGATTGCAGATCTTTGATGCAGTCGGTTGTTCTGGCTGCAACGATGGGTATAAAGGCCGGGTCGGCGTGTACCAGGTCATGCCGCTGGCCGAGGAGATCACCCGAATCATCCTGGCCGGGGGAAATGCCATGCAGATCGCCGACGCGGCCCGCGCGGCGGGCATCCGGGACTTGCGCGCATCCGCAATGCTCAAGGTGAAGCAGGGCGTCACCAGCCTTGCCGAGATCAACCGCGTCACCAAGGACTAAGCAGCTATGGCTACCGCAACGGCAACCAGCAAGATGACGGCAGCGCAGAAGGGTCGCGCGCGCGCCGAGGTCAGCCAACTGCAGACATTTGTCTGGGTCGGTGTGGACAAGCGTGGCTCGAAGATCAAGGGCGAGTACGCGGCCAAGAACGCCAGCATGGTCAAGGCCGAGCTGCGCCGCCAGGGCATCAATCCGCAGTCGGTCAAGACCAAGCCCAAGGCGCTTTTCGGCTCCAGTGGCCGCACCATCTCGGCGCGCGAAATCGCCGTGTTCAGCCGCCAGATCGCCGTCATGATGACCGCCGGTGTTCCGCTGGTGCAGGGCTTCGACATCATCGCGGGCGGCCAGTCGAACCCGCGCATGAAAAACATGCTGCTGGCCATCAAGACCGATATCGAAGGCGGTTCCACGTTGTATGAAGCACTCGGCAAGTTCCCGGTGCAGTTCGATGAACTCTATTGCAACCTGGTCAAGGCGGGCGAGTCGGCCGGTGTGCTCGACACGGTGCTCGACACCGTCGCCAACTACAAAGAGAACATCGAAGCCCTGAAGGGCAAGATCAAGAAAGCCCTGTTCTATCCGGCACTGGTTATCGCAGTCGCCATTCTCGTGTCGTCGATCCTGCTGATCTTCGTGGTTCCGCAGTTTGAAGCGGTCTTCGCCAATTTCGGCGCGGAACTGCCGGCATTCACGCAGATGATCGTCAACGCGTCGAAATTCATGACGACCTATTGGTGGGCCGCCCTGCTCATAGCAGGCGGCACCGTCGGCGGCCTGATCATGCTGTACAAGCGCTCCAAGCCGTTCTCCCGCTTCATGGCGCGCGCCGTGCTCAAGCTGCCGGTCATCGGACAGATCCTGCACCAGTCCGCGGTGGCCCGCTTCGCCCGCACCCTGGGCGTCACCTTCCGCGCCGGCGTGCCACTGGTCGAAGCACTGGACTCCGTCGCTGGCGCCACCGGCAGTCCGGTCTACAACGAAGCGGTCAAGCGGATCCGCGAGGACGTTGCCATCGGCCACCAGCTGCAGCTGGCGATGCGCCAGGTCAACCTGTTCCCGAACATGGTCGTGCAGATGGTCGCGATCGGCGAGGAATCCGGTGCCCTCGACACAATGCTCTTCAAGGTCGCCGACTTCTACGAACAGGAAGTCAACAACGCCGTCGACGCACTGTCCAGTCTGCTCGAACCGTTCATCATGGTGATCATCGGCACACTCGTCGGCGGCATGGTCGTCGGCATGTACCTGCCGATTTTCAAACTCGCCTCCGTCGTCTGATCGACGTGGGGGATCTGTATCTGGAAGGCTGGCCACTGCTTGCGGTGGCCAGCTTGTTCGGGCTTATCGTCGGCAGCTTCCTCAACGTCGTGATCCTGCGGCTGCCGCCGCGGCTGATGCACGAATGGCGTGCCCAGAGTCGCGAATTCCTGGGGCTGGGCACCGCCCCTGCCGAAGCGCAGCCATCGTCCGAGGCGACCACCACCCCGGATCCGTCGGCAAGCGATAACAGCCCGGCACCGGCGGAAACGCCACCGCCAGACATCGTGTTCGTCTCGTCGCATTGCCCGGTCTGCAAGCACGCGCTGTCGCCGCTGGACAATATCCCCCTGGTCAGCTGGCTGGTGCTGGGCGGGCGATGCCGCTACTGCAAGACGCCGATCTCCATTCAATACCCGCTGATCGAAGCGCTGAGTGCATTCGCTGCCTTCGTCGTCGTGTGGCAGTTCGGCTTCACGCTGCAGGCCGCTGCCGCGCTAGCGCTGACCTTCTGCCTCATTGCGCTGGCCGGGATCGACTTCCACACCCAGCTATTGCCGGACAACATCACCGTTCCCCTGCTGTGGGTCGGCCTGCTGCTCTCGCTCATTCCCGTCTTTGCGACGCCTTCCAGCGCCATCCTGGGCGCGGTGATCGGCTATCTGAGCCTGTGGTCCGTGTATTGGGCGTTCAAGCTCCTGACCGGCAAGGAAGGGATGGGCTATGGCGACTTCAAGCTGCTCGCGGCCCTGGGCGCCTGGCTGGGGCCGGTAAGCCTGCTGCCAATCATCCTGATCTCCTCGCTGGTCGGTGCCATCCTGGGCATGCTCATCCTCTACTTCCGGGGCCAGGACCGCTCGACGCCGATTCCCTTCGGGCCCTTCATTGCCATCGCCGGATGGATCTACCTGGTCGCCGGCCAGCGGCTGACGGCAACGTTCCTGCAGTACGGCCCGACATGGTGAATGGTGGCGCAGCCACTGCGCCACGCCGGTTCGTCGTGGCGGTGACCGGTGGCATTGCCTGCGGCAAAACAGCCGTCACCGATGCCTTTGTGCGTCGCGGGGTGAACTGCTACGACGCCGATGCGGCTGCACGCGCGGTCGTCGCACCGGGGCAGGCGGCCCTGGCGCAGATCGCGGAGCGCTTCGGCCCCCTGATGCTCGCAGCCGATGGCACGCTCGATCGGGCGGCGCTGCGTCGGCACGTGTTCTCCGACACCGATGCCCGGCGCGATCTGGAGGCCATCATCCATCCGCAAGTGCGCCGTTGGCTGCGTGAGCATGTTGACCGCGACGGCGGGCTTTACAGTCTGCTCGCCATTCCGCTCCTCGCCGAAACCTGGCCGGCCTATGCCTGGGCCGACCGGGTGCTGGTCGTCGACGCCGACCCCCAGCTCCAGCTGGCGCGGCTGCTGGCGCGTGACGCCATCACGCCGGAACTCGCGCGCCAGATGATTAAAGCCCAGGCGACACGCGAGCAAAGGCTGGCCATCGCCAACGATGTCATCGAGAACAGCGGCTCTCTGGAGCAGCTCGACGAGGCGGTCGCAGCACTGCACCAGCGGTACTGCGAGCTGGCGGTTACGAAGCAGAAGACGGCGCCCTGAGGGCGGCAGGGATCAGAAACCGGAAATACCGGCGATGCCCTGGCCACCGTACCGGCGGGCGGATTCCAGGTCGTCCAGATGCATTCCGCCCAGGGCGTAGACCGGCATCAGGCTCTGCGCGCACAGCGCCTCGAACTGCGCCCACCCGAGGGGAGCGGCATCCGGATGGCTGGGCGTGTATCGCACCGGTCCAAGCACCGCGAAGTCGACGCCTAGTTCCCGGGCCGCTGTCAGTTCGGCAGTATCGTGGCACGAGGCGCCTACCAGGAAGCGCGACGGCAGCGGTCGCTCCTTGCAGGATTTCAGCTGGGCCGAAGTCAGGTGGACGCCATCGAGCCCCAGCGATTCGGCCAGATCGATGCGGCTGTTGATCAACAGCCTTCCCCCCGCCGCACGCACATGGCGCTGGGCGACCTCGGCCAGCGCCGCCAGGGCGCTTTCATCATAGCCCTTGGCGCGAAGCTGGATCAGGCGGATGCCGCGCTCCAGCGCAGCGTCGATCTGGGCGACAGCCGCTTCGATGTCCGCGGCCGGCTGTGGGGTGATCCAGTAACGATCCGGCAGGCGCAGGGCGTTGATGACCGGGTGATCCGCGGGCGGCATCTCGTGAATGTCCAGCGCGGCCGTCGGTACCCATTTCAGCGGCTGGCCCTCGCAGGAGCGGGGTTCGCCGTGGAATTCCCGGACCCGGTAGACATCGAGCAGGATGGATTTTCCGGGGTAATGCCAGGGGATGCGGATCAGGGATTCCGCCGTTCCGATTTCCACCCCGATCTCTTCGAGAATCTCGCGACGGAGCGCCTGCAGGGGCGGCTCGTCGGGCTCCACCTTGCCGCCCGGAAACTCCCAATAGCCAGCCAGGTGCTTGCCGACAGGTCGCTGAGCCAGCAACACGCGCCCCTCGGCGTCCACCAGGGCGGCGGCGACCACATGAATCATCGGCGTCGTCATCGTGAGCGCTGGATCCTGTGCAGTCATCAGACGACCCGCCGGGACGGCCGGGCACCAATGCCGCCATCGCACCGCGGCCCCGGCGCGGCGGACGCCGCGCGGGGCATGGGCAACCGGGAACTCAAGCCAGGTCGACCGTCAGACCAGCCGGCCGTGGCACTGCTTGTATTTCTTGCCGGACCCGCAGGGACACGGATCATTGCGGCCGACCTTCGGGCCATCGGTCAATTCGGCCGGTGGTGTCGCCGCAGCGGCCGTCGCAGCCAGCACTTCCTCTTCGCTGGCGAAGCCGGAGGTTTCCGCGTGGGCGAAATTGAGCGGCGCCTGCGCGGCCATGCGCATCTGGCGCTCTTCCTCGGCGCGCATTTCCTCGTCGCTGCGGATGCGCACGCGCGCCAGCAGCGTCGTCGTCTCCAGCTTGATGCGCTCGAGCATCGACTGGAACAGCTCGAACGATTCGCGCTTGAATTCCTGCTTGGGCTGCTTCTGCGCGTACCCGCGCAGATGAATGCCCTGGCGCAGGTAATCCATGCTGGCCAGGTGTTCCTTCCAGCAATTGTCGAGCGTATTGAGCATGACGTGCTTCTCGAGCGCACGCATGACCTCGGAACCGATCATCGCCTCGCGCTCTCGGAAGAAGCGGTCGACCACGTCACGCACGTACTTGGCGATGCCGTCGGCGTCCACTTCCGACTGCGACTCCACCCAGCGCTTGATGTCGATTTCGATGCCGAAGTCTTCGGTGAGTTTTTTCTGCAGGCCGGCCAGGTCCCACTGTTCGTCGACGCTGTGCTCCGGCACGTAGCTGCGTGTGAGGCTGTCGAAGACGTCCTGACGGATCAGCACGGCCGTCTCGGCGAAATCCGCCTGGTCGAGCAGCTCATTGCGCTGTTCGTAGATGACCTTGCGCTGGTCATTGGCGACGTCGTCGAATTCGAGCAGGTTCTTGCGGATGTCGAAGTTGTGCTGTTCGACCTTGCGCTGCACCTTCTCGATCTGCCGGCTGACCATGCGATCTTCCAGTGCGTCGTTCTCCTTCATGCCGAAGATCTGCATCCACTTGGCGACCCAGTCGCGCGAGAAGATGCGCATGAGGTTGTCTTCCAGCGACAGATAGAAGCGGCTGGAACCCGGGTCGCCCTGGCGACCGGAGCGGCCACGCAGCTGGTTGTCGATACGGCGGGATTCGTGCCGCTCCGTGCCGACGATGTGCAGACCGCCCGCGGCCAGCACTTCGTCGTGACGCTTTTTCCATTCGGCCTTCACGCGATCGCGCTCGGCCTGCGGAGCGTCTTCCGGCAGCAGCGCCAGCTCCGCTTCCAGGCTTCCGCCCAGAACGATGTCGGTACCGCGACCGGCCATGTTGGTGGCAATCGTCACCGCGCCCGGACGGCCGGCCTGGGCCACGATGTGCGCCTCGCGCTCGTGCTGCTTGGCGTTGAGCACCTCGTGCGGCACGCCTTCCTTCTGCAGCATCTTGGAGAGGAATTCAGACGCTTCGATCGAGGCCGTACCGACCAGGACCGGCTGCTTGCGCTTCTGGCACTCGCGGATGTCTTCGACGATCGCCTGCCACTTCGGCGCCTGCTTGAGGAACACCAGATCCGGGGAGTCCTTGCGGACCATCGGGCGGTGCGTCGGGATCACGACGCACTCCAGGCCGTAGACCTGCTGGAATTCGTAGGCTTCCGTGTCCGCCGTGCCGGTCATGCCGGACAGCTTCTTGTACATGCGGAAGTAGTTCTGGAAGGTAATCGTGGCGAGCGTCTGGTTCTCGCGCTGGATCGGCACGCCTTCCTTGGCTTCGACCGCCTGGTGCAGGCCATCGGACCAGCGCCGGCCGGCCAGCGTACGCCCGGTGAACTCATCGA
Source organism: Tahibacter amnicola (assembly GCF_025398735.1). NCBI lineage: Bacteria > Pseudomonadati > Pseudomonadota > Gammaproteobacteria > Lysobacterales > Rhodanobacteraceae > Tahibacter > Tahibacter amnicola. The sequence continues at coordinate 5,994,863 of NZ_CP104694.1, forward strand.
CGATGATCACCTCGCCGTCGCGCACGATGTAGTCAACATCGCGCTGGTACAGCGCGTTGGCACGCAGCGCGGCATTGAGGTGGTGCACCACGATCAGGTGCTTGGAGTCGTAGAGGGCTTCGTCTTCCCCGACGATGCCTTCCTTGCGCAGCAGCTGTTCGGCGTGCTCCATGCCATCTTCCGACAGGTGCACCTGCTTCTGCTTTTCGTCAACCCAGTAGTCGCCTTCGCCGTCTTCCTTTTCCTGGCGCGTCAGCTTGGGAACGATGCGGTTGATCCGCACGTACAGCTGCGGCGACTCCTCCGACGGGCCGGAGATGATCAGCGGCGTACGGGCCTCGTCGATCAGGATGGAGTCGACTTCGTCGACGATGGCGTAGTTGAGGCCGCGCTGGTAGCGCTGCTCCTTCGACGTGGCCATGTTGTCGCGCAGGTAGTCGAAGCCGAACTCATTGTTCGTGCCGTAGGTGATGTCGCACTGGTACGCAGCCGCCTTGTCCTCGTAGGGCATCCCCGGATACACCACGCCGGTGCTCAGGCCGAGGAAGGTATACAGCTTGCCCATCCAGCCCGAGTCGCGCTTGGCGAGGTAGTCGTTCACCGTGACGACGTGGACGCCCTTGCCGTCCAGCGCATTGAGATACACCGCCAGCGTACCGACCAGGGTCTTGCCTTCGCCGGTGCGCATTTCCGCGATGCGGCCGGAGTGCAGCACCATGCCGCCAATCAGCTGGACGTCGTAGTGGCGCAGGCCGAGCACGCGGGTCGAGGCCTCGCGGCAGACGGCGAAGGCTTCCGGCAGGAGCTGGTCGAGCGTCTGTCCTTCCTGCAAGCGCTTCTTGAACTCGTCGGTCTTGCCCTTGAGCTCGGCATCGGAAAGGGCCTTCATCGCCGGCTCAAGCGCGTTGATCTGCGCCACGTTCTTATTGAGCTGGCGCAGAACGCGTTCGTTTCGGCTGCCGAAAAGGCTCGTCATCAGACGGTTGAACATGGAAATCCAGTCGCTCAGAAAAGGTGAAAGCACCCGCGCGGTCGCATGAGACCCCGCCGGGACGCTCGGGAAGACCGACGATGATAAGCCGCCAGCCGTGTTCGGAAAAGGATGGTGGGTCGCCGGTGGGCCGATTCAAGTGGCCGGGGCGTCGCGCGTGCCAGGACGGCAGAGGCAGGATGGGCCGCGGCTCGACCGGCCGGCGGCCAGACCGGACCGTCTGTCGACGGCCCGGCCGGAACGTGGATCAACCTTTGCGCTGGCTACGCACGTACGCGATGGGATTGACCGCGCGACCGTTGAGCCAGACTTCAAAATGCACATGAGAACCGGTGGACCGGCCCGTCGAACCGACCTTGGCAATCACGTCGCCTACGCGGACGCGCTGGCCGACTGCGGCGATATTGCGCGAATTGTGGGCATAACGCGTCATGTAGCCGTTGCCGTGGTCGACCTCGACCACATTGCCGTAGCCCGGGCGCTGGCCGGACCAGCTCACTACACCCTCGGCGACCGAGTGGATGTCCGCCCCGGCGGCGGCGTCGAAGTCGATACCGGAATGGAAGGCACTGGCGCCGCTGAACGGGTCGGGGCGGCCACCAAAATACGAGGAGATATAGCCGGATTCGACCGGCATGCCGCTGGGCAGGAGATCCGACTCGACCTTGCGGTCCAGCAACAGGTTTTCGAGGACTTCCAGCTGGGCCTGCTGACGCGAGAAGCGGTCACGCAGTTCGTCGATGGAGCCTTCCAGGGCGGGTGCGCTGGCGTGGCCGATCGGCAGGTTTTCTTCCGGGCCACCGACGCTGGGCGCTTCGGCGAAATTGAACTCTCCGTCGTCGAGCTTGCCGGCACGGGTAAGGCGTTCGCCCAGGGCGTTGAGCCGGGTCGCGTGGGCCTGCAGCTCGCCCAGCTTGACCGCCAGCGCATCGAGATCGCGCTGCGTCTTGATCTTGACCTGCTCGAGTTCCTTGAGCTGCGTGGCCGTGGCGTCACGCAGATCCTGCACTTCTGCCAGGGCGCGGCTCTTCGGGCCGGCGATGGTATAGGCCACGCTCACGCCGAGCAGGGCACAGGCAATCGCGGCGGTGCCGAGTGCCGCGGCACACTTGATTCGGGTCCGCCAGCAGCCGAGATCGATAGATTTCGGTACGGCGTGCGGCTTCGCGACGATTATGATGTTCATGCCCAATTCGTTCTGCCTGGTTTCCGTGATGCAAGCAAAAAAACCCGCTTCCGCACGACGCTCCACGGATGGCCTGAAAGCCATCGGGGAGACGTCCCCTGTCGCTGCCCTCATCGAGCGCGCGCGAGCACTGGAAGCGCTGGATCTTCGATTGCGCCTGACACTTCCCCCGGCCATCCGCCCGCATTGCTGCCTGGCCGACGCCCGTTCCGGTCGTGTTGTTTTTCTGGCGAACACCTCGACGTGGGCGGCGAAGCTTCGGCTTCACCAGGCGCCCATCCTTGCCGAGGCGCAAAAAGCGCTGGGCAAGCCGTTCAAGACATTCACCGTCAAAGTGGCACCCTTGCCGTCCGTTCCCCCGGAACCGTCAAGGCGGAAGCCGCTTTCCCGCACCACTGCCGAGCATCTGAGCAAGGCGGCGGTCACACTGGCAGACCCGGAATTACGGGCCCTATTTCTACGTATGGCATCCCTTGCCGAGTAGTTTTTGTTTCCTTTACGTACCAGAACCCTGCGGCGTGGCTGCCGCCGCAGGTGACTCCTACAGCGCCTGGGCAGGGTGGGCGTAGGAAATCGGCGCTGTGGCAGGATCGTCGAAGCAGACTTCCTCCCACGCCGATACATCGGCAAGCAGCGTACGAAGCAGCTGGTTGTTCAATTGGTGTCCCGACTTGTGGCCGTAGAACGCGCCAATAAGGCTGTGTCCGAGCAGATACAGGTCGCCGATCGCGTCGAGGATCTTGTGTTTGACGAATTCGTCCTCGTAGCGCAGACCGTCTTCGTTGAGCACCCGATAATCGTCGAGGACGATGGCGTTGTCCATCGACCCACCGAGAACCAGGTTCCGTTCCCGCAACATTTCGATGTCGCGCATAAACCCGAAGGTACGGGCACGCGAGACTTCCTTCACAAAAGAGGTGGTCGAGAAGTCGATCTCGGCGACCGACGTCTTCTTGGTGAAGATCGGATGGTTGAAATCGATGGAGAAGCCGACCTTGAAGCCGTCGAACGGCTCGAAGCGGGCCCACTTGTCGCCATCCTGGACCTTGACCGGCTTCTTGATGCGGATGAACCGCTTGGCCTTGGACTGTTCTTCAATCCCTGCCGACTGGAGCAGGAAGACGAACGGACCGGCACTGCCGTCCATGATGGGCACTTCCGACGCCGACAGATCGACATAGGCGTTGTCGATGCCCAGTCCCGCCATCGCGGACAGCAGATGTTCGACTGTCGATACGCGTGTCGTTCCCTTGGTCAGGGTGCTGGACAGGCTGGTGTCACCGACATTCTCGGCACGGGCATGGATTTCCACGGGATCGGTCAGGTCGACCCGGCGGAAAACAATGCCGGTGTCCACCGCCGCCGGACGAAGGGTCATGTAGACCTTTTCGCCGGTGTGGATGCCTACGCCCGTCGCTCGAATGACGTTCTTGAGCGTGCGTTGTCTGATCATTCTTTAGAGGTCCCCTGGGGCAGGAGCCAACAAAACGGTCCGGATGCTAGCACAGGGCTTTATGACAGAAAAGCAAAACGACGCGCCAGGCCCACAATCTGTTGCGTCAACGCAACACTACCTGTGACTTAGGGCACAAAAAAGGCGGTGTGCAGACCGCACACCGCCCACCAAAGGACAGAGTCAGGACGATGACGGCGCCTGTCGCCATCGCCGCGTTTTTGCGTTTTCCACGCCCGGCCGTCACGGACACGGTGCCGGCCGCATCCGGGAGGATGCGGGTCGGGGCACTCGCCGCCGGCGGCTGGAGCCGTGGTTCGATCAGTCCGCCTGGCGACGCAGGAAGGCCGGGATATCCAGGTAGTCCATGGCCGGTTCCGCAGCCGTCTGCGTTTCCGCCATCGTCACGTGGCGGGCCGCGGGACCGGCCACACGTGTCGCGGGCTGCTGCGCGTAGTCGACCACTTCGTTGCCGGTGCCGGTACGCAGCACCAGGCGCGGACGCACCGCCGCTTCTTCCTTGCGCACCACCTGCCGGGCGGCCGCACGGTTGAGGCCCGTCGCCACGACCGTCACGCGCACTTCGTCCTGGAGTTCCGGATCAAGCGCGGTGCCGATGACGACCGTGGCGTCCTCGCTGGCAAATCCGTGGATGACCTGGCCAATCTCGTCGAACTCGCGCATCGTGAGGTTCGGGCCGGCCGTGACGTTCACCAGGATGCCGCAGGCCCCGGCGAGGTTGACGTCTTCCAGCAGGGGGTTGTTGATCGCTGCTTCCGCGGCCGCGACCGCACGGTCGTCACCGCGCGCCGCGCCAGTGCCCATCATCGCCATGCCCATCTCGGACATGACCGTGCGCACGTCGGCGAAGTCGACGTTGATCAGGCCCGGGCGCGTAATCAGATCCGCAATGCCCTGCACCGCGCCCAGCAGCACGTCGTTGGCCTGCTTGAACGCTGACAGCAAGGTCACGTCGCGCCCGAGCACCGTCAGCAGCTTTTCGTTCGGCACGGTGATCAGCGAGTCGACGTGCTGACTCAGATCCTCGATGCCCTTGAGCGCCACCTGCATGCGCCGGCGGCCTTCGAACGGGAAGGGCTTGGTCACCACCGCGACCGTCAGGATGCCCATTTCCTTGGCCAGCTGCGCCACCACGGGCGCGGCGCCCGTGCCAGTACCACCGCCCATGCCGGCGGTGATGAAGACCATGTCCGCACCCTGCAGCATCTCCACGATGCGCTCGCGGTCTTCCAGGGCGGCCTGGCGGCCGACTTCCGGATTCGCGCCGGCCCCCAGGCCCTTGGTCACGTTGCCGCCCAGCTGCAGCGCCAGCTTCGCGCCGCTGTTCTTGATCGCCTGGGCGTCCGTGTTGGCACAGACAAAATCCACGCCCTCGACGTGCTGTTGAACCATGTGCGCCACGGCATTGCCACCGCCGCCGCCCACGCCGATCACCTTGATCACCGCATTGGGTGCCAGTCGTTCTACGAGTTCAAACATGTCTCCCATCCTCCGGTGTTATTACGAGCTAATGGTTCGCGCCGCGCGGAACACGTGTTCCACCGACGCCACGGAGAACAGGCGCGTTCTCCGGTTGCCGGACGTCTCATCCGGCTCCACGGCCTCCTGCCGTGGCCTTTCCGACCCTTGCCGGCCCAGCCGGCTCCTTCCGCTCGTTCAGGGGCGAACGGAAGCGACGTCCCTGCCTGGTCCCACACTTCACCGGCTCCCTGCCCTTTCCGGTCGTCCTGACCCTGCTCTTCCAGCGCCGCGCTGATGCGCGTCGCCGATAACGTCTTCAGAAATTGCCCTTGAACCAGTTCATCACCTTGCCCCACAGGCCACCGACCCGCGCCACTCCCGCGCCCGCCGGCCGACGCACGGCTTCGCGGCCCGCGCCGTACAGCAGCAAGCCGACGCCACTGGCGTGAATCTGGTTGGAAACGACATCAGCCAGGCCGCTGACGTGCTGCGGCACGCCCAGGCGTACCGGCATGTGGAACAGCTCTTCGGCGAGCTCGACGACGCCTTCCATCTTGGCGCCGCCGCCGGTCAGCACGATGCCGGCGCGGGTCAGCTCCTCCAGGCCCGAGCGGCGCAGCTCCGCCTGGGCCATCTCGAAGATTTCCTCGTAGCGCGGCTGCACGGCTTCGGCCAGGGTCTGGCGCGCGAGCCGCCGCGGCGGACGGTCGCCCACGCTGGGCACCTGGATGGTTTCCTCCGCCGTCGCCAGCTGCGCGAGGGCGCACGCGTAGCGGATCTTGATCTCTTCGGCATTCGCCGTCGGCGTGCGCACGAACTGGGCGATATCGTTGGTGACCTGGTCGCCACCGATCGGCAGCACCGCCGTGTGACGGATCGCGCCCTGGGTGTAGATCGCCATGTCGGTGGTGCCCGCGCCGATGTCGACCAGGCATACGCCCAGCTCGCGCTCGTCGGAAGTGAGCACCGCACGCGCGGAGGCAATGGCCGAGGGCACCAGCTCGTCGACGGTCAGCCCGCAGCGCTGGATCGACTTCATGATGTTCTGCGCCGCGCTCGCCGCACCGGTGACCAGGTGCACATTGGCCTCCAGGCGCACGCCGGACATGCCGACGGGACGACGGATCCCTTCCTGGCCGTCGATCAGATACTCCTGCGGCTCCTTGTAGAGCACCCACCGGTCGCCCGGTATCGCCAGCGCGCTGGCCGCGTTGAGTACGGCATCCAGGTCGGCCGGGGTGACCTCCTTGTCACGGATCGGCGCCGTGCCGTGCGAGTTCTCATCTTTTATATGGCTGCCGGAAATCGACGCGTAGACCGAGCGAATCTCGCAGCCGGCCATCAGCTCGGCTTCCTCGATCGCGCGCTGGATCGACTGCACCGTCGATTCGATATCCACCACCACGCCGCGCTTGAGCCCGCGCGAGGCATGCGAGCCGACGCCAATGATCTCCACCGGCTCGCCCGGCTGGAATTCGCCGACGATGGCCACCGTCTTGGACGTGCCGATGTCCAGGCCGACGATCAACGATTTCTCGCTCTTGCGATTCATGGGTCAGGCGTCTCCCGCGGGGCTGAGCGTCACCGCCGGCGGCGGTGCGGCATCGGGCCACTTCATGGCGAAACCATTGCTGTAGCGAAGGTCGGCGTACTCGAACGCGCCGGGATTGAGCGCAGCCACGCGTGGATAGATGTCAACGAAACGGCTGAGGCGCTCCTGCACCTGCTCGCGACCGACCACCACGCGCGCGCCGCTGTCGAGCACCAGCGTCCAGCTGCCGCGGGCACTGAGCTCCACGCCGGTGATCGTCAGTCCCGAGCCGGTCAGGCGCGATGCGGCGTCGGTGTAAAACCGCACCACATCCGGCATGCGTTCGTCGGGGCCAGACAGCTTGGGCAGGCCCTGGATGTCGGCCGAACCCGGTACTTCAAACAGACGGCCGTCGCGACTGATCAGGCGGTTCTCGCCCCAATGGGCGAAGGGATGCTGTTCGAACACCCTCAGCACCAGGGTATCGGGCCAGCGCTTGCGCGCCTCGACCCGCTCCACCCACGGCAATTGCGCCACGTTGCGCTGCACGCTCGCAAGATCGACCGCGAAAAAGCCGGTGCCAATGGCCGGCGACGCCGCGGCACGGATCTGCTCGGCGCTCACATTGGCGAACTCGGCATGCAGCTCCAGCTGGCGCACCGGCCAGCGGTCGGCGGCGTACCAGCCATTGAGCAACCCGACCACGGGGAGCGCGACCAGCGTCAGCGCAATACCCCAGGCCAGCAGCCGTTGCAGCGCCTGTCCGCTCATGCATCCTCCGCCAGGCTGGTTTCGAGGATGCGCCAGCACAGGGTTTCGAAATCCACGCCGGCAGCACGCGCTGCCTTGGGAACCAGCGAATGGCTGGTCATGCCGGGCGTGGTGTTGACCTCCAGCAGCCAGTTGCGGCCATCGCGGTCGCGCATGATGTCCACGCGTCCCCAGCCCGACGCCCCCACCGCGCGGAAGGCATCAAGCGCCAGCGCACGGATCTGCGTTTCCGCAGCGCCTTCCAGGCCCGGGCACAGGTACTGCGTGTCCTCCGCAATATACTTTGCGTGGTAATCGTAGAATTCGCCTTTGGGAACAATCTGAATTGACGGCAGCGCCGAGTCGTCAAGGATACCCACGGTGAATTCGCCGCCCTCGATCAGCTGCTCGATCACCAGCTCGCCGTCGTAGCGCGTGGCCAGCTCGATCGCAGCGGGCAGGTCGGCCTCGGCGCGCACGCGCGTGATGCCGACACTCGATCCTTCATGCGAGGGCTTGACGATTACCGGATAACCCAGCGCGGTGATCGCGGCCGCGAGGTCGTCGCCACGGCGGTAGGCGCGGAACGCCGGCGTGGGCAAGCCGCGCGCGATCCACACCTCCTTGGTGCGTACCTTATCCATCGTCAGCGCCGATCCCAGCACGCCTGATCCGGTGAACGGCACGCCCAATGCGCGCAGCGCGCCCTGCAGCATGCCGTCCTCACCACCGCGGCCATGCAGGATGTTGAACACGCGCGCGAAATGGCCTGCGCGCAGTGCATCCAGCAAGGCCGGAATTCCGTCGACCGGGTGCGCATCCACCCCGCGGGCACGCAGGGCTTCGAGCACATTGCGGCCCGAATCCAGCGACACCTCGCGCTCGGCCGAATTGCCGCCCAGGGCAACCGCAACGCGGCCGAACAGTTTGGGATCCTTGATACGCATCAGCCCACCTTTGTCTTCAGTTCACCCAGGCCCGCCAGCTCCACTGCCGCGGCGCCAATGTCACCCGCGCCCATCAGGAGCAGCAGGTCGCCGTCGCGCAGCAGCGCCGGCAGCGCATTTTTCAGATCCCGCGGATGGGCGATCAGTACCGGATCGACCTTGCCGCGCGCGCGTACCGCCCGCGCCAGGGCGCGCGCATCCGCGTTGGGGATCGGCGCTTCGCCGGCCGGATACACCTCGGTCAGGATCAGCACATCCGCATCGGCCAGCACGTGCGCGAAATCGTCGAGCAGGTCGCGCGTGCGCGAGTAGCGGTGCGGCTGGAACGCCACCACCAGCCGCCGCTGCGGCCAGCCGCCGCGTGCCGCCGCAAATACTGCCGCCAGCTCGCGCGGGTGATGGCCGTAGTCATCCACCAGCATCGCGCTGCCAGCGTCCAGCGCGATCTCGCCGCGTTTCTGGAAACGCCGTCCGACCCCCTGAAACTGGGCCAGCGCGCGCCCGATGGCGTCACCGCTGATGCCGAGCTGCCAGGCCACGGAGGCCGCCGCCAGCGCGTTGAGGACGTTGTGCCGTCCCGGCAGGTTCAGTGTCACCGGCAGCGGACCGTCCGCGCCCGGCAGGTTCAGGTCAAACCGCATCTGCCCGCCGTCCTGGCGCACGTTGCTGGCACGCACGTCGGCGGAATCGTTCTCGATCGCATAGGTGATCGTCGTGCGCAGGGTGCGCCGCGCCAGTTCTGCCACTTCAGGATCATCGATGCACAGCACCGCCAGGCCATAGAACGGCAAACGGTGCAGGAAGGCGTCAAAGGCACGCTTGACCTTGGCGAAATCGCCTTCGTAGTTCTCCAGGTGATCGGCATCGATATTGGTGACGATGGCGATCATCGGCGACAGCATCAGGAACGAGCCGTCCGATTCGTCCGCTTCGGCCACCAGGTACTCGCCGGTTCCCAGGCGCGCATTGGCGCCAGCGGCAGTGAGCTGGCCGCCTATGACAAAGGTCGGGTCCATGCCGGCTTCGGCCAGGACGCTGGCCATCAGGCTGGTCGTCGTGGTCTTGCCATGCGTGCCGGCGATGGCGATGCCGCGCCGGAAACGCATCAGCTCGCCCAGCATCTCGGCACGGGGTACCACCGGAATACGACGCTCGCGTGCGGCGAGGAGCTCCGGATTGTCGGGCCTGATCGCGCTGGAAACCACGATCGCATCGGCATCCGCCACATTCTGCGCCGCGTGCTCGCGGTCGATGCGAATACCCAGTGCCGCCAGACGCCGCGTCGTGCCCGAGTCGGCCTTGTCCGAGCCGGAAATGTCGTAGCCGAGGTTGTGCAGCACCTCGGCAATGCCGCTCATGCCCACGCCGCCGATGCCGACGAAATGGACGCGACGGAACGCCTGCATGACGTCCTCATGGGGAGCAAGACGACGCGGCGTCATGCGGCCACCTCCAGGCAATGGTCGGCGATGGTGGCGGCCGCATCCGGCTTGGCCAGGGAGCGCGCAGCCACCGCCATGGCGATGAGCTGCTGGCGACTGCGTAGCAGGTCACCGAGCGTGCCGGCGAGCACCTGTGCGGAAGCCTGCGACTCCGGCAGCAGAACAGCGGCACCCGCGGCGACAAAGGACTCCGCGTTACGCGTCTGGTGATCGTCCACCGCGTGCGGAAACGGAACCAGGACGGAACCGACGCCGGCAGCCGCGATCTCGGCCAGGGTCAACGCGCCGGCACGGCAGACCACCAGGTCCGCCCACGCGTAGGCCTCCGCCATGTCTTCGATGAAGGAATCCACCTGCGCGGACACACCGGCGGCGGCGTAGGCTTCACGCGCCGCGTCCAGATGCCGCGCACCGCACTGGTGGCGAACCTGAGGACAAATGTCCGCATCCAACGCGGCCAGCGCCTGCGGCAGCCGCGTGTTCAGCGCCTGCGCGCCGAGACTGCCGCCCAGCACCAGCAGGCGCAGGCTCCCCGTGCGCTGTGCCAGACGCTCCTGTGGCGGAGCCAGCGCGCTGATCGCCGCACGCACCGGATTTCCGACCCAGCGCAGTTTTCCACTTTGCGCGAAAGCGTCCGAAAAACCGCTCAGGGTCAGGCGCGCCAGGCGCGACAACACCCGATTGGTCATGCCGGGAACACGATTCTGCTCGTGCACGAGCAAGGGGCGGCGCAGCATCCAGGCGGCAAGCCCACCGGGGCCGGCGGCAAATCCGCCCATCGACAGGACACTGCGCGGATCCACGCGCCGCAGGATGGCGCGCGCGGCCAGCACCGCCTTGATGATGCGCAGGACACTGGTGAGCTTGACCATCAGTCCCTTGCCGCGCACGCCGCCGATATCCAGGGTTTCCAGTGCAATCCCGGCCTTGGGCACGATCTGCGTCTCCAGTCCGCCCTGCGATCCCAGCCATACGACCGGTATACCGCGACGGCGCAGTTCGTCGGCCACGGCGACGCCGGGGAAGATGTGACCGCCGGTTCCACCGGCCATGATCAGCACGGGCTGTGCGCTGCCACTCATGCCCACACCCCCGCTTCCGTGCGCTCGCGCGACGCCGACTGTGCTTCCTCGCGCGTGAGCTCGTAGCTCACCCGCAGCAGCACGCCGACCATGGCGCAGGTCATCAGTACCGACGAGCCGCCCGAGCTGATCAGCGGCAGGGTCAGGCCCTTCGTCGGCAGCACGCCCAGATTCACGCCCACGGAAACCAGCGCCTGCAACGCAATGAACAGCGAGATGCCGAAGGCGACGTAACCCTGGTAGTACAGGCCAGCCTGCACGGCGCGGGCGCCAATCATGAGACCACGGCCGCACAGCCAGGCGAACAGGCCGAGCACGAGTACGACGCCGAACAGGCCCAGCTCTTCGGCGATCACGGCCAGGATGAAATCGGTATGCGCTTCGGGCAGGTAGAACAGCTTCTGTACCGATCCGCCCAGGCCCACCCCAAACCATTCGCCGCGACCGATGGCGATCAGCGCCTGGGTCAGCTGGAAGCCGTCATTGAACGGATCAGCCCAGGGATCCAGGAACGAGGTCAGGCGCTTGACGCGGTAGTCCTCGGTCATCGCCGCCCATGCCAGCGCCGGCATCAAGGGCAGGGCCAGGGCGAAGAGGTTGCGCATGCGGGCGCCGCCGAGCCAGATCATGCCGATCGTGGTCGCCACGATCAGCGCGGCGGAACCGAAATCCGGTTGCAGCAGAAGCAGGCCCACGATCAGGCCGGATACCAGCACCGGCTTGATCACGCCCAGCAGTTGGCGCTGTACGCCTTCGCGGTGTCGCACCAGGTAACTGGAGAGATAGGCCACCAGCATCAGCTTGACCGCTTCGACCGGCTGGAATCCGGAAATGCCCAGGTGAATCCAGCGCCGCGCACCGTTGATGCGCATGCCGAGCCCCGGCACGAAAACCGACAGCAGCAGGACGATCGCCAGCATCAGCAACACGAAGCTGTAGCGCTCGACATGCTCCAGCTCGACGCGGGTGGCGATGAACGCGATCAGCAGGCCGCCCGCCAGGAACATCAGGTGGCGGGTCATGTAGTAGAACGGACCGATGTGCTGGTTGTCCGCCACCGGGATGGAACTGGATGCCACCATCACCACCCCGAGACCGGCCAGTCCGAGCGCGGCCAGCAGCAGGCCGCGGTCGAAACGACCGGGCAGCTCGCTGCGGCGCGTGGCCTGGCTGGTGGCGTCGGTGTGGGCCATCAACGCACCTTCAGGGTCGCAAGACCGATCAGCACCAGCACCACGCTGATGATCCAGAAACGCACGATCACACGCGGCTCGGGCCAACCCTTCAGTTCAAAGTGATGGTGGATCGGCGCCATGCGGAACAAGCGCTTGCCCGTGAGCTTGAAGCTGGCGACCTGCAGCATCACCGAGGCCGTTTCCATCACGAACACGCCGCCCATGATCAGCAGCGCCACTTCCTGGCGCACGATCACGGCAATCAGGCCCAGTGCGGCGCCGATGGCGAGGGCCCCGATATCGCCCATGAATACCTGGGCCGGATAGGTGTTGAACCACAGGAAGCCCAGGCCCGCGCCGGCCAGTGCGCCGCAATAGATCGTCAGTTCGCCCGCGCCGGGAATGGCCGGAATCTGCAGGTAACTGGAGAAGACCGCGTTGCCCGACAGATAGGCAAAGACGCCCAGGGCGCAGGCGACCAGCACGCTCGGCATGATCGCCAGGCCGTCCAGGCCGTCCGTGAGATTCACCGCGTTGGAGAAGCCCACGATCATCAGGTAACCCAGGAGCACGAACCCGATGCCCAGCGGCAGTGCCACCTGCTTGAAGAACGGCAGGTACAGCGCGGTAGCGGCGGGAAGTTCCGGATACGAGGTATAGAACAGGAACAGCGCCGCGCCGATGCCGCCGACCGACTGCCAGAAGTACTTCCAGCGCGCGGCCAGGCCGCGGCTGTCCTTGAGCACGAGCTTCTTGTAGTCATCGTAGAAGCCGATGCCACCGAAGCCCGCGGTGACCGCAAGAACGAGCCAGACGTAGCGGTTCTGCAGATCCGCCCAGAGCAGGGTCGACAGAATGATCGCCGCCAGGATCAGTGCGCCGCCCATGGTCGGCGTACCCGCCTTGGACAGGTGGGTTTGCGGCCCGTCCTGGCGGATTACCTGCCCCGCCTTGAGCGCCGCCAGGCGCCGGATCATTCCCGGCCCGAGCAGCAGCGACACGGCCAGCGCCGTGAGCGTGGCCATGATTGCGCGGAACGTCAGGTATTGGAAAAGGTGGAAACCGCTGAACAGCTTTTCCAGCCATTGGCCCAGTTCAAGAAACATGCGTGCCCCCTGCATGTCGCGCAGCGCCGCGACGACGCGATCCATCGCGGACGAACGCGAGCCCTTCACGAGGCAGCACACGCCGGCCGCAAGATCGCGGCGCAGCGCGTCGATCAAGGATGATTGTTGGTCGAAATGGTGAGCGCCTTCGCCGAAGGCACGCGCGGCGGCCTGGCTGAGCGGGCCGACGGTGTACAGGCGGCGGATGCCGCTGTCGCGCGCCAGCGTGCCAATCCCGGCGTGCAGCTCGGCCGCCTCGGAACCGAGTTCCTTCATGTCCCCCAGCACGAGCCAGGTTTCACCCGGCTGCAGCGCGAGCGTGGCGATGGCCGCGGCCGTGGAACCGGGATTGGCGTTGTAGCTGTCGTCGATCAGTACCCAGCCCTGGGCCGATTCATGACGGACCAGACGACCGGCTACCCCGGGCGCGTTTTCCAGACCGGCGCGGATCGTGTCCAGCGGCACATCCAGCGCGTGGGCGATCGCGGCCGCCGCCAGGGCATTGGCCACGTTGTGGCGTCCGGCCAGCGGCAGGTCGATCGTCGTTTCACCCGCGGGAGTCACCAGCACGAAGCGCGAGCGTTGGCCCAGTTCAATGTCCCGGGCGAAGATGTCAGCGGCGTTGTCGATGCCGAAGTGCACGACGCGGCGCGTTCCGGCCAGGCCGGCGAAGAAGCGGGCAAAGGCGTCATCGGCGTTGATGACCGCCACGCCATCCGCCGGCAGGTTGGCGTAGATGGCGCCCTTGGTTTCGGCCACGCCCTCCAGGCTCAGCATACGTTCGAGGTGGGCTGGGGCGATGTTGTTGACCAGGCCGATATCCGGCCGCGCAATCGCCGCCAGGTAGTCGATATCACCCGGCTTGCCCGCGCCCATCTCCAGCACGGCGTACTGCGTGTCAGCCGGCATCGCCAGGAGGGTCAGCGGCAGGCCGATCTCGTTGTTGAGATTGCCCGGATTGACGTGCGTACGGCCGTGTCGCCCGAGAATCGCGGCGGTCAGCGTCTTCACCGTCGTCTTGCCGTTGGAACCGGTGATGCCCACCACGCGGGCCGCGCTCGGCGCCCGCACGGCGCTGGCGAGGTCACCCAGGGCAGCCAGCGTGTCCGTGACGACAATCTGCGCAATGTCCGCTGTCACGCGACGGCTCACCATCACCGCGGCGGCACCGGCCGCCTGGGCGGCATCGACGAAATCGTGGCCGTCGTGCTGCTCGCCGACCAGGGCGACGAAGAGCGCGCCCGGCGCGAGCTTGCGTGAGTCGGTCACTACGGTATCAATAGCGGCATCGCTGCCGACCAGACGTCCGCGGGTCCACAGCGCGATTTCCGACAGGCGCAGCGGCGTCATGCGGTCGCCTCCAGGATCTGGCGTGCGACGATGAGATCGTCGAACGGATACTTCTGCCCGCCGACTTCCTGGTAGGGCTCGTGGCCTTTGCCGGCAATCAGAACGATATCGCCCGGCCGTGCCTGCGCGATGGCCAGGCGGATCGCCCGGGCGCGGTCGCGCTCGACCAGGGCGCGCGCCGGCTCGGCGAACCCTTCGCGCACTGCCGCGACGATGGCATCGCCATCTTCGCCGCGGGGATTGTCGTCGGTCACGATCGCCACATCCGCCAGGCGTTCGGCAATCGCGCCCATCACGGGGCGCTTGCCCGCGTCCCGCTCGCCACCGCAACCGAACACGCAGATCAGGCGGCCGTCGCAGTGCGCGCGGAGTGTCGCAAGCGCCTGCTCCAGCGCATCGGGCGTATGGGCGTAGTCGACCACCACGAGTGGCTCGCCCGACTCGCCGCCCAGTCGATTCATGCGTCCGTTGACCGGAGTGAGGTCGCGCACGGTGCGGATGATGGCGTCGAAATTCATGCCCTGGACGCCCAGCACCGCGATCACACCCAGCAGGTTCGCCACGTTGAAACGTCCCAGCAACGGCGTCGCGACGACGGCGCGACCCCACGGTGTCACCAGGCGGAAACGGATACCGGCCGCATCCAGGACCAGATCGGACGCGACCACGTCGGCGGCCGGATTGTCGATGCCGGTGCGGACGCAGGCGATCGTACCCGCGATGCGCGCTGCCAGTTCGCGGCCGAAGGCATCGTCGATATTGACGACGGCATGGCGCAGTGCCGGCCAACGGAACAGCCGCTCCTTGGCCGCGGCGTAGGCGTCCATCGTGCCGTGATAATCGAGGTGATCGCGCGTCAGGTTGGTGAAGACGGCCGTATCGAAATGCACGGCGTTCACGCGTCCCTGTTCCAACGCATGCGACGACACTTCCATCGCCACGTGCGTCGCGCCCGCTCGGCGGAATTCGTCGAACAGACGCTGCAGGCTGATCGCATCCGGCGTGGTGCGCTCACCCGCCGTGATGTGCCCGTGCAGGCCGGCACCCAGCGTTCCGATGCTCGCGGCCGGGTGCCCCAGCGCGGTCAGCGCCTGGGCCAGCAGCTGCACGGTGGAGGTTTTTCCATTGGTGCCGGTGACGCCGACGACCTGCAGGGCCGCCGTCGGTTCACCGTGGAATCGGGCGGCGATGGAGCCGATCTGCGTGCGCAGGTCGTCGATCCAGAGGGTCGGAACACCCTGCGTCACGGCCGGCCCCGCTGTGCCTTCGGCAAGGATGGCCACCGCGCCGCGCTCGATGGCCACGGCCGCGAAGTCGATACCGTGCGAGCGGCCGCCCTGGAGCGCGACAAACGCATCGCCCCGCGCAACCGCGCGCGAATCGAGGGTGAGCCCACTCACGAGCACGTCGCCGTGCGGACCGGCCACGGGGCCCAGGAGCTCGGACAGGCGCATCGCGCGGGACGTCATTGCGGGACGCCCTCCTCATAGTTGGTCTGGCCCGGCGCGTAGTCCGGCGCGGCATTGCCGGCCTGGATCGGCGCCCAGTTGCCGGCGCCGTCGGCGTACCACTTCTGCACGTTGTCCGGCGCCACATCGAGCAGGCGCAACGCGCCGTCCATCACCTTGCTGAAGACCGGCGCGGAAACCAGGCCGCCGTAATAGACGCCCTTGGGGTCATGGATCACCACGACGCCCACCAGCCGCGGATTCGATGCGGGCACGAAACCGGCGAACGTAGAGATGTAGCGGCTTTCGTAGCCACCGGCGACGGCCTTGCGCGAGGTGCCGGTCTTGCCGGCGACGCGATAGTTGCGGACAGCGGCCTTGAGCGCCGAGCCCTGCGGCGTCACCACCGTTTCGAGCATGCCGGTGATGGTGCGGGCCAGGGTCGGATCCAGCACGGCTGATTCCGGATTCTGTGCACCCTTCACGAAGGTCGGCGCGCGCAACCGGCCGCCGTTGGCCAGGCCGCCGTAGGCCTGGGCCAGTTGCAACGGCGTGACGGACAGCCCGTAGCCATAGGACATGGTGGCCTTCTCCACCGGGCCCCACTTGTTCGGCGGCGCCAGCACACCGGCGGCCTCGCCGGGAAATCCGCTGCCGGTGCTCTCGCCGAAGCCAAACCGCTTGAACAGATCGTAGAGATGGTCGTTGGGCAGGGTCAGGGCAATCTTGGCCGCACCGATGTTGCTCGAGTGCGTGATCACGCCGGTGACGTCGAGCAGCCCCTTGTTCGTGGTGTCGCGGATCAGGTGACCGGCCAGGGTCATCGTTCCGGGGTTGGCGTCAACCGGTGTTTCCGGCTTCCACTTGCCGCTCTCCAGCGCGGCCGCCACGGTGAAGGCCTTCATCGTCGAGCCGGGCTCGATCAGGTCCGTCATCGCTCGGTTGCGGCGGCTCGATGTATCCACGCCGTTGAGCGCGTTGGAGTTGTACGAAGGCAGGTTCACCATCGCCAGCACTTCGCCTGTCGGCGCATCGAGCACCACCATCGAACCTGAGCTCGCACCGTGCTCGAGCAAGCCTTCCTTGAGCTCGCGATAGGCCAGGTACTGGATGCGTCGATCGATCGAGAGCATGAGGTCGCGGCCCTGCTGCGGTTCACTGAGCAGTTCCACGTCTTCCACGATATGCCCGAGCCGGTCGCGGATAACGCGCTTGGCGCCGGGCTTGCCGGCCAGCCACTCGTCGAAGGCCAGCTCCAGGCCTTCCTGGCCGCGATCGTCGATGTTGGTGAATCCCAGGACGTGCGCCGTCACCTCGCCACTGGGGTAGTAGCGGCGGAACTCGCGCTGCGAATTCACGCCCGGAATCTTCAGCGCGAGGATCGAGGCCGCGTCATCCGGGTTCAGGTGACGCTTCAGATAGATGAATTCCTTGTCCGCCCGTTGCCGCAGGCGGTCCTTGAGCGCGTCGCCTTCCATGCCCAGCGCACGGGCGAGGTCGGGCACGCGCTCGGGGTGCTGCAGCAGTTCCTGCGGATTCGCCCAGATCGACTCCACGGGCGTCGACACCGCCAGCGGCTCTCCGTTGCGATCCAGGACGCTGCCACGCGAGACGGGAATCGGTACTTCGCGCAGGTACCGGGCGTCGCCCTGGCCCTGGTAGAACTCCTTGCGGACGACCTGCAGGTCGACCGCGCGCACGACCAGGCCGGTTGACGCCAGCGTCAGCAGCATCAGCACCACGGACAGGCGCGACTTGAGGTTTACCGGCCGCACGCGCGTGGCGACACGCATCGCGGCCGCAGTGGAACTGCGGCCCTGCGATTCGTTCGACATGCGTGGTGTAACCGGTAGCAACATCGCCGTCAGCGCCGAATGATGACAACCGCCGCGGGCGGCGCGGCGTCCATGCCGAGCTGGCCGCGGGCGACCTGCTCGATGCGGTTGGGTTCGGCCAGCGTGGATTGCTCCAGCTGCAGCCGGCCATATTCGAAATTCATTTCGTCCCGTTCGCGCGTCAGCCGCGTCAGCTCGGCAAACAGCACGCGCCCCTGATGGCGTTCGTAGACGACGCCAATGCCGCTGGCGATGACCGCCAGGGTGAGGAGAGCGAACAGGAAATAGCCGACCTGGGTCATCCCAATTTCTCCGCCACGCGAAGCACGGCGCTGCGGGCGCGCGGATTGGCTTCCACTTCGGCATCGCTCGGGAACCGGGCCGAGCCGACAGCGCGCAGGCTCAGCGGCGCATCGACTGGCGGCGGCAGGCCGCGCCGCGCCGGGGCTTGCTGGGAATGGGTGCGGATGTACTGCTTGACGATGCGGTCTTCGAGCGAGTGGAAGCTGATCACCGCCAGGCGTCCGCCGGGCTTCAGGCGGCGACGTGCGCCTTCCAGCCCCTGCTCCAGCGCGTCGAGTTCACCGTTGACAGCGATCCGCAGCGCCTGGAACGTGCGCGTTGCCGGATGCTTGCCTGGTTCGCGCCGGCCGATCGCACGGGCAACGAGGTCAGCCAGCTCCGCGGTGGTGCGCACCGGTTCAGTCGCGCGGCGTTCGACGATCTGGCGGGCAATGCGGCGGCTCATGCGTTCTTCGCCGTACTGGAAAAGCACATCGGCGATCCGCGTCTCGTCGGCGCGGGCCAGGAATTCGGCGGCGCTTTCGCCCTGGGTGGTGTCCATGCGCATGTCCAGCGGCGCATCGGCCTGAAAGCTGAAGCCGCGCTGCGGATCATCCAGCTGCGGCGAGGACACGCCGAGGTCGAGCAGTACACCGTCCACGCCTTTCTCCGTCTCCACCCAATCGCCGAGCGCGGCAAAGCTGCCATGGCACACGGCGACGCGAGGGTCATTTCCGAATTCCGCGCGGGCGGCAGCGATCGCAAGAGGGTCGCGATCCATCAGCAGCAGGCGCCCCTCCGGGCCCAGCCGCCTGAGCACCTCCCGCGCGTGCCCGCCACGCCCGAAGGTGCCATCGAGATAGGTTCCATCCTGCTTTACGGCGAGCGCATCCACTGCCTCTGCCAGCATTACCGGGACGTGCTTGAGCGTGTCTTGCTTCACCCTTGGCCCCACCCCGTTTCCTTGCGTCTTGCTATAACTTCAGATCCAGCATCGCATCAGTGATCTCGTCTTCGCCGATGGTCTGGCGGATCTTCGCCAGGTGTGCCTGCTCGCTCCACAACTCGAATTTCGAGCCCATACCGAGCAGCACTGCTTTTTTCTCGATCCCGGCCGCCGTGCGTTGACTCGCCGGCACCAGGACCCGCCCGGCTCCATCGGGCTCGACGTGGGCGGCCGCGCCCACCAGTTTCATCTGCAACGCCCGGTGCACCGCCTTGACGCTTGGCAGCGCGTTGACCTGGTCGCGCACCTTCTCCCATTCGTCCAAGGGGAACAGCCAGAGGCAGCCATGCTCGAACGGGTTGTACGTGAAAACCATTCGCCCGCCCGACGCCGCCGCGATCAACTCGCGATAAGCCGTGGGCACCGCAAGCCGGCCCTTGTCGTCAATCGAGATGGCGGTTTCGCCTTGGAACATGACGTGCCGGGCTTCCCACGTTTTCCCACGATTTCACACCGGCGCCCACACTAGTCTCACCCCCTGAGACTGTCAAGGAAATTTTCCGTTACGGATCAATGGGGTTGTGTCATTCCGAGGGCATTTTTCAGGTTCTTTCGAGAAAACTGGCGACAGCCCGTTGAAGTGGAAGCCTTTTTTGGCATTTGGCTTTGCCAAGAGCGCGTGAAATCGCCCAACGGAGGGAATGAGACGGCCGCCACGAAACCCGAAAAGAGGGGCGGCGGTGTCAGTCCGGGGCTCACCTTCAGCCCCCGCTTTTCCCACTCGGGCACACTGGAATGTCTATCGGTTTCCGGATTACCGGCAAACCACGCCATTGAGTCATTCAATGATGGCGAATTGCCACCACTGCTATGGCATTCAAATGGAAAGGACAACCACCGAGCAGGCGACGGCGTCCTGCGGGTGAGCCAGGCATTGCCGGCGGATGGCTCAGCCGCACACTGCCAGGTTTCCGGCCACCCGCGGCCGCTCCGCCATCGGTAGCAAGGGACTTTGCAGCAAACCCCGGCAGATCCGTGCGCATTCGTCGCGATGCCCCAGGTGCCAGGCCGCCAGCGCCTGTTCGTCCCACGCGCGCCAGCGATAGACGGATTGATCGACGAACAGCAGGTCTGGCGGAGCTGGCGTCGACGCGGCCTGTGCGGCCGCCCGGTGTGCATCCACGAATTCGCAGCGCATGCGCAGGTATCGCGCCAGCTCGCACAGCGGTTCCGCACGACAGATCCGCGCGGCGTAGGCCGCTCGATACGCCGCAACCACCTCCGGGCCTGGTGCATCCAGCCGTTCCAGCAGCACGGCGACCTGGAACGCGGCGTACCAGGCCTCCTCGTCCCAGCCGCCACCGGCGGCACGCGTCCGATACGTTTCCAGCGCGCCGACGGTATCGCCGGCATCGCGCAGGCTTTGCGCGAGGTAAAAGCGGTAACGCAGATTGTGCGGATCCCGCGCCAGTGCGCGCTCGAGCACGCGGGCGTCGTCGCGGTATTTTTCACGCGCCGGTCGCCGGCTCCGCGCGCCGTCGGCATAGCTGCGCACGGAAAGTCCGTCGAGCGGGTACAAGGCCGCGTCACCCGCGACCGGATATTCGTGGAGGACCCCGTGCCAGCGCCAACCGGCATCGCACCGCAACAGCCGCGCGGCGCGGTATTCCAACTCACTGCCATCCGGGCGCTGCCGCAGGAAATAGCCGGGCGCCTGCAGGCGTCGCGGGAACCGGACAGAGGGCTCCGTCTCCAGCACCTCGTCGGCATCCAGAATCAACGCATAAGGTGCCTGACGACCCGCCAGATCCAGTGCCTGGTTGCGATTGGTGGAAAAATCCACCCATGGCCGCTGCACCAGCTGGCCGGGAAGCGCTCGCAATGCATGGCGGATCAACGAAGGCGTCGCATCGCTCGACCCGGTGTCGACGACCGCCCAGGCCGCTATGTGGCCGCGAACCGACGCAAGGCATCGTTCGATGACCGCCGCTTCGTCCCTGACGATCATGCACAGGCAGATCTGTGTGGCGAACGGCAAGGACGTCATGCTGATGCGCCCCAGCGGCAACCGGCACGCGTGTTGTAGCGCGCCGCTGCCCGCGCGTCCACGCCTTTGGTGGCTAGCGGATGGCGGCGGCCAGCAGCAAGGCGCTGCACGCCAGCAAACCTGCACCACTGAACCGGTCGAGCTGTGCCACCGACCACGTTGCCGCCGAACGCCGCAGCATGACCACCACCCCGATGACGCCCAGGAAATACAGCAGGTTGAAGACCTCGAAAAGCGCAGCCAGAGTGGTCCATGTCAGCACCCAGGAGGGCGCCGAGCTGCTGATGAACGAGGGAAAGAACACGGCGAAGAAGAGCAGCGGCTTGGGATTGGTCAGGGTGATACCCAGGGCTTTCCAGAAGCCGCCACGCGCTGTCGATGCGCCTGCAGCCGCGGCGCCATCCCGCGGGCGCCGCAGCAGGCCGATACCCAGCCAGCCGATGTATGCGGCACCGGCGAACTTCATCACCACCAGCAACGTCGGCCAGCGCGCCAGCACGGCCGCCATGCCCACGGCGGACGCCACCATCAGCACCACATCGCCCAGAACGATGCCGGCGACGGCACGCAGCGCAGTTGCCGTCGATCGCGGCGCAAGCCCTGCAACGTAGACGGTCGCCGGTCCCGGCGACAGGATCACGAGCGTGGCAGCCGTCACGAAGGCCACCCAGTTCTCCACGCCGTTCATTGCAGGACTTCCTCCTGAATAGCGGCCCCGGATGCGGCAATGGACTGCCGGACCAGATCGTCCAGACACTCAAATCCGCTATCGAATCGATAGCCAAGCGCCATGGCACGGCTGCCATCCATGACGTAGGACTGGGCGTAATCGAACGGGCTCCACCGCCCCGGTTCGTCGGCGGGGCACGGCAGGCGATGACCTGTCGCCCCCAGCACCCGCGCAATGCGGGCGAACAGTTGCTCAGCCGACATCGCACCGGCCGTGACATTGACCGGACCGAGGAAATCCCTGTCACCCGACCACGCGAGGAAGGCGGCGATATCGTCCGCATCGATGAACGATGTCGGCGAGGCCGGGCACGAATGCCGCAATGCGCGCCCCTCGCGCGCCAGCTCGACGTAGTACGCCAAGCGCCCCGTGAAATCATCGGCGCCCAGCACATGCGCGATTCGCGCACTGACGAAGGGCAACTGCGGCTGCCGCGTGAATACAGCTTCCGCCATGCGCTTGCCCAGACCATAGTGATCGTCAGCCCAGGCCGGATCGTCCCAGGGCGCACCGGTATCCACCGCGACGTTGTCCAGGTCGAGATCCGATTCCTTGAAGGGCGTCTGCTGCCGGCCGTAAAGATCGCGATACACCTCGATCGTCGACGCCATCACATAGCGCCCGACGCGACCGGCAAACAGATCAGCCGCGACGGCCGCGTCACGCGGGCTGTAGCACATCTGGTCGAACACCACGTCCAGATCGCCGGCGCCGGCGAAGGCGCGTCGCATGGCGGCGGCGTCACGCCGGTCGACCCGGATACGCGACACCCGGGTTCCGAACGCATCCGGCGCGAGCCCCCGCGTCGCCACAGTGACGCGGTGCCCCGCCCCCAGCAGTTGAAGCACCAGTCGGCGGCCGAAATAGCGGGTGCCACCGATGACCAAGATCTTCTTTCCCATGTCGCCCTCGCTCATTGGCCCGTGATCGTGCGGCGGCCGGGCCGGACGGACAAACGAGGATCCGTTGGCCTATGGCCAATAAATCGTTACGCTTCCGGCGCCACCCTGAGGAACCACCATGGCGGGCGCGCTACGAACCCTTTCCGGCCTTATCGACTTCGAATGCGCGGCGCGCTGGAAGAGTTTCCGCCTGGCGGCGCGTGAGCTGCACAAGACTGCGGCCGGCGTCAGCCAGCAGATCAAGCAACTGGAAACCGCCCTGGGCTTTGCCTTGTTCACCCGCAAGGCGCGCGGCGTCGTCCTGACCGAGAAAGGCCGCGCACTGGCCCAGACGCTCACGCCGCTCCTGGCCAGCCTGCAGGAAACCGTCAGCCGGCTCCAGCGCGATGACGACGCCCAGGTGCTGCGCATCAGCACCACCCATTCCTTCGCCATGAAGTGGCTGGTCCCGCGGCTGCACCGCTTCACGCAGCAGTTTCCACAACTGGATATCCGGATTGAATCGACCGACCGCGCAGCCAACCTCGACGATGGCAGCTGCGATGTCGCGCTGCGTTACGCGCCGGCCGCATCGCTGCCACCGGCGGATCTGATCCATCCTGAAATGGCCGTGGTCGTCTACAGTCCGACCCTGCCCGGCCTCCCGCGGCGGAAATCCCGCCCCGAGCTGGCCGACCTGGCGCGACACCCGCTCCTGTTCGAAGGCACGCCGCAGCGCTGGCAGTCGCTGCTGGCTGCCCAGGGCGTCCGGCGCAGTCACCTGGACTTCTCGCGCAGCTACAGTCATTCCGGCCTCCTGGTACAGGCCGCCGTGGCGGGGCATGGCGTTGCCCTGGTGCCGTACTCGCTGGCTTTCGAAGACCTGGCGCAGGGGCGCCTGCTCCGGGCCGCCGCGGCCCCCGTGCCGATGACGTACGCCTATTTCCTGCTCTGCGGAACAGGTCGGCGCGGGCTACCAAAAGTGCAGCAATTCAGCCAGTGGATCCGTCACGAGATTGCCCTGATGACGCACCAGTTCGACGCCGGCCTGTAGCTGGAGGCACCTCACGTCGTCGGCGTTCCCGTGACAGTGCCCTCGTGTGCACTGGATGCCTTCGCGTCTGCGGTCGCGGCAGATTCCGGCAGCACACAGCGATAGCCCTTTGCCGACAGGTGATCCAGCACCGCCGCAATCGCCTCGACACTGCGCCCGTGGGGTGAACGCTCGTGCATCAGGAGGATGGCGCCAGGAGCCAGCCGGCGGTCGAGGCGGACGATGACTTCCTGCGGGTCGGCGCAGCGGGTGTCGAACGCGCGAGCGGACCAGGCCACACGCGCCAGTCCGTGTCGGCGCAACACGGCGGCGACAAACGGATTGGCCATGCCGACGACGGCGCGAAACCAACGCGGACGCTGTCCCGTCAGGTGCGCCAGGGTGTCCTGCGCCAGGCCGATCTGGTGGGCAATCGCCCAGGGTGGCAAGGCCCAGAAAACCCGCTCCGGGTGGTCGTAGCTGTGATTGCCAACGAGGTGGCCGCGGTGGACTATTTCACGCAACACGTCCGGTCGCGCCGCGGCGCGCTCGCCCACGACGAAGAATCCCGCCTTGGCGGCGTGGCGATCGAGCAGGTCGAGAATGGCCAGCGTGTCGTCGGAGGGACCATCGTCGATCGTCAGCCATACCACCCGCTCGTCCGTGGGCAACCGGCACAGGACCGGACTGAGCATGCGCGACGTCGGCCACAGCGTGCCCCAGAACAGCAACCCCTGTGCGGACAGCAGGACCGCGGTGCCTGCCAGCCACTGCCCGACGACGATCATGCATATGCCAGCCAGGTGCGTCGCCGCGAGGAACGCCAGCCAGGCATGCGGAAACCGCGGAACGCGGTGCAGACTCACCGCCTTGTCCCGGTGGACGGTATCAGCGGCGTGGCCAGATTGTTCCATTGCATCAGCGGTCAGCCTGCTCGCGTTTCCAGGCCTGCCATCGTATCGCAAGGAACGGTCCGCGGTCCGTGAGCAACGCCCGGCCAGTCTCGGGACGTAGTGACGGCACGACCTTGTTGCGGCCTCTCCAATGCTATCTATAGCGTAGCTGACCGACGGGCAGCACCGACACCGCCGGCGAACGAACGGACCTGGAAAGTGGTCCAGCCGGCACGTCGAACCACGCGGACCAATATACGAAGAATGGCGTACGTAATGGTTAGTTGATACGCTCGAACCTCCCTGGATCGGAGTCCACCTATGCGGTATGCGGCGTTGTGGCTTCTTGCAGTCCCTTTTGTCGTCCTTCCGACCGCCGGCGCGGGCGAGATGGCACCCGCCCTGCAACGCCGCCTGACCTGGCTGGATCCCGCTGCCAATGCCGCCGCGGCGCCGGCCAGCGGCACGGCGGCACGGAAGGCGGCGCCGTCCGCCGGACTGGCGAAGGTTCACCGGCGCCCGCAGGAAATCGCGGGCATCGAAGTCGTCGACGCGACGACCAGCATCCTGGTCGACGCCAGGCACCAGCAGCGCGCCGTGTTCGCCAGCCTGGGCGCCGGCCCGGTCACCACCGGGCTGCCGGCGTTTGTCTTGGACAGCGAGGCGGCCGCGCAGAAGGCCCTGGACGCCGTCGCGCCGGGCAGCCAGGCCCGCGTCGGCGGACGGGTCGCAACCACCGCGCCGCGCTATGCGCGGTTCACCCTGGCCGATACACCGACGTTCCAGGCGCTGCGTCCACTGCGTATCAAACCCGTCTGGTTTCCCACTTCTACAGGGCTGGAGCCGGCCTACTATGCGGAGGTGACCGGCGTCGGCCGATCGCAGCAACGGCCGTTGGCAGCCGGCGTGATCGTCTCCGCCCAGGACGGGCGGGTACTGCGCAAACGCAACCTGATCCACGACGCGGTGGCATTCCAGTACCGCGTCCTCGCCGACGAGAGCGGCACGCCGTACCACGATCCCTACGGATTCGTGAACCCGCATCCGACCGGGGTCCCCGACGCCTGGGCCCCCGCCACGCCGGCACCCATGCGACTGTTGACCCGGCCCGTCGGCGCGCCGGCGGATCCTTGGCTGCCCGACAGCGCAACGCAGACCGTCGGCAACAACGTCGATGCGTTCTTCAACGCCGATGCGCCCGGTGCCGACTGCGGATCCGGCTGGGGGCCGGCATTCAACGCGGCTGAAGGGGATTTCCGCGCCAGCGTGAGCAGCGCGGGCGTGTTCGACTACACCTACAACGTGGCCAATGCGCGCACCGACTACTTCCAGTGCCTGAATCCGGACGCGCCCATCCCTACCAGTTCGGCGCAGCTCAATGCCAAGATCGTACAGAGCTTCTACACCGCCAACTGGTTGCATGACCTGCTCTACCGTGCCGGCTACGACGAAGCCAGCGGTAATGCACAAATGGATAACTACGGGCGCGGCGGCATCGGCGGCGATCCGCTGCTGGTACACGTTGCCCAGCTGGGTACCTTCGCCTACGGCCCCGAAGACGGCGAAAGCGCCTCGCTGACCCTGGGCGTGAACACGTCGAGCACATCCAACCGCGACGTATCCGGTTTCGACTTCCCGGTCTTCGCGCACGAATGGATGCATACGGTGTTCGCCCGCCTGGCCGACATGGACCACGCCGGGCAGCAAAGCGCCCTCAACGAAGGCACGGCGGACTTTCTGGGCTTCTTCCTCACGGTGCGCGAACAGGACCGCTTCGCCACCCCGCGCACGCCCGCCTTCGGCGGCGCGTACGCCGTAGGCGCGTACATGAACCGCGACTACGATTTCCGCGCGGACATGCTGCCGGCCGCCGGCAGCCCGGGGCATCCGGACAACACCTACTACCACGGCATCCGCCGGTTCCCGACGACGATCGACCTGCGCAAGAACCCCCTGACCTTCAAGCACATCAGCCTGGACCACCCGCTGCCCGCCGAATGGCAGGCCTTCGACTGGAAGGCCCGCTCGCGCCAGAACGCGGAAGTGCATTCCGCCGGCGAAATCTGGACGGCTTCCCTGTGGCAGTGCGCGCGCAACATTCTCGCGGCGGCCCCCTCTGCGCAATTCCAGTCGACACGCGACCGCTTCCTGCACCAGTTGGTGCAGGGTCTGAAACTGATGCCGCCCGACGCGACCTTCACCGAGGCGCGCACCGCGCTGCTCCTGACGATCCGTGCCGACAGCGAAACCGACTACGCCCTGTGCCGGAACGGGTTCGCCGCGCGCGGCATGGGCGCCGGCGCGGTTTCGCCGGCCCGGTATTCCGATGCGCTGCGCGGCGTCCGCGAAAGCTTCCGCATCAGCGACGCTGCTCTCTCCCTGATCGCCATTACGCTGCGTGAAATCGGTGGCGATGGTGACGGCGTCCTCGACCAGGGCGAATCGGGCGAACTGGTCATCACACTCCAGAACAGCGGCTACGTGCCGCTGGCGAACATCACCGTCACTGCACCCAATGTGCCCGGCATCTATAACTACCCTTCAGGTAGCACGCGAACCGGCGTTGCGCTGCAGCCCGCCGAAGACATGGACATCGTCTTCCCGGTACGGCTCCTGACAAACCTCGGTCCGATCCCCCTGCCCTTCCCGGTGGTGGCCGCCGATCAGACCCAGCGTGACGCCGTCACAGCCACCATCGCCACGACCTTGGTCAACAGCGATATCAGGACCGATGCCCACGCCGATCGCCTCAGCGCGTCGCAGACTTTCGCGGCGGACTGGCAAGCCGACTACACGGGCAACCACGGCTGCGTACAGTTCCTGTGCCTGGGCCGCGAGACACCCGACTATGCGGAGATCTTCCCCTGGCGCCGCCTGGTTCACCGCGGTGAAATGGCCTACTACCTCGGCGACAGCGACATGACGCTGGAGTCCACGCTCGCCACGCGTCCGTTCCCGGTCAGCGCCGGTGCGAACCTGCAGCTCACGCTGCGCCACGACTACGACTTTGCGCGTGTCGGCGCCGGGCCCGGCCGGGCCGTCATCGAGATCCAGCGCGACGGCGGCGAGTGGGAGGCTGCAGCGCCGTATGTCACATCCGGCCAGGCGC
Source organism: Tahibacter amnicola (assembly GCF_025398735.1). NCBI lineage: Bacteria > Pseudomonadati > Pseudomonadota > Gammaproteobacteria > Lysobacterales > Rhodanobacteraceae > Tahibacter > Tahibacter amnicola. Next base: position 6,022,562 of record NZ_CP104694.1, read on the forward strand.
AGTTCAGCGGTGTTTCCAATGGCTGGCAGACGACGACGCTGCGGTTCACCGAATCCCTGGGCGGGCGGACCGTGCGCCTGCGCCTGTCGGTGGTCAGCGACAGCGGCCGCGCGACTGACGCTGCGCACTGGGCGATATCGCAGGTACAGATTACCGGTGCGGCCGCACCGATGTTCAGTACCTTGCGTGCGGATACGCCCTGATCAGGTGAGTGCCAGCAGGTGCCGCTCGATCGCGTACACGTGCGGATCGTCGGCGCCGAGCTGGCGCAGGGCATCGGCAAGGCCAATGAGATAGTCGCGGTTCGGACCGCTCGGGCCGCAGGCCCGGGCGATGTGACGCGCGATGGCTTCTTCGGTGTCCGGGCCCAGGTAGGCCTCGTTGTCCTCGGCGGCAATGTAGACCAGCCCCTCCGACGCGCTGCCGTCGTCGAAATGCAGCGCTGTTTCGACGCGCACGTAGCCGTTCTTCTCGCGATGGTCGAGGTGCGCGAAGACGTCCGGACGGACGTGATAAGCCATGCCGACACAGACGGCTCCGGCCTCCGCGACCAGCGTGACCACGCGCCCCGGCGCCTCCGGCGTGCCGCGGTGATCGTGCGACCCTTGCCAGAAGCGGCGATGCCAGCCGCTGATATGCGCCGGACGCCGTTCCAGATAGGGAAAGTCCACCTTGTAGATGAGCGAGCCGTAGCCGAATACCCACACCGGCGTATCGGTTTCGCTGCCCGTCGACAGTCCGTGCGATGACAGCGGGGCGTTCATGGCTTGCGGCGCGTGCGTCCGGCTGCCGGTCGGGCTGCGGTGCTCGTGCGGGATGCAGCGCCAGTGGAAGGCGGGGCTGCGCGCCTGGTCGCTTCTGGCTTTTCCGTCGTGGACTTTCCCGCGGCGGGCTTGCGTGCCGGGGCCTTCTTCGTCGCCGCTTTCTTCACCGCGGCGCCGGTGACTTTCTTGCGCCCCGCCGCTCGCGCCTTGAGCGGTTTTCGCAGCGCCGCTTCGTAGGCCAGGCGCGCCCACGGGGTCATTTCCTCGGTGCTGTCCATGGCCTCGTCCGGAACCGACCAGTAGTTGGTCTGAATCGGCGGTTCGCGGCCGGTGTAGATCCAGCGCTGGCCGCCGGCCGCGGCGAAACGGTCCCGGGTGAGGTCGTCGACCTTGAAATACAGGCGATCGTCGACGAGCACCGCAATCAGCACGCCGTCGTAGTAGGCGCCATGACCGCCGAAATACTTGCGGAAAACCGTCCTGCCCAGGCCGCTGAGCAGGTCGCGCAGGTATTCCAGGTAATCATCATCTGCCATGGTGGTCGTTCGGGTTTGGCGTGAGGTGTCGAACGCTACTGCGTGGGCGACTGGGCCACAAGCGTCTGCGGATCGCGCAGCGGCAGGTGATAGTGCGTCGCCGCGTGGTGTACGAAACCCATGCGGGAGAACAGCCGGATTGAACGCCTATTCGGTGCGTCGATGTCGGCGATGAGGGTGTCCAGGGGCCATTGCCGGGCGAACGCCAGGACCGCACCCAGCGCCTCGCTCATCAGGCCACGTCCCCAGTGGCCACGGGCCAGCAAGCAGCCGACCTCCGCGGCACGACGGGGCCAATCGAAGGAATGCAGTCCGCAGGTGCCGATGACCACGCCCGAATCATTGGCGACGACGGCCCACTCCAACGACACACCCTCGCACCGACACCGTTCCACGCTCTCAAGCAATGTGCCTACGTCCGAACGCCTGGCCATCGGCGGGTCGCTCGCGTATCGCATCACCTCCGCGTCACTGTAGATGGCGAAGAGGTCGTCGACATCCGTCGCGGCCATGGACCGCAGCGTTATGCGCGGCGTCGTGAGTTGCGGTGGCTGTGGAAGTGGGATTGCCTTCAAATCAATGTCCTCCGAGAGCAGGCATCAGGATGGAAGCCGTGCACCTTAACGTCAATCCGACGTAGTGGTGGACAATGGTGAGGTGATTCCCCTTCCAAACACCAGGAGCTGATCATGACCCGCTGGATGATGCCTGCGTCGTTGTTCTTGTTGCTGGCCGGCGGCCTGGCTGCCGACCCGGGCGACTTCGACGCCCTGGTCCGTACGACCGCCGAACGCCTGGACCTCGCCGACGACGTCGCACGCAGCAAGTTCGTCCGCGGGCAACCCGTACTGGACGCCGCCCGCGAGGCAATCGTCCTTGACGACGCAGTGCGCAAGGCCGGCACGAAAGCCCTTTCAGCCGATGACGTCCGCCGCGTGATGACCGACCAGATGGAGGCCAGCAAATGGATCCAATATGCGCTGATCGCCCGCTGGCGGGTCGAAAATGCGCAGAGCATCATCGCGCCGGACCTTGCGAAGGAGGTCCGGCCGCGTCTGGACGCCCTGCAGGGCGATCTGCTACAGAATCTGGAGCAGGCGCGCACCGCGCGCGCCACCCCGATTGCGCACCGCGACTCGACCGCGCGGCCTTCCGCTATGCCGACGAGCACCGCTGGGATGAACTTCACCGCACCGCCCTCGTTCGAGCACTGGCCAGCGTGTGCACCGTCGGGGCCGCACCGCGGTAATGCCGTGATCAACTCTTCAGGCGGTATCCGGTACGGAACACGTAGGCGATGGCGCCGATACAGGCCAGCATGAACAGCGCGGTCATGCCAAAGCTCAGCACCACGCCGACATCGGCGATGCCATAGAAGCTCCAGCGGAAGCCGCTGACCAGGTAGACGACCGGATTGAACAACGCGATCTTCTGCCACACCGGCGGCAGCATCGCAATCGAATAGAAGCTGCCGCCGAGGAAGGTCAGCGGCGTGACCACCATCAACGGAACCACCTGCAGCTTCTCGAAGCTGTCCGCCCAGATGCCCAGGAGAAATCCGAACAGACTGAAGGTGACTGCGGTCAGCACGAGGAAACCGGCCATCCAGAACGGATGCACGATCTCGTAGTCGACGAAACAGCGCGCCGTGATGAGGATCAGCACACCGAGCATCACTGACTTGGTCGCCGCCGCCCCGACGTAGCCCAGGATCACTTCCACGAACGAAACCGGTGCCGACAGCAGTTCGAAGATCGTGCCCGACCATTTCGGCAGGTAGATGCCGAACGAGGCATTGGAGATGCTCTCGGTCAGCAGCGTGAGCATGATCAGGCCCGGAATGATGAAGGCACCATAGGTGACGCCGTCGACATCGCCCATGCGCCCGCCGATCGCGGCGCCGAAAACGACGAAGTACAGCGAGGTGGAAAGTACCGGCGATGCGATGCTCTGCATCAGCGTGCGGAAGGTGCGCGCCATCTCGAACCGGTAGATAGCGCGAACGGCGTGGAAATTCATGCGCGCGTCCTCAGCAGGCCGACGAAGATGTCTTCCAGCGAGCTCTCGCTGGAATGCAGGTCCTTGAAGTCGATGCCCAGTTCATTGATCCGGCGCAGCAGCGTGGCGATGCCCGTGCCCTCGCCCTGGGTCTGGAACGTGTAGACGAGGGCGTGGCCATCGGCCGTCAGTTCGAGCGGATAGTCGGCCAGCTCGGGCGGCACCTGCGCCAGCGGGGCCTGCAGGTGCACGGTGAGCTGCTTCTTGCCGAGCTTGCGCATCAAGGTGTGCTTGTCCTCCACCACGATCAGCTCGCCACCGTGAATGACGCCAATGCGATCGGCCATCTCCTCGGCTTCCTCGATATAGTGGGTGGTCAGGATGATCGTCACGCCGCGCTCGCGCAGCGCGCGGACCTTTTCCCACATGTCCAGCCGCAGCTCCACGTCGACGCCGGCGGTCGGCTCGTCCAGGAACAGGATCTGCGGTTCGTGCGCCAGCGCCTTGGCGATCAGCACGCGCCGCTTCATGCCGCCCGACAGCGTCATGATCTTGCTGTCGCGCTTGTCCCACAGCGAAAGATCGCGCAGCACCTGTTCGATGTAGCCGGGATTGGGCGGTTTGCCGAATAGCCCGCGGCTGAAACTGACCGTTGCCCAGACGGTTTCGAACGCATCCGTGGACAGCTCCTGCGGTACCAGGCCGATCTTGGCCCGCGCGGCGCGGTAGTCCGCGACGGTGTCATGACCGTCGGCAACTACACGCCCCGAAGTGGCGTTGACGATGCCGCAGACGATGCTGATCAGCGTGGTCTTGCCGGCCCCGTTGGGCCCGAGCAGGGCGAAGATTTCACCGCGCCGGATATCCAGGTCGATGTTGCGCAGGGCGTGCAGGCCCGACGCGTAGGTCTTGCTGAGCTGCCGGATCGAAAGCACGGACTCCACGTAGGGGCTTCCTTGTATACAAGATCAGGCATCGTACCCCGACCCCGGTGTCGGCCCGCAAGGTCAGGATCCGACAGTCACGACAGCCCGGCAGAGGCGCGCCGGCCAGGCCCGTGCCTCGCCGTCGCAGTGCGTATCGTTTGTTTACACGCACCGCGACAGCGCTGCGCACAGACCTTGCAGTAGCGCCACCAGGCACTACAGGGGGAACACCATGAAGATTCTGTTGGCAGACGACCATCGTGCGGTGGCCGACATGTTGGCCGAGGCGCTGAGCGCCGTCGGCTACGAGGTGGCGGTGGCGTACGACGGGGGCCAGGCGCTCAAGAAGGCAGCCGAATTCCAGCCGGATGCGGCGATCCTGGATATCGACATGCCGGTCATGAACGGCCACGCGGTCGCCCGCAAGCTCAAGGAAAACAAGGACCAGCATGCCATCAGCACGCTGATTGCCATTACCGGCCGCGACACGGAAGCCGACCGTCGCGCGTCCGCCGACGCCGGGTTCGATCTGCATCTGGTCAAGCCGGTGCCGCTGGCGATCGTGCTGCGCCTGATGGCCAAGGCCAAGGCCCAATTGCCGAACACAGCCTCCGAAAGCCACGCCGCCTAGGACGCCGACTGACGAGGGCGGTACCACCCTCGCCGCAGGACATCCGACAGAACCTTCCGCTCAGAGCACCTTGTACACCTGCCCGGTCTGGGCACCTTCCACGCTACGGCCGTACGCCAACGCGACACGCGCCGCCGGCACTGCTTCATATCCCCTGAAATACGGCCCGTAATCCGGCATCGATTCCTGCAGCACGCTCGGGCTGACCACATTGATGCGAAGACCGCGTGGCAATTCGATCGCAGCGGCGCGCACGAACGATTCCAGGGCCCCGTTGACCAGCGAGGCGCTGCTGCCGCCACGAACCGGCTGCTCGGCCAGGCTGCCGGCACTGAGCGTGATCGAGCCACCGTCGCGAAGGTGTCCGGCACCGATCATCGCCAGGGTCACCTGCCCCATCAGCTTGCTCTGCAGGCCGACCTGCCACTGCGCGGGCGTCATTTCCGCCAGCGGCCCGAAGTGGACATTGCCGGCGGTCGAAACGATGGCGTCGAGCGTTCCGGCGCGCGCGAGGCCGGCGCGAATGCTGGCCTCCTCGCCCATATCGATGACGATATCGCCGCTCGTACGACCTGCCGTGATCACCTCGTAACGCGGTGACAGCTCGGCGGCGACCGCACGACCGATAGTGCCGGCCGCACCGACCAGGAGCAGACGGGGACGCCGGGTGGAAGTAAGAGACGCGGTCTGGTTCATGGTGATTCCAATGGGTACCGCCCATCTGGCGGCGTGGCGATACAATGCCGCTACCCGGCGCCGCGAAAAATGCCGTTCTGCGGATTCTTTGTTTCCTGATGAAAACAATCCTGGGCCGCACTGACCAGACGCTCTGCTTCGTTGCCGTGGCCGACAATGGCAGCTTCACAGCCGCCGCCGAGCAGCTGGGCTGCTCCAAGGCGCATGTCAGCAAACAGGTCGCCGCGCTGGAACGCGCACTGGGCGCGCATCTGATTCACCGGACCACGCGGCGCCTGACGCTCACCGAATCCGGCCGCCTCTACCTGGCGTGCTGCCGGCCGCTGGCGGAGATCCTGGACGAAGCCAACCGCGCCGTTTCCGCCCTGCGATCGGACGTCAGCGGCTGCCTGCGGATCAGCGCGCCGACATCCTTCGGGGATTCCTTCCTGGCGGAGCTGGTCATCCGCTTCCGGGAGCGCTATCCGGCGGTCCAGGTCGACCTCGACATGAGCGTGCTGCGTCGTGACCTGGTTGCCGACGGCTACGACTTCGCCATCCGTTCGGTCCGCACGCTGGAAGAACATCTGGTCGCGCGTCCGCTCGGCGTGATCCGCGAGGTGGCGGCGGCGGCGCCCGCATTTCTCGCCACGGTGACCGAACCGGCGCATCCGCAGGACCTGGCCCGGCTGCCCTGCGTCATCAACAGCCATTTCAGCGACGACCGCCTATGGGTATTCGGCCACGGCGACCGCACCGAAACCGTCACGGTCGACGGCCCGGTGCGGGTGAACAACTACCCGACCATCCGGCGCCTGGGCCTGGCCGGCGCGGGCGTGATCCGGCTGCCGCTGTACCTGATCGGCGAAGACATCCAGGCCGGCCGGCTGCGCCACCTGTGCGCACCCTGGCAACTGCTTCCCGCACCGCTGCACCTGGTGTATCCGGCACGGCGCCACCAGCCCCTGCGAACGCGTGTTTTCATGGATTTCCTGCTCGACTGGTTTGCCCAACCGGCGCAAGCAGCCCTGTTTCGTTAACACCTGACAGCAACGGTTGCGGCCGGCTCAACGCCGACCTCGTTTGACGATAACCGTCGCTATGGCGCATCAATTGACCTATTCGCTCTCCAAATTCAGCGGTCGCCGACCATGAAGCCGGCAGTCCTCCAGGTACGCCGCCCGCTGCGTCGCCGCACTGATCCGACGCGTGACGCGCCCCTCGACATCCAGGTAGTGCACCTCACCCGTCACCACGAGGAAAATCGTCACGGGCTCGTCGCCGTAGGTGGCCCAACTGTCCGTATTGCCCACCGGTTCGTGGACGTAGTGGCCAGGACCAATCACCTCGCCCGTGCCCAGCTGGCGCCGGCCGGAAAGGGTGAAGGCATGCACCTCGCCGGTATGCCGGTGCAAGGGAATCCGGATACCGGGGTCCAGTCGCATCAACTCCACGAAACCGCGGTCGCCGGCGAGGAATCGCAGCGGCTTGAACGCGTTGCCCGGCGCACTCTGCACCCAGGGATTGGCGTCATGACCGGACATCGCGCCCAGTGCGGGCGCCAGGTGATCGGGCAGGGTATTCATGCGGTCTCCCTCAGGCGGTTGCGACAACGGAGCGGGCGGGCGTTCCGAACAGCACGCGGCGCGCTTCGTCCGTCAGGGCATCGCTGCGGCTGGAATAGGGATCGAGGCTGCCGGCGTAAGTGCGTTGCGTGGCGGGACGGGCGCGGATGGCCTCGAACCAGCGCTGCAGGTGCGGGAAAAGCGCCAGATCCTGCCCATGCGCCGCATGGGGCACGATCCACGGATAGCAGGCCATGTCGGCAATGCTGTACTGCCCGGCGATGAATTCACGACCCGCCAGCTGCTTGTCGAGTACGCCGTAAAGGCGCGCCGTCTCACGCTGGTAGCGCTCGATTGCATAGGGCACCTTTTCCGGCGCGTAGACGGCGAAATGCCCCATCTGCCCGGCCATCGGCCCAAGTCCGCCAACCTGCCAGAACAGCCACTTCAGCACTTCCTGGCGGCCCCGGAAATCGTCAGGAATGAATTGTCCGATCTTGTCGGCCAGGTACAGCAGCATCGCGCCCGATTCGAACAGGCTGACCGGCTCGCCACCATCCGCCGGATCGTGGTCGACCAGGGCCGGAATCCGGTTGTTCGGCGAGATGGCCAGGAACTCCGGCGCAAATTGTTCACCTTTTCCGATGTTCACCGGAACCAGCCGGTAGGCCAGCTCCGCTTCCTCCAGGAACAGGCGCAGCTTCTGTCCGTTCGGCGTCGCCCAGTAGTACAGCTCGATCATGACATCGTCCCTTGTGAAAGCCGCCGGATGCTGGCGTCGACAGGCAGGATACGGTCATCATCTGGCTCCTGAAGAGCACCAGCCATGGCGAATTTCATGGATCCAGTCCTGCAGCTTTCGCTTGATCTTCCGCCACCGCATTCGCGCCGACTGCTGCACAGCCTGCATACGCAGCTGCGCTGCGCGATACTCGAAGGCCGCCTGAAAACCGGCGTGCGCCTGCCGTCCACGCGCGCGCTGGCGGCCAGCCTGGGGATTTCACGCAACACCGCGATCGCAGCCTATGACCGGCTCTTGAGTGAGGGCTACCTGCGTACACGCCCGGCTGCCGGCGTGTTTGTCTGCCACGTGCCGGCCCGCTCGCCGCGGTCGCGCAAGGCCTCCACCGCCAGCGGCGACCGGCGCCTCCATGCCACGTGGCGCCAGCTGCCGCCACTGGATGCCCCGCACTATCAGCCGCGCCCGCGGCTGGATTTCCGCCTCGGCGAACCCGATGGGTCCGCGCTGCCGCAGGCCATCTGGCAACGCCTGTCGGCGCGCGCGCTGCGCCAGCAGATGCGCGAAGGGCTGGTGCCGCTGCAACCCCGCGGACGACCGGCGTTGCGCAACGCCATCGCCGGGCATGTGTCATTCACCCGCGCAGTGGCGTGCACCGCCGATGACGTCTTCGTGACCAGTGGCGCCCAGCAGGCGTTCTACCTGCTGGCGCGCATCCTGGTCACACCCGGGCGCAGCGTAGTGGCGATGGAAGATCCCGGCTATGCTCCCGCCCGTGCCGCCTTCCTCGCCGCCGGTGCGCGCATTGCGCCGGTTCCGGTCGATGACGAGGGGCTCATCGTCGAGCGGCTGCCGCGGCGGGTGGACGCGATCTATGTCACGCCTTCGCACCAGTTTCCCCTTGGCCAGGCGATGTCGCTCGCGCGCCGGACCGCCCTGATCGAATATGCCCGGCGCACCGGCGCCGTCATCCTGGAGGACGACTACGACGGAGAGTTCCGCTTCGGTGACCGCCCGCTCGATGCCCTGCAGACGCTGGACGACGGCGACAGCGTTTTCTACATCGGCACATTTTCCAAAAGCCTATTCACCTCGCTGCGACTGGGATTCATCGTCGCGCCGGCCTGGGCCCACCAGACGCTGGAAACCGCCAAACGCTTCATGGACGCCCAGTGCAACGTCCACGTCCAGGAAACCCTCGCCGCCTTTATCCGCGAGGGCCATCTGGCGCGTCACGTCCGGCGCGTGCGCGGCGTTTACCAGGAGCGGCGCAATGCCCTGCTCGAGGGACTGGGCCGGCTCGGCTGGCTGCACGCGGTGCCGGCCAGCGCCGGCCTGCACCTGTGCGCACGGCTGGATCCGACCATCGACCGGGAACGGCTGCTGGCCCGCGCCCGCGAAAAGGAAGTCGGGCTGTATGCCGGCGACAGCTACTTCATCAAACGCCCCGTACTGCCGTCGCTGCTTTTCGGCTATGGCGTGATTGATCGTGCCGGCGTCGACGAAGCGATGCAGCGGCTGCGCAAGATCCAGCCACCGCGCCGCTGACCCCGTTCAGGCGAACACCACCATCGACTGCCGGCTCAGCGCCACGGCTTCACCACCGGGTGCATACAGGATGGTCGACTGGCTGGTGTAGCCGTCCCGCGCCGCCACCATGTCCGACTCCGCCTGCCAGCCTTCCAGCGGAAGGCCGTCGAGCGTATCGACCAGCAATTCCAGCATCCAGGTCAGCGAACTGCCCGGCGACGGCGATGCCAGCAGGGACAGCGCCACCGGCGGCACGAAATCGGCCAGCGCCAGCACGTGTGCCTCGGTGCTTGCGCCCTGGTCGCGCAGCGCGAGGGTGTAGGCCTGTCGCGGCTCCCGGCTGCCGCTGAAGGGAAAACCGCCCTGGCGCAGGCGCGCCTGGAAATGCTGCATGAAGCGCGGCGTCAGTCCTTCAATATAGGGAAACAGCCGCCCTTCGCCATTGACTGCCGATACCGGCGCGACGTCGCGCCGCACGCTCGAGGCACGAGCCTGGCCGAACACGCCGATCACATGAGCCAGCACTTCGCCGTCGCGCTCCAGCCGCGCTTCGACATGCGTAGCACTCTTGCCCTGCCGCAGTACTGTCGCGCTGGCTGACACGGCACCCGCCGGCACCGGCGCGATGAAGGTCATCTGCAGCGTGCGCAGCGGTACCGGATCCGGCAGGGCCCGGCGCATCGCGGCGACAGCCACCGCAGCCTGCAATCCGCCGAAGACGCTGCGGCCCTGCAGCCAGGTATCCGGCACGTCGATGGTCACGCCCGTGGCATCGCCCTGCGCTGCCGCCATCAGTTCACTCAATTGCATGGATGTCTTTCCCGTTCTGGAGTTCGCAGCTTAGGGCCGTGGAGTACGGCAGAACGGAGCCAGAACCGCCACTGCGGCAGGTGGCGGCGCCAGGACGTCCGAACTCGCCGTGTCGGCCCCCGAGGCGTGATCCGCCAGCAGATGGCATAAACTGTCCGCTGTTGGTCCATCACTGGCCTATCGGGGTTCACGCATGCGGCGGAAGATAGTCACACCCTCCACCCGCAAGGACTGATGCAATGAGTACCGATACCGCCCTGGTCGTCATCGATGTGCAGGAATCCTTCCGCCACCGCCCGTACTGGTCGGACGCCGACGTCCCGGCGTTTATTGACCGCTTGCAGCGCCTCGTCGACGCCGCGAAAACCGCCGGCGTACCCATCTTGCAGGTCTTTCACGTGGATCCGGAAGGGGCGTTCTCGCTCGAATCCGGCCACGTGCGCACGCTGGCGCCGCTGGTCATCACACCGCGGGCGGTCTTTCACAAGAGCCGCCACAGCGCGCTCGTCGGGAGCGGCCTGGGCGTGTGGCTGACCGAGCACGGCATCCGCAACCTGCTCATCACCGGCATCCGCGCCGAGCAATGCTGCGAGACCACGACACGACACGCCTCCGACAGTGGCTATGCAGTCGACTTCGTCAGCGACGCGACGCTCACCTTTGCCATGACGGACCGCACCGGACGCGAATGGTCGGCCGCCGAGATCAAGGCACGCACCGAGCTGGTGCTGGAAGGTCGCTTCGCGCGCATCATCGACGCCGACACCGCCATCGCGTCCCTGTCCCTGCGCAAGGCGGCATGACGGCACCTTCACCGCGCGTCGTCACTGTGTGCGTGGTGCTGCCACCCCGCGCACTGCTGCTGGATATTGCCGGGCCTGTCGAGGTGCTGCGACAGGCCAATCGCGAACAGTCCGCGGTACGGTTCGACGTGAGCTACGCCGGCCCGCAGGCGACGGTAATGAGCTCGATTGCACTGCCGTTGGCCGGCATCGGCCCGCTGCCGTCGCAGTTGCCCGTCGATGCCGTGATCCTGGTGACCGGAAATGTCAGTCAGCTGGGTTTTGATGCCACCAGTGACCGCGCCCAGGATCTGCGCGACGAGTCCGTGATCGTCGAATGGCTGCGCAGGAATGCGACCGGATCGCGCCGTGTGATCTGCATTTGCTCCGGAGCCTTGCTCGCCGCGCGCGCCGGGCTCATGGACGGCCGCAGCTGCACCACGCATTTCAGTTGCCAGGACCAGCTGGCCGCGCTCGCGCCGGCGTCGCGACCGCAGGCCAATCGCCTGTTCGTCGAGGACGGTCCGATCTGGAGCAGCGCCGGGGTCACCGCCGGTATTGACCTCATGCTGCACTTCGTCACGCGCGAGGCCGGGTCGGCGTGCGCGCAGGCCGTCGCGCGGGAGCTGGTGGTGTATCTGCGCCGTGCTGGCGCCGATCCCCAGTTCTCACCCTGGCTCACCGGCCGCAATCACATACACCCGGTCATCCATCGCGTGCAGGACGCCATCGCCCAGGCACCGCAGCGGCGCTGGACGCTCGGCGAGCTGGCCCGCCACGGCCGCACCAGCGCACGCCATCTGTCGCGCCTGTTCAACGAACACGCCGGCATGGGACTGCCCGAGTACATCAATCGCCTGCGTGTCGGCGTCGCCAAGGAATTGCTGGCCAATACGCGACTGGACATCGATCGCGTCGCCGAGCACAGCGGATTTGCGTCCGCCCGGCAACTGCGCCGCGCGTGGTCGCTGAGCGAGTCCGGTTCGCCGCGAAGCGCGCGGGGCAATTCGTCGCCATAGCGCCCTGCTGGCGTGCAGCCGGATTGGCCGTGGCACTACGGCTCGATGTGCAGCGTTGCCGGTGCGTCGCAGCGAATCCAGCCGATCGTACGCCGGTGTCCCGCGCGCAGGACGGGCGGCGGCGTCATCCGGAGGTGGAATCGTTCCGGCGTGAACTGGTAGCCATTGACCCCGTCGCCGCCTGCACAGCGGCCGTTGATGACGACCACGCCGGGCATCACGCCATCCCGGTTGCCGTTGTTGGTCACGACGACATCGCCGGCGCCGTTGGCCACCGGATGCAACGCGACGTCCAGCCGGATGGCCAGTGGCTTCCGCTCGATCACCGCGCGCAAAGTACGCAGCGACCAGGCGCGCTGATCCGTGCGCCGGGGCAGACGGAACCACACGATTTCCCGCAGGGCCTGGACGGGTCGTCGCTGCAGCGTTTCCAGCAGCCGGGCGACCGCAACGGGGTCGGCAACCAGTTCTCTGCCCTGCGCCGTGCGTGGAAGATCCTGCTCGCCGTCGACGCGGATCGGCTTGCCGGTGTCGTCCACTTCGACGCGTACGCCATAGGCCGGCAGCGCGACATCGAAGGGGCGTGAACCGGTGCGCACAGCCCATTCGTCAATCCATTGCCGCGCCAGCTCCGCATCGAACAAGCCTTCTTCGGGGCGACGCACGGCGTGGACCTGCAGCACCGAGTAGTCAACCGCCTGCAGCACGCCATCCAGTTCCGTCGCAGTGCGCCAGGTCGGCAATGCGGTGATGCCGATCGGCATCGCCTCCGGCAGGGATGCGCGCACCGTGCGCAGCCATTGGGCATAGACCGTCAGTTGCGACGTGGCGCAGTCATGGTCGAACTCGATGCCACTGACCCGGATCCCGGCAATGCGCCATTCGGCCAGGAGCGCGCGGAGCTGGCCGGCGGCGTCTGCCGCGATGGCGAGGGGCGCCGTCCCTTCGATGCGCATGACAACAGCGACCGCCCGTTTCGACGCCGCCAAGGTGGCCAGATCTGCGCGCGATTTCACCCATCGCCCGTCGGAGCCCCACTGCAGGCCCAGAACACGGTACTGGTGAAACAGGTCCCGCGAAGGGGCAACGGCCGCGGTCGTTTCCGCATCCCATTGGCGTTGCCAGACGTAGACCGCCTGGGGCAAGGGCGGCCCTGCCATCGTCCAGTGACGCGCCAGGGCCAGCGCAGCGAGCAGGCCAGCCAACGCAAACGCGGCAAAACCAATACGACGCATGAGGTCCCGCTGATGGAGGAAGCGGCCGGCACTCTAGCGAAGTCGGTCACCGCGGGAAATGCGCGCGGACCACGCAAAGTACGACACACTTCGTTGCAGAAATGATCAGCTACATGCAAATCGTTGCGCCTGCCAATCCTTTCCTAACATCGCTGCCCCCGGCGCGGCCTATGCTTGGCTCACCCTGACGACAAAGGCCAGGGCCAGCCATTCACGGCCCAGCTGCGGGCGCGACGGAGCACCGCCCGCCATCGTCCGGTAGAGGCCGTGGATTCCGGCACGGGCCGGCTATTCACTAACCGCAGCTTGGCATTGGTGCAAGGGCTGACCGAGTGAGTTTCTATCAGCGTTGTCGTGAAGCGTGGACAGGTATCTGGTCGCTGCCAGCTGGCGAGGCGACCGTCGAACTGACAGCGCCGGCGACCACCGACGGCGCGCTCGGTCGCGCGTGGCTGCGCGACGGCATTGTGGATCTTGCCAGTATCGCGGCTTTTTCCCGTTTGTCGATGCAGCTGATGCGACACGGCGCTCCCCCGCATCTGATCGAGGGCTGCCATCGCGCAGCGCTGGACGAAGTGCGCCACGCCCAGCACTGCTTCGCACTGGCCCGCCGCCACGGCACCGGAACCATCGAGGCAGGCGTTTTTCCGGCACTCGACGGTACGCGTGTACCGCGCATCTCCAAGGCGGATCTTGCCGTTGATTCCTTTGTCGAAGGCGGACTTTGGGAATCGTTTGCCGCCACGCTGCACGCCGCCGGCGCGCGCGCGGCGGAGGAACCGGAGCTTGCCGCACTGCTGGCCCAGATTTCCACGGCCGAACGCGCCCATGTCGAACTGGCATGGGACATCGTGGCCTGGAGTCTTTCCAGTGATACCGATTCCGTAGCACCGAAGCTTCGCGCTGCCGCGGCGAAGCTGCCGCTGGAACCCGACATAGACATGCGCCACGCCCCGGACAGCTGGCTGCGCCACGGCAGGCCGGGCGCCAGCGCGCAGCGCGAGCTGTTCACGAAAGTGCGCGAAACCGCGCGGCGCCGCGTCGAGCAGATCCTGCGCAGCCAGGGCGTCCCGGCCGAGCGGTCGGCGTAGCACCCGCCCGGAAGCGCCGCGCCCGGCGCACTCGGCCACGTCATAGCGCGTGACAGCTATTGCCACGGCCGCGCACCGGTTGCCGCTTCCAGGTACTTGGTCGCCGTTTCAATATTCAGCTCCACTGTCGATACACCCGCGCTCGGGCGAAAGGGCACCGGCGCCCCCAGGCCGGTCAGCCCGAACAGCAGCTGCGACACCGCCCTGTGGTGGACCAGCAGTTCGCGCAGGTGCTCGCCCAACCACGCAGTCAACAGTGGCACAAGCCGCGGATCGGCCAGGCGGGTGAGCGCGTAGACCACCGTAGGCACCTGCGCTGTCGTGCACAGGCCGCATTCCACGAGGCGGACCATGGCGCAGCGCACGTCGTTGAGCGTATCTTCCGTGATGGTTTCACAGGCCATCGCCTCGCCGAGGCCGAAGATCTCCGCCAACTCCAGCGACCCTCGCCGCGCGTGCTCGATGTAGGCCACGGCAAGGCGCAAGGCCTGGTCACTCACCGGCCCCTCGCCCGCCAGTGATGCCATCAGTTCGTCGTAGATCACGGAAGGCATGGTGGATGTCCCTGTTGCCCCTGGTACTTGCCGGAACCTAGCGATGCCTGCGCAAGTTCCGGAGTGCCGTCCGTCACTGGTCCACCTATCGTGGCGCGAAACCCGCTGGAGACTTTACCGATGAGCGACACGATGATTCCGGGCGCCGCCGACGATGACCGGCGCTGGCAGGCGGTCCACTCGCGCGACGCCACGCAGGACGGCCAATTTGTCTACGCGGTCCGTACGACAGGCGTGTACTGCCGCCCATCGTGCGCGGCACGCCCGCAGCGCGAGAACGTCCAGTATTTCGATTCGGCCGAGCTGGCACGTCAGGCCGGATTCCGCGCCTGCCTGCGCTGCCGCCCGGACGAGGACGCAACGCTAATGGTCGACACCAGCGTCTTGGCCGCACGCATCGCCGGTGCGGACTGGACGACCCTCCTGACAACCCTCAATGACGAAGGCCACGCCCTGCTGCCCGGGCTCCTCGATGCCCGCCACTGCCACGAGCTGCGCGCCGGCTACGCAGACGCCACGCAGTTTCGCAGCCGCGTGATCATGCAGCGCCACGGTTTCGGACGCGGCGAGTACCAGTATTTCAAGTATCCGCTGCCGCCCCTTGTGCAGTACTTGCGCACCACCTTGTATCGCCCGCTGGTCGCCGTGGCCAATCATTGGAGCGCGGCCATGGGCAGCGACGTGCGCTACCCCGATGAGCACGATGCGTTCACCGCCCGCTGCCATGCGGCCGGCCAGACCCAGCCCACCCCACTGCAACTGCGTTACGGCGTGGGCGACTACAACTGCCTGCACCAGGATCTCTACGGCGAACACGTCTTTCCACTGCAGGTCGCAGTGTTGCTGTCGCAGCCCGGCGAGGATTTCACCGGAGGCGAATTCGTCCTGACCGAGCAGCGGCCGCGCGGCCAATCACGCCCCGAAGTCGTGCCCTTGCAGCGGGGAGACGCGGTGGTATTCGCGGTCAACCAGCGCCCGGCTTCCGGCAGCCGAGGGATCTATCGCGTAGCCTTGAGGCACGGCGTCAGCCGCGTTCGGACGGGACGCCGGCAGACACTGGGCATCCTCTTCCACGACGCTCCGTAACCGCCCCGCGCCGCTGCGTATACTTCGTTCCGACCAGACCAACTGCCGGCGGGCGGAGGGCGGCATGCGCGAGGGACCGAGGGATCACTGCGGCACCTGGCGCCCGTGGGCCGCCGGGTGGCTCGTGATCGCGGCGGGCATCGCAGCAGCCGTGGAACCGGTTCCCCTGCGCCATCCGCTGGAGGCGCGCGCCCTGACCCAGCCCGAGTCGGTGCTTTCTGCACTTCCGGCAGAAATCGACCAGGCCAAGGAGCGTGGTGACCTCGCGACGGTTGCACTGCTCTACCTGAGCCAGGCCAACGCCTGCCGCGTCGTCGCCAACTGGACCTGCCAGCGCGACGCCGGCCTTGCAGCCCGCGAAGCGGCCAATGCGGCGAGCCAGCCGCTGCTCTCCGTCCGTGGCCTGATCGCGGAAAGTCGCGGCCGCATCGCGCTGCAGGATTTCATCACCGGCGAACACCTCCTCGCCGACGCAGAAACGCTGCTGCGCGCCAATCCCCACCCCGAGCTCCTTGCGGACGTCTACCTGGCGTATTCGTCGCTGAGCTATTCGCTGGGAAAGCACAAGACGGCGGCCGAATACGCCGAGCGCGGCCTGAACGCCATCGCGACGCGAACCGCCCCGGCGATGCAGGCGCGCCTTCTGCGAAACCGGGCCCGCGCGCAGGCACAGCTGGGCCAGACGGCCCAGGCCGAGCAGACCCTCCAGGAAGCACTGCCGATCGCCGAGCATGTGGACGATCCCAAGTTGAACGCGGAAATCGCCCTGGAACTGGCGCGCATCGCACACCTGCGTGGCGATATACCGACCCAGCGGGAACAGGGCCGGCGCGTGCTGGAACTGGCCCAGATGCTGCGCAACACCCAGTTGAATGGCCAGGGGCATGAAGTGCTGGGCATCGCCGCGCGCGCGGCCGGCGACGGCGCAACGGCACTGGCGGAGCTTCGCACGGCGCACGCGTCGTTCCACCAGCTCAACATGGGCCGCGACGAACTGCGCGTGCTACGCGAACTGGTGCAGACCAGCATCGATCAGTCCGTGCCGCTGGCGGAACTGAAGTCGCTGATGACGCACTACCTGCAATTGCAGAGCACGGTCGACCAGACCGAACGCGCAAAAGCCGCGGACGACTTCGAGGCGCGCCTGCGCTACATCGAGCAGGACATGGATCTGATGCGCCTGCGCAGCGAAGCCGACCTTGCGCGTCAACGCGAAGAAGCGCTGATCGAACGGCAACGCTTCGTGCTCATCGGCAGCCTGCTCTCGTTGATGCTCGTGCTCGTGCTGGCCGCGACCTACCTGCTGCAGCGGCGCTCGAACCGCCGCCTGCGTTCGGCGTTGACGCGCCTGGGTGAAAGCGAGTCGCGCTACCGCATCCTGGCCGACAACTCGCGCGACCTGGTCGTGCGCATGCGCCTGGACGGCCAGCGGCTGTACATCTCGCCGTCCGCGCAGGACATGCTCGGCTGGAAACCATCCGAACTGATGCAGCCGCGCTGGGAACTGGTGCATCCGGATGACGTACCGCGCCTGACCCAGACGCTCAGTGCGCTCGCAGCCGACGGGGGCTCGGCGACAGTGAGTTACCGGGTGCGCCACAAGAACGGTGACTACATCTGGATCGAGGCCATCGCCCAGGTACTGCCCAGCCCGTCGGGCGACGGCACCCGGGAAATCATCTATTCCGGACGCGACATCAGCAAGCGGGTCGTCGCCGAAGAGGCGCGCGACCGCAGCGAAGCCCGGCTGCGTGCCGTCAGCGACAATATTCCCGCGCTGATCTCGCACCTGGATGCCGATGAACGCTACACGTTCGCCAATGCCTTCATCGAGCGCTTGTTCGGTATTCGCCCGGAAGCCATCGTCGGGCGCACGCTGCGCGAGGTCATCGGCGAAACGACCTATGCGGACATCAAGCCGCACGTGGACGCCGCGCTCCAGGGCGAGCCGCAGCTGTTCGACGGCAGCGCGACAATCCGGGGCCGCCTGTTCCACTACCAGTCCAGCTACGTGCCGGACGTGGGCGTCGATGGCGCGGTGCGCGGCTTCTTCTCCCTCACGTTCGACATCACGCCACTCAAGCGCGCGGAACAGGAACTGGAGAGACTGGCGCGTTTCGATGCCCTGACCGGCATCGCCAATCGGCGGTATTTCGAGGAGCGTCTCACGATCGCCATCGCCCGCGCCCAACGACACGCCATGGACCTGGCCTTGCTGTACCTGGACATCGACCGCTTCAAGGCGATCAACGATTCCCGCGGCCACCTGACCGGCGATGCGGTGATCCGCGAATTCGCCATTCGACTGCAGTCCTGCCTGCGCACCGACGATCTCGTTGCACGCCTTGGCGGCGACGAGTTCGTGGTCCTGATTGAAAACCCTTCCAGCGCAGACGATATCGAAAGCGTAGCGAAGAAGATTGTCTGCGCCATGCGGGTTCCGCTGGTGATCGATGGATCATCGCTGCAAGTGACCACCAGCGTCGGCATCGCGTACCTGCACGCCCCCGAATCGGCCGAGACGCTGCTCGCCGTCGCCGACAAGGCCTTGTATGCGGCCAAGGATGCAGGCCGCAACGACTACCGGCTGCTGGGTCAAAGCTGACCCGCCCCACCAAAAAAGGGACTATAAAATACTTCCACCTTGATGATCCCTGCGCGGTGTGTACTGCGTACGTCTGGATGCCGATGTGATTGGCGCGCCGGACGGGTCGATACCGGGCCGGAGTGATGATCCGGCAATCCCAAACTCTTCCAAAGGTATACGACCATGATTTCCCGTATTCTCTCTTCGGCCCTGACCCTGGCGATGATGGCGATCGGTACGGCCCAGGCCGGCAATGTCGACTACCGCGTGTGGTACTTCGACGACGACGGCTTCCATCAGGAAGGCGATATTTCCTACGGGCCGGGACCGGCACTGGTGCGGCCGAGCTGGGCCTGCGGCCGGCGCGTCGGCAGCCCGGACTACTACCGCTGGGTGGATGGATACGGCAATACGATGTCGAGCGCGAACCTGAGCCAGGACGTACACGTCTGGCTGCCCGGCAAGGGCTGTCCCTACAACGCGCTGACGATCAAGTACCGCGACGGCAGCCAGACCTTCGCACACCAGCCTGGCGCCAGCTATATGGAAATCTCCACCAGTTCCGGCGGCGGCTGGATCGATGCCCAGGGCAAGATTCCTGCCTGCAACTGCCTGCCGAATTTTCCGATCAAGGTTTCGGCCAACTGGAAGCTCGTGCCGTCGATCAGCAGCAGCCTGAAGGCCGACCTGGCCGATCCGCGCCGTCAGACGCGCGTGTTGGCGGCGCTGCGTGACCTGCAGTACCGCATGGACGAGCTCGGGACTAGCCTGGGCGAGCGCATCGCGCAACGTCGCCGCTCGCCGCTGGGTGATCGCGAGCAGTCCGTGCAATCGGTTGAAAATGCCGCGACGGATGCACTGGCGCTGGCCGCACGCGAAGCCTCCCTGTGCACCGATGCGGCCGGAAGCCGCCAGTACACCCTCGCCTACGCCGCGTGTGGGCGGGCCGAGGCTGCGGTGGCCGTCGCCGATCGGCTGGCCGAAGAAGTTCAGTCGGTGATCGCGCCGCAACCGGGTGAGTGATCGGCAGCAGTTCGGTGACGACGACGGAAACGAGCGGTTCGCCCGGAGCGGCGGATCGCTCGTGACGGCATGCGCTACACTGGCCGCCGGTTTGCCGGCGGTTCCGTGTGCGGAGTTACCATGCCCCGAATCGTTCTTGCCTCAGGATTGTCACGCTGGCTGCGCAGCGCCGCGGCCAGCGGACCGGCGGAGTTCCAGACGATCGTCACCAGCCAGCGGCTCGATCAGGCCCTGGACGCCTTGTTCCAGCAGCATCCCCAGCTGCGCGGCTATGTCGTCGACGAACACGGCACTGTGCGCCGTCATGTCGCGATATTTATCGACGGCCAGTCCATCACGGATAAGTCGGCGCTCGCCGTCCCGCTGCGCGAATCCTCGGAAATATACATTTTGCAGGCTCTCTCGGGAGGTTGATCATGTCCGACCGGCTGCTTGTCAGCACACGCAAGGGCTTGTTCGCGCTGGCGCGCGAGCCGGCCGGCTGGGTGATCGAACGCGTCAGCTTCCTGGGCGACAACGTCACGCTGGCGATGGCAGATCCGCGCGACGGCAGCTGGTATGCCGCGCTGAACCTGGGGCACTTCGGGGTGAAGCTGCACCGCTCGGTCGATGGCGGACGCGAATGGCAGGAAATCGCGGTTCCTGCCTACGCCGAAGGCGACGAAGCCAGGACCGGCGACGGCAAGCCACCGCGGCCGGCCACGCTGTCGCTGCTGTGGTCGCTCGCGGCCGGCGGCGCGGATCAACCCGGGCGCCTGTGGGCCGGGACGATTCCGGGCGGCCTGTTCCGCTCCGACGACCACGGGGCCACCTGGGAGCTGGTGCGCCCGCTCTGGGACAAACCCGAGCGCGCGGGCTGGTTCGGCGGCGGCTACGACGATCCGGGCATCCATTCGGTGTGCGTGGATCCCCGCGACGCACGCACCGTGCGTATCGCTATCTCCTGCGGCGGGGTGTGGCAGACCGCCGACGACGGCGTCACCTGGAAGCTGACGGCAAAGGGGCTGCGTGCCGCCTACATGCCGCCCGAATCGCAGTTTGAGGAAAACGTGCAGGACGCCCATCGCATGGTCCAGTGCACCAGCGCACCGGACCACCTGTGGATCCAGCACCATAACGGCGTGTTCCGCTCCACCGACGGTGCCAACACCTGGGAGGAGATCGAGAACGTGCCGCCGTCGGTCTTCGGCTTTGCCGTGGCAGTGCATCCTACGGATCCGGCCACCGCCTGGTTCGTGCCGGCAGTGAAGGACGAACGTCGCGTGCCAGTCGACGCGCGCCTGGTCGTGGCGCGCACGCGCGACGGCGGCCGGCGTTTCGAGGTGCTCGACCAGGGCCTGCCCACAGCCGCCAGCTATGACCTGGTGTACCGCCATGGCCTGGCGATCAGTGCGGATGGCGACCGGCTGGCCTTCGGCTCCACCACCGGCGGCCTCTGGACCAGCGACGACCAGGGCGACAACTGGCAGCAACTCGCCGCGCGACTGCCGCCGATTTACGGCGTGACGTTTGCCTGAAACGCGTGGTTGTCTGCAACCGGCGAGACCGCAGGACTGACTCGCCAGTGTCAGCCGCTAGTCCGCCGCCACCATGTGCTGCTTGAGCCAGGTGCGGGCGTAGGTCCATTCGCGACTGACGCGCTGCGGGCTGATATCCAGCGCGGCGGCCGTGTCTTCGATGGTCAATCCCGCGAAAACGCGCAGCTCGACGATGCGCGCGGCTTCCGGATCGTGCACCGCGAGGCCGTTGAGCGCGGTATCCAGCGCGATCAGGCCGACCGGGTCATCCGTGGCCAGCTGGACGTCGTCGAGCGAGACCGGACGCGCGCCGCCGCCGCGCTTGTCGCACAGGCGGGCGCGGGCCCGGTCGATCAGGATCTGGCGCATCTTGGTGGCGACAATGCCGACGAAATGGCCGCGATTTTCCAGTTCCTTCGGAACGGCATCGAGCAGCTTCAGCAAAGCATCGTTGAGCAGGGCCGTCGGCTGCAGCGTGTCGTGGTCGCGGTGCGAACGCATCACGCCGCGTGCCAGGCGCCGCAGTTCGGCGTACATGCGATCAAACACCTGATCGCGGGCGGTGTCGCTGCCGTGCTGCCATTCGTGCAGCAGGGACGTGATGTCGTTGACTTCGCTTTCCATGCACTTTCACCCTCGGACAAAGCGGCCGCGCGATGGCCCGGCACCGCGCGTCACACCAGCGTATGACGCTCCGCGTAATCGATGCAAACCAGCCACCGTATGCGCACCCGCAATACGGGTGCGACAGGAAAGTCGATCGGGAAGGGGCGCACGCCGGCTATACAAGCGCCGGCGCCGCACAAAAGGAAAAATGGGGGAGTCGGCCTGTAAGCCGGGTCCTGTACCCCTTGCGGGGTGACAGTCATTCCTCTCGGCCTGCCGTCACCGGCAGGCTCCAGCAACCAACCCGGGAGCGACGCGGGCCGCGCCATAGCTCCCCTATTCGGTCTTGCTCCAGGTGGGGTTTGCCGTGCCGTGCGGCGTTGTCCCCGCACGCGGTGCGCTCTTACCGCACCGTTTCACCATCACCTGATCCCCTTGCGGGGCCATCGGCTGTCTATTCTCTGTTGCACTTTCCGTCGGCTCACGCCGCCCAGGCGTTACCTGGCACCTTGCCCTGCGGAGCCCGGACTTTCCTCGGCGCCTTTCGGCGACGCGACTGTCCGGCCGACTCCCCCGGCGAGTATAGCAGGCCAGCCGGTCAGCCTTCGTAGAGTTGCTTGCGCGGGGCACCGGTGATGGCGGCCGCCATCTTGGCCGCCCGCGCCGGCGGCAGTTCCTCGCGCAGCAGCGCGAAGACCCGGCGCCCCTCGGCCAGCCGCGCGTCCTCGTCCTCGGGTCGGCCGGCCACGATCAGCACGAACTCGCCGCGCTCCTGGTTGGGATCGGCGGCAACCCGCGCCACGACGTCGGCCAGGGTGCCGTCGAGCACCGTTTCGAACAGTTTGGTCAGCTCGCGCGCCAGCACGGCGGGCCGCTCGGCACCAAAGGCCTGGACCATGTCCTCCAGGCACTCCCGCACGCGGTGGCTCGATTCATAGAACACCAGTGTCCGCGGCTCATCGGCCAATGTGGAAAGCCGCTCGCGCCGTGCTCCCGACTTGGCTGGCAGGAACCCCTCGAACACGAACCGGTCGCTGGGCAGCCCGGCCACCGACAGCGCCGCGACCGCGGCACACGGCCCCGGCACGACGGATACGGTGAGGCCGGCGGCGCGGGCCGCCCGCACCAGACGGAATCCCGGATCGCTGATCAGCGGCGTGCCCGCATCGGAAATCAGGGCGACATCCACCCCTTCCCGCATGCGCTGGACCAGCCGCTCGGCCTCGTCGCGCTCGTTGTGCTCGTGCAACGCGACCAGGCGCGTGCCGATGCCAAAGCGCGCCAGCAAGGGGCCGCTGTGACGGGTGTCCTCCGCCGCGATTACATCGACCTTCTTCAGGGTTTCCTGGGCGCGCGGGGAGAAATCGTCCAGGTTGCCGATCGGCGTGGCGACGACCCAAAGGCGTCCGTGTGTCTGACTGGTCATGCTGCTTCCCGCTGGGCTGATGCGTCGATCCGCTATGATCGCAGTATTGCCTTGGGTTACGGATGCCTTCCATGCGCACTAGCGCGCGTCGATCTTTGCTTGTCGGGGTTTTGTTCGTGCTGAGCCTGCTGGCTGGCTGCGCCACGATGGAATCGGGGACGCCCGCGGCCAATCCCCAGGCCACGGCGGCCGAAGAATTGTTCCAGCGGGGCGAGTTCCGCGCTGCGGCCGATGCCTTCCTGGCGCTGGCCAAGTCCAGCTCGGCCACCCGCGGCCACTACCGCCTGCGCGCTGCCGAGGCCCTGCGCGAAGAGGGCGACCTGGGTGGCGCCGCCGCGAACCTCGAAGACGTCAAGCGCAAGCGCCTGACCCCCGACGACGCCTTCCGCTACGACCTCCTCCAGGCGGAACTGGCGCTGGAACAGCGCCAGCCCGAGCAGGCGCTGGCCCTGCTGGCCATGCCCGATTCGTCATTGTCGCCCGCCCTGGCCCTGCGCCGCATTGAGCTGACCGCGCGCGCCCAGGAAGCTACCGGCGACCGCTACGGCGCCGCGCGGACGCGCGCCGTGCTCGACCGCAGCCTGAGCGGTGCTGATCGGGAACACAATCGCCAGCAGATCGTGGATACGCTGGCGGCACTGGAAACCGCCGTGCTCAAGCAGCGCGGCAACGAATTGCCCGCCGATGACGCACTCCGCCCGTGGATCGAGCGCGCGCTGCGCAAGCAGGGCCAGATGCTGCCGCTGACGGTGCTCAAGCCCAGCCGTCCGGTCGGCACGCTCAGCGCCGAAGGCACCACCCGCGAGGGCTATTCGGCCAGTCGCCACGTCGCCTTGCTGCTGCCGGCCACTGGCGCGCTGAAGGGCGCCGCGGCGGCGATCCGCGACGGGTTTTTCGCCGCCTGGTTCAACGACCGCGCGCCCGGTGCCGAACGCGGCGAAGTGCGCGTCTACGACAGCGGACTGAGCGCCCAGGACGCCTACGATGCCTACCACAAAGCGGTGCAGGCCGGCGCCGACCGCGTGGTCGGGCCGCTCAGCCGCGAAGCGGTGGGCGCACTGTTCGAGCAGGGCCGCCTGCCCGTGCCGGTACTGGCGCTCAACCAGGCCGACTCGGGCGCGACGCCGCCGCCGGGCAGCATCGCCTTCGGCCTGGTGCCCGATGGGGAGGGCGCCCAGGTCGCCGAACGAATGGCGGCAATGGGCATCAAGGAAGCCGCCGTGATTGCGGCTACCGACGACTGGGCCGAGCGCGCCGCGCTGGCCTTCCGGGCGCAGTTCGAAAGCCTGGGCGGCGCCGTGGTCGGCGAATCGCGACTGCGCGAGGGCGAAATCAACTACTCGGCGCTGATCCAGCAGTCGGTCGGCGCCTTCGCCACGGCATCCAATGCCGGCGTCTTCATCAGCATGCGACCGCAGCAGGCGCGCCTGCTCATGCCGCAGCTGCGCCTGGCGGGCGTCACGCTGCCGGTGCTGGCCACCTCGCACGTCTACGCCGGCACGCCGAACCCGGGGCTGGACCGCGATCTCGACGGCCTGGAATTCTGCGATTCGCCCTGGCTGCTCGATGCCGCCGCCGGCCTGCCGCCGCGCGACGAAATCGCACGCGGGATCGACTCGGCCCGGGGCACCGGCGCGCGCCTGTTCGCACTGGGCTACGACGCCTACGCCCTGCTGCCCTACATGAGCTGGCTGGGCACGCATCCGGACAGCTACCTGCCCGGCGCAACGGGCCAGCTCGCCGCCGACAGTTTCGGCCGCGTCCACCGGCTGATGACCTGGGCGCGCTTCGAGAACGGTGTTGCGCGTGCCGCGGGACTGAGCGTCGGCGGCGCGCTGTAGCGCCCGTCATGACGACACGCGACAAGGGCGCCGCCTTCGAAACGGCGGCGCTGACCACGCTCGAAAAAGCCGGACTGACCCTGATCGCCCGCAACTGGCAGTGCCGCTACGGCGAAATCGACCTCGTCATGCGGGAGGCCGATACCGTCGTGTTCGTGGAAGTGCGCTACCGGGTCCGGACAGGTGATGGACTGTCATCCATCGGTCCGCAAAAACAGGCGAAACTCGTGCGCGCCGCGCAGATGTTCCTCGCCGAACGACCGGCCCTCGCGCGCCAGCCCTGCCGCTTCGATACGGTCGCGTTCAGTCGCACCGACGACAATGCGGGCTGCGACTGGCAACGTGCCGCCTTCGATGCCTTCTGACGGAGTGCCCATGATCAAGTCCCTGCGCCTGCCCGCTCTCTTGCTTCTTGCCGCGCCGCTGCTCGGCGGCTGCTTTGCCGCCGTGGTCGGCGGCGCCGCCGCCGGCGCCAGCGCGGCGCACGACCGGCGCAGCTTCGCCCAGGTGATCGACGACAAGAACATCCAGCTGTCCGCGTACGACAACTTCAACAAGGACAAAGAACTGGCTCTCAAGAACAACGTCTCGATCACCGTGTACAACGGCGTGATGCTGCTGGCCGGCGAAGTGCGGACACCGGAACTCAAGGAGCGCGCCGAACGCCGCGTCGAAGGTTTCGAGGGCGTGCGCAAGCTGGTCAACGACATCCAGGTGCGCGAGCCGGAAGGCTTCTGGTCGCAGCGCCGCGACAACACCATCACCGCGCATACGAAGACGGCGCTGCTTGATATTGTCGACCTGCCGGGATTTGACCCGACGCGGGTCAACATCACGACCGTGCACCGTACGGTGTACCTGATGGGCCTGCTCACGCGCGAGGAAGCCGACCGCGTGGCCGAGGTCGCGCGCAATGTCGCGGGTGTCGAACGCGTCGTGCGCGTGCTGGAATACAAGGACTGAGCGCAGTCAAGGCACCACGCCCGGGAGTTCGGCACCACATGCCCCTTCCATCCCCCCTGCCGGAACGGCTCCAGGCCCTGCTCGGTCCCGATGGATTCACGACCGACGCGGCCGAGTGCCTGGTCTACGGCTATGACAACTCGCGCCAGCAGGCGCAGGCCGATGCGGTCGCCTTTCCGGCGACGCATGAGCATGTCGAAGCGCTGGTGCGACTGTGCCGCGAATTCCGCGTACCCATCGTCGCCCGCGGTCGCGGAACGAATACCACCGGCGCCACGGTGCCGGTCGCCGGGGGCGTCGTCGTGTCCTTCGAGCGGATGAACCGCATCGTGCGGATCGACCCGGACAACCGCCTCGCCGTCGTCGAACCGGGAGTGCTCAACGGCGAGCTGCAACAGGTGCTGCGTCCCCTGGGCTTCTTCTGGGCACCGGACCCGACCTCCAGCCCCTTCTGTACCATCGGCGGCAACCTGGCCTGCAACGCCGCCGGCCCCCGCACGGTGAAATACGGCTCGCCGCGAGAGAACACGCTAGGCCTGCGCGCGGTCGATGGCACCGGCGCTTCCTTCCGCAGCGGTTTCTGGACCAGCAAGGCAGCGACCGGCTACGACCTCACGCGCCTGCTCGTCGGTTCCGAAGGCACCCTGGCGCTGATTACCGAGGCGACGCTCAAACTCACGCCGCTGCCCGCCGCCAAGCGCACCCTGCGCGCCACGTATGCGGATATCCGCAGCGCCGCTGCCGCGGTGTCGCGCATCATGGCCCAGCCGGTCACCCCCTGCGCGCTGGAATTCCTGGATGACGAGGCACTGCGCCTGGCGCGCCAGCATGGCGGCGACGCCATTCCCGTCGCCGGCGCGCTGTTGATGATCGAAGTCGACGGCGAGGAAGCGACGCTGGATACGGCCGTCGCCGCCGTGTCACGCGCGGCCGAAGGCGCTGGCCTGGTCGAGCTGCGCGCGGCGGCCGACGCGGCCGAAGTCGATACGCTCTGGGCCGCGCGCAAGGCCCTGTCGCCGGCACTGCGTGCCATCGCGCCGATGAAGATCAACGAGGACGTCGTGGTGCCGGTCAGCCGCCTGCCAGAGCTGATCAGCGGACTCAAGGCCATTTCCGCAAAGTACACGATTCCCATTGTCAACTTTGGCCACGCCGGCAACGGCAACATCCACGTCAACCTGCTCTATCGCCCTGACGATCCGCAGCAGGCCGCCGCAGCGCCGGACTGTCTGGCCGCGGTTTTCGACCTGGTGCTGTCGCTCGACGGTACGCTATCGGGCGAACACGGCATCGGATTGGCAAAGCGCGAGTGGATGTCCCGCGCGATTGACCCGGTTTCTGTTGCCCTGATGCGCAGGATCAAGGCGGGTTTTGACCCCGATGGCATACTCAATCCCGGCAAATTGCTGCCGGACTGAGGGTCCCGCGATGCGACGCACTGCTGCCTTCCTCCTGATTGCCGCGCTGTCTGCCGGCGCCGCTGCGGCCGAGCCGATCGCCGAAGCCACCATGCCGCAGATGAAAATCGCGCAGCAGTGGCTGGAAAAACTCGATGCCGGTGACTACGCAACCGCCTGGCGCGACGCCGACGAGAAGCTGCGCAAGAAGGCCGATATGGAGAAGTGGAAATCCGGCATCCTCAGGAGCCGGCAGTCCGCACAGGCGATCAACTGCCGGCGCGCCCTCGATTTCGAGCTGCTGCCCGACGGCGATGGCATCAACGGGCTGTTCCTGACCGAATTCGAAGACGGCCACAGCGCCAGCGAACGCGTGACCGTGGTGGACGACGCCCAGGGCATCGCCCGTGTCAGCGGCTACCGCGTTGGTCCGCCGCTCTCGGATCGCGGCCCTGCCTGCGCGGGGAAGTAAAGGGTGAAGCGATGCAGGGCGGTGCTGGTGCAGATGCTTGCGGCGGTGCTGATTGTCGCCGGCACCCTGCACGCCGCGCCGTCCCGGCGCGACGCTGCCCGGCACATCCTGATCGTCGGCAATAGCCTGAGTTATACGAACAACCTGCCGGGCGTCTACACGGCGCTGGCACGTGCCAGCGGCCGCGCCCCCGCCTCCGTCGACATGATCGCCACCAGCGGAGGCACCCTCGCCGACCGCTGGCGTGACGGCGTAGCCCTGCGACTACTGGACGAAAAACCCTGGGACCTGCTCATCCTGCAGGAGCGCGGCGGGCGCATGGCCTGCCTGTCGCAGAAGGTGACCGTCTCGCTCGACGCCTGCCGTGATTCGCGCCTCGCCCATGCGGCGTTTGCCCGCGCCGCCAATGAGCGCAACACCCGCGTGCTGCTGCTGGGCGCGTGGGGACGCCAGGCCCAATGGCAACGGCAACTCGGCGCGGGGCTGCAACAGGTGGGCCGCGACATCCGGGCGGAGGTGCTCGACGCCGGCCCAGTGCTGCTGAAGTTTGACCAGGCATATCCGTCGCGCGGTGTCTTCATCGACGAGCAACTGCATCCGTCCATCGAAGGCACAGTGCTGATCGCAACCCTGCTTTACCGTCAGATCCACGGTGAATGGCCCGCTGCGCGCGGCTTCGAGGCTACCCTGACCTTGCCACCGCCTGAGGCATATGTGTCGCCGTGGCAGACCTTCCTGGCCCAGTCCGCGCAGCTGCCGCCGCCCGAAACACTTCGCGTCAGCGCCCAGCAGATGCGCGACATTCTCTCCGTGGCGGAATCCGCGACGCGCTGAACCGCTCAGGCCAGCAGCAACGCGCCGGCGGCCACGACGATTCCCGCCATCACGCCGGCCAGGGCATCGTCGAGCATCACACCCAGGCCGCCGTGCACATGGCGATCGGCCCAGGATACGGGCCAGGGCTTCCAGACATCGAACAGCCGGAAGAGAAGGAAACCGGCCAGCATCCACGGCCAGCCCGCCGGGGCGAGCGCCAGTGCCAGCCACTGCCCGACAAATTCATCGACGACCACGAAGCCCGGATCTTCCACGCGCAGCCGACGCACCACGACGGCGGACGCGGCGACGCCGGCAAGGAACACTGCAACCACGATCGCGAGGTACAGCGGCAGTGGCAGCGTGCGCATCCACAGGTAGGGCAACAGCGCGACGGCGCTGCCCACCGTGCCGGGCGCCAGCGGGCTCAATCCCGCACCAAAACCGCTGGCCAGCCAGCCGGCGGGGTGCGACAGCAGCACACGGCGTTGCGCCGCGCTCAACGCGGGCATGGCAAACCCGTCATTGCTACCCTTTCGATAGTCATCAGACGCCGATCCTCATGCAAAGTGATCCCATCCCTTTGCCATCGCTGGAATGCATTGACCATCCGCACGAATCACGCGCACGCCCGGTTCCGCCTCGATCACACCGATCGCGCAGACGGGTACGCCCGCCGCAGCGGCACGCGCCTGTGCCTCGGGCCAGTGCGCCGGCGCGACGGTGAAACACAGCTCGTAGTCGTCACCGCCCGACAGCTGCCAGCCACGGGCTGTCGGCAGGTCGATGTAGTCCGTCAGCGCCGCTGACAGAGGCAGGTCATTCATCGCAATACAGGCACCGACTCCGCTCGCCTTGCACAGATGACCGAGGTCAGCAGTCAGTCCGTCGGAGACATCGATGCAGGCCGTCGCAATGCCGCGCAACGCGCCCCCCAACGCAACACGCGGTGTCGGCCGGTTCAGACGCACGCAGAGCCAGGATGCGGATTCGCCGCTCACGCGGTTTTCCACCACGTCCAGCCCCGCGGCGCCGTCGCCCAGCGTGCCGCTCACGGCGACGATATCGCCCACGCGTGCCCCGTCGCGCCGCATTGCCTGCCCATGCGGCACGTAGCCGTGGGCGGCAACGGTGATGCTCAAGGGCCCACGCGTGGTGTCACCACCGACCAGCGCGACGTCATGCTGCTGCGCCAGGGCCAGCCAACCGTCGACGAAATCGCCGATCCAGCGTGCATCGGCAACGGGAAGCGTCAGCGCGAGGGTTGCGAATGCCGGGGTGGCTCCCATGGCCGCGAGATCCGACAGGTTCACCGCCAGCGACTTCCACCCCAGCTCCCGGGGCGCCGTGCCCGCGGGAAAATGTACGCCGGCAACCATCGTATCGACGCAGACGGCCAGCGACTGCCCTTCCGGCACGCGCAACAGCGCGGCGTCATCACCAATGCCCAGGTCGACGTCGCCGCGCGGCAGACCGGTGCGGGCGCGGATGTGGTCAATCAGGTCGAATTCGCGCATGCGCGGTGACCCGGTGCCGGGCGTCAGCGGCCGCGGTATTCCGCCGCGCGCCACTCACCGGCGAGCTTGTCCAGCACGCCATTGACGTAGGTGTGGCCGTGATCGGCGCCGAAACGCTTGGTGGTTTCGATCGCTTCGTTGATGACGACGCGGTACGGCACGTCGACGCGGTATTTCAGCTCGTAGGCGCCCAGGCGCAACGCCGCGCGCTCGATCGGATCGACTTGCGCGACTTCACGGCCGAGGAACGGCGTGAGGCCCGCATCGAGCTCGGCGCAATGGCGTTCCACGCCGCGCACCAGATCTTCGAAATATTCCGTATCCGCCACTTCCATGTCCTGCTCGTGGCGGAACTGCTCGATCACCGAGCCAATGGCGCTGCCGGAGAGCTGCCATGCATAAAGAGCCTGCAGGGCGCGGCGACGGGCGCGCGAACGGGCTGCCAGATCCACACCTTCGGGGCGACGCGTCGTATTCACAGCTTGCTCCACAAATCAACCATTTCCACTGCGGCCAGAGCCACTTCCTCGCCCTTGTTGCCGTGCGCGCCACCGGCGCGCGCCTGGGCGTCCTCGTGCCGTTCGACGGCCAGGACGCCATTGAGCACCGGCAGGCGGTGATCCAGCGCCACCCGCATCAGGCCCTGCGCGCATCCATCGGCGACGTGTTCATAGTGCCGCGTGTCGCCGCGCACGACGCAGCCGAGCGCGAGAATTGCCGCATGCTTGCCCCCGGCCGCCAGGTGCGCGGCAGCGATCGGAATCTCCCAGGCGCCGGGGACGCGGATCACGTCGATGGCCGATGCGGCGACGCCATTGGCCGTCAGCGCGCGCTCGGCGCCCTCGACGAGCACGTCGACGATGCGCGGATTCCAGCGACTGGCGACGATGGCAAATCGCGCGTCGGCCGCGGCACGCAGGTCGCCGGCAAACTGGGCCATGGGCAGGTCCATCGGTACAAAAGGGCAGGCATTCTACCGTAGCCCCCGCCCCCGCGCCCGGTCGGGCGCGCACCTTCAGCTGCCGGGCTTGTCCTCGTGGCCCACGACCTCCAGTCCGAAGCCGGCCAGGCCGACCAGTCGGCGGGCCGTGCCAAGCACGCGCAGGCGGCGCAGGCCCAGATCCATCAGGATCTGCGCGCCGAGGCCATGGCGGCGCCATTCGTGCACCTGGGCATCCTTGTCCTTGGCGTCCTGGCGTGCGCGCCCGGTCAGGCGATCGAGCACGCTGTCGTTGTCTTCGCGCTCGGACAACACCAGCACCACGCCACGGCCTTCGTCCGCAATGCGGCGCAGCGCGGCGGTCACGGTCAGACCCAGGTCATCGCGGGTGAGATGGAGCACGTCCGACAGGGTGTTCTTCACGTGCACGCGGGTCAGCACAGGCTCGCCGTCGTCGACGGTGCCGCGCACCAGGGCGTAATGCAGCGACTTTTGCAGCACGTCGCGGTAGATCACGAGTCGGAAGGGGCCGAACTCCGTATCGACGTTTTCGTCGTGGATCCGATCGACCGTTTTTTCGGTCTCGAGGCGATAGCGGATCAGGTCCGCAATCGTGCCGATGCGCAGGCCGTGCTTGCGCGCGAATGCTTCCAGCTCAGGCCGGCGCGCCATGGTGCCGTCGTCGTGCAGCACTTCGACCAGCACGCCGGCCGGTTCCAGGCCAGCCAGGCCGGCCAGGTCGCTGGCGGCCTCGGTATGACCGGCGCGGGTCAGCACGCCTCCCGGCTGCGAAGTGAGCGGAAAGATGTGCCCCGGCTGGGTCAGGTGGTGTGGACGGGCGTCCGGCCGGACGGCCGTCAGCACCGTGTGTGCGCGATCGTAGGCAGAGATGCCCGTGGTGACGCCTTCGGCCGCCTCGATCGAGACGGTGAAATTCGTATGGTGGGGCGAGGTGTTGTCGCTGACCATGGGCTTCAAACCCAGCTGGCGGCAGCGCGCCTGCGTGACCGACAGGCAGACCAGCCCACGCGCCTCGCGCACCATGAAATTGATGTCCTCGGGTCGCACCTTTTCGGCGGCCATGATGACGTCGCCCTCGTTCTCGCGGTCCTCGTCGTCGAGGATCACGACCATGCGGCCGGCGCGGATGTCGTCGAGGATGTCGGGAATGCTGTCGAAGCTCATCGGAAGTCCGCGCTGTCAGGCGTTGGGGGAGAGGTCGGGCTGGGTCAGGCGCTCGATGTAACGCGCCATCATGTCGACCTCGAGATTGACCGGGGCACCGGGGCCCAGGTCGCCAAAGGTGGTCATAGCCACCGTGTGGGGAATCAGGTTCACACCGAACCGCAGGCCGTCGACGGCGTTGACCGTCAGGCTGACACCGTTGATCGCGATCGAGCCCTTGGCCGCGATGTAGCGCGCCAGGGCGCGCGGGGCCTCGAAGTCCCAGCGCTGTGAACGGGCATCGTCGCTGACGGCCACCACACTGCCGACCCCGTCGACATGACCGGAAACCAGATGGCCACCCAGGCGATCCGCCAGGCGCAGCGCCTTCTCCAGGTTCACGCGGCTGCCCACCTGCCAGCGCTCCAGCGTGGTGCACGAGAGCGTCTCGCGCGAAACGTCCGCCGCAAAACCACCGGAATCGAGCGCAACGACCGTCAGGCAGACACCCGACACGGCAATGCTGTCGCCCAGGGCCACATCCGCCAGATCCAGCGTGCCGGCGTCGATGGTCAGCCGGGTATCGCCGCCGACAGGCTCGATGGCGCGAACATGGCCCAGGGCCTGGATGATGCCGGTGAACATGAGACGGAAACTCCGAAGGAAACAGGGTGGCTAGGCGACGCCCCGGTCGGCCGGGCGCAGCAGCAGCCGCATATCATCGCCGACCTGGCGCTGTTCGACGAGGCGCAGGTGCCAGCGCCCGGTCATATCGGTCAGCGTAGGCAACGCCAGGAGCGGCCGGGCCGCGTCGCCCAGGAATACCGGCGCGACATAGAGCAAGATCTCGTCCACCAGGCCTGCCGCAAACAGCGCTCCGCACAGGACCGGCCCGGCCTCCACCTGCACCTCGTTCGCGCCGCGCGCCGCCAGCGCACCGAGCACGGCGGGCAGGTCGACGCCGGGCCGCGGTCCATCCGGCACGACGCACTCCACCGCCGTGTAGCCCGGATGGGCCGGAGTCATTCCCGCCCGATGGAAAACCACGGTCGGCACGCTGCCATCCAGCAAATGGCAACCGGGAGCCAGTGCATCGAGACGGCTGTCGACCACCGCCCGCAACGGCGGCGCGACATCCGTACCGGCCAGGCGGACAGTGAGGCGAGGGTTGTCGGCGCGGGCCGTACCGGCGCCCGTCAGGATCACGCTGCTGCGGGCGCGCCAGTGCTGCACGTCCTCGCGCGCGGCCTCGCCGGTGATCCATTTCGATTCGCCATTGGCCAGGCCGGTGCGCCCATCCAGGCTCTGCGCCAGCTTCAGGCGGACCCAGGGACGATGCAGGCGGGTACGGGTCAGGAAACCTCGATTGAGCTCCCAGGCTGCGTCGGTCATCAGCCCGACGTCGACCGTCACGCCCGCCTGGCGCAACCGGCGCAGACCAGCGCCATCGACCTGGGCGAAGCTGTCCTCGATCGCCACGACGACCCGCGCCACGCCCGCCGTCACCAGCGCGTCGGCACAGGGCGGGGTCCGCCCGAAGTGGGCGCAGGGTTCCAGCGTCACATAGGCGGTGGCGCCCCGGGCCGCCGCGCCGGCCTGGCGCAATGCAAACACCTCGGCGTGCGGTTCGCCGGCACGCTGGTGCCAGCCCTCGCCGACCACCCGCTCGCCATGGGCGATGACGCAGCCGACCCGCGGATTGGGCGCCGTGGTGTACGTGCCGAGGGCAGCCAGCTGCAGCGCCCGGGCCATCAGGCGGTGATCGGTCGCGGAAAACGCCGTCATGGCATGCGGAAGGGGGTACCGGCGGAAGCGCCGCCGCCAGGAAGAATCATCATGCTTTCTTGCGGCCTGTCGGCACGGCATCCCCCAGGAGAGGCAGCTGCAGGCCTTCCAGGACCGGCAGATCCCGCTCCAGCCGCTCGATTTCCTCGCGGAAGGCCTGTACGTCCTCGAACCGGCGATAGACGGAGGCAAAACGCACATACGCGACGGAGTCGACCCGCCGCAGTTCGTCCATCACCCACTCGCCGATGCGCCGCGACGGCACTTCCCGCTCATTGACCTGGCGAAGGTGGCGCAGGACGTTGCGCAGCACCTCGTCGACGGCGTCGCTGGAAACCGGCCGCTTCTGCAGCGAGCGCTCCACGCCGGTACGCAGCTTGTGTTCGTCAAAGGCCTCGCGCCGGCCATCGCTCTTGACGATGGCCGGCAGCTTGATTTCGGCGGTTTCGAAGGTATTGAAGCGCTCGCCGCAGGACGGGCACTCGCGGCGGCGCCGCACCGTGGCGCCGTCCTCGGCCAGGCGGGAATCAATGACGCGGGTGTCTTCGTGCTGGCAAAAGGGACAATGCATCGCTGTCGGAGGGCCTGGGAAGTCGATGCGATGCGGCCTCAGGGCCGCACCGAATGCCTCACGGTCGATCCGTCAGCAAGCTCCTGCCCGCGCGGCCCGTGGCGCAATGGTGTCAACCATACACCGGGAAAGCGCGACATTGTGCAGTCACGGCATCGCGCACGCGGCCCAGGACCGCCTCGTCGGACGGCGCATCGAGCACGTCGCACATCCATCCGGCGAGATCGCGGCATTCCTTTTCGCCGTAGCCACGCGTGGTGACGGCCGGCGTGCCGATGCGCAGGCCCGAGGTGACGAAGGGCGAACGCGGATCATTCGGGACAGCGTTCTTGTTGACCGTGATGTGGGCCTTGCCCAGCGCAGCTTCGGCGTCCTTGCCGGTAACGTCGCGGCCGATCAGGTCGATCAGCATCAGGTGATTCTCGGTGCCGCCCGAGACGATGCGGTAGCCACGCTCAATCAGGGTCGCCGCCATCGCCTTGGCGTTCTTGACGACCTGCTGCTGGTAGGTCTTGAACTCCGGCTCCAGCGCTTCCTTGAAGGCCACGGCCTTGGCCGCGATCACGTGCATCAGCGGACCGCCCTGGATGCCCGGGAACACCATCGACTGGATTTTCTTCTCCAGCTCTTCGTTGGCCTTGGCCAGGATGATGCCGCCGCGCGGGCCGCGCAGGGTCTTGTGGGTGGTGGAGGTGACGACGTCGGCGTGCGGCACCGGGCTCGGGTACACGCCGGCGGCCACCAGGCCCGCCACGTGAGCCATGTCGACGAAGAACAGCGCGCCCACCGACTTGGCGATCTCGGCCATGCGCGCCCAGTCGACCACCTGGGAGTAGGCGGAGAAGCCGCCGACCAGCATCTTCGGCTTGTGTTCGTTGGCCAGGCGCTGGATCTCGTCGTAGTCGAGCAGGCCGGTATCCGGATTGATGCCGTACTGGACAGCGTTGTAGACCTTGCCCGAGAAATTGACCTTGGCGCCATGGGTCAGGTGACCACCGTGGGCCAGGCTCATGCCGAGGATGGTATCGCCCGGTTGCAGCAGGGCCATGTAGACGCCGGCGTTGGCCTGCGAGCCCGAATGCGGCTGTACGTTGGCGTAGTCAGCGCCGAACAGCTGCTTGACGCGCTCGATCGCCAGTTTCTCGGCAATATCCACATGTTCGCAGCCGCCGTAGTACCGCTTGCCCGGGTACCCTTCCGCGTACTTGTTGGTCAGGACGGTGCCCTGGGCCTCCATCACGCGCGGACTGGCGTAGTTCTCCGAGGCAATCAGTTCGACGTGGTCTTCCTGGCGGCGTCGCTCCGCGGCGATGGCTTCGGCCAGGGCGTCGTCGTAACCGGCAATGCGCAGATCCTTGGAAAACATGGGCGGCGTGCTCCAGAGCGGGGAATCCGCCGATTGTAGCGGCTCGCGCCACCCCTCTCCCACTGAATAAGCCGGGGCCCGACCGCCTGGGCGCCGGCCTGCCGGTCGCCAGGCGGAAATCTCCGCGGCCACCGCGGCTCATCGCCCTATCGTCGAAGCCCCCCTGACGGATAATCGACGACTTTCCGCCTCCGGACGAAGATCCATGCAGTACATCTACACCATGATCGGGGTCAGCAAGGTCGTGCCCCCGAAGCGCGAGATCATCAAGGACATCTCCCTGTCCTTCTTCCCGGGCGCCAAGATCGGCCTGCTGGGCCTGAACGGCTCGGGCAAGTCGACGGTGCTGCGCATCATGGCCGGCGTCGATACCGACTTCAACGGCGAAGCGCGCCCGCAGCCGGATATCAAGGTCGGCTACCTGCCGCAGGAACCGGCGCTCGATCCCACCAAGACAGTGCGTGAATCGGTCGAGGAAGGCGTATCGGAAATTCTCCACGCGCAGCAGCGCCTGGACGAGGTCTACGCCGCCTACGCCGAAGAAGGTGCGGATTTCGACAAGCTCGCCGCGGAACAGCAGCGCCTGGAGAACATTCTCGCCGTCACCGATGCGCACACGCTGGAGCGCCAGCTCGAAGTCGCCGCCGATGCCCTGCGCCTGCCCGACTGGGACGCCAAGATCGCCAACCTCTCGGGCGGTGAAAAGCGCCGCGTGGCCCTGTGCCGCCTGCTGCTGTCCAAGCCCGACATGCTGCTGCTCGACGAACCGACCAACCATCTGGACGCCGAATCGGTCGAATGGCTCGAACAGTTCCTGGCCGACTTCCCGGGCACCGTCGTCGCGGTGACCCACGACCGCTACTTCCTCGATAACGCCGCCGAATGGATTCTCGAACTCGACCGCGGCCGCGGCATTCCCTGGAAGGGCAACTATTCCTCCTGGCTGGAGCAGAAAGACGCCCGCCTCAAGCAGGAAGAAGCATCCGAGAAGTCGCGCCAGAAGGCGATCCAGCGCGAACTGGAATGGGTACGCCAGGGCGCCAAGGGCCGCCAGTCCAAGGGCAAGGCGCGCCTGAACCGCTTCGAGGAACTGAACTCGGTCGAGTACCAGCAGCGCAATGAAACGAACGAGATCTACATTCCGCCCGGCGAGCGCCTGGGCGACATGGTGATCGAGTTCAAGAACGTCTCGAAGGCCTTCAACGATCGCCTGCTGATCGACGACCTCTCCTTCCGCGTCCCGCCCGGCGCCATCGTCGGCATCATCGGCCCGAACGGCGCCGGCAAGTCGACCTTCTTCAAGATGGTCACCGGCCAGGAAAAGCCCGACAAGGGCGAGATCATCATCGGCCAGACCGTGCAGCTGGCCTATGTCGACCAGTCGCGCGACAAGCTCGAAGGCAGCAACAACGTGTGGCAGGAAGTCTCCGGCGGCGCCGACATGATCACCGTCGGCAAGTACCAGACCCCGTCGCGCGCCTACATCGGCCGCTTCAACTTCAAGGGTGCCGACCAGCAGAAACTCGTCGGGCAGCTCTCCGGTGGTGAACGCGGCCGCCTGCACCTGGCCAAGACCCTGATGCAGGGCGGCAACGTGCTGCTGCTCGACGAACCGTCCAACGACCTCGACGTCGAAACCCTGCGCGCCCTGGAAGAAGCCCTGCTCGAATTCCCGGGCTGCGCCATGGTCATCTCGCACGATCGCTGGTTCCTCGACCGCATCGCCACCCACATCCTCGCCTTCGAGGGCGATTCCCATGTGGAATTCTTCACCGGCAACTACCGCGAGTACGAGGAAGACAAGAAGCGCCGTCTCGGCGACGAGGCCGCCAAGCCGCACCGCGTGCGCTACAAGAAGCTGGCCTGATACACGCAAGAAAAATCCCCGCTCCGGCGGGGATTTTTTTGTTCAGTGTGGCAAGGTGATCAATGCAATCCCCGCGACAGACCGGTTCGGTTCCGCATAAGTCCACTGTTTGAACGCCTGGTAGCGGCCCGTTTCGATCACCAGGTCATCGCCATCTCGGCGAACAAAGTAGCGCACCGCCGGCGAAGCCGGCCCGTCCAGCCCCGCCAACGGCTCGGATCGTTCCAGCACAAGCCGGGCCCCACGCCGCGACAACCGACCCAATTCGCACCGAACGACGCCGGAGCCGTTGCAGTCGACGAAATACATCGCGCCGTTGTGCACGACCGCGGATGTCAGTCCGACGTCGCCGCAGTTGCGTGACAGCCGGCGCATCCGGGCACCGTCGGTGTAGACAGGGAATCGGTGAGTGATGCCAGAGTCCGCGGATCGGCTGCCATCCGGTGAGTCCACGAGGCGGACCTCGACATCAAGCACCCGGCTGCGCAGCGTTTCCCTCAGCATCGGCACGGCGCGCTCGGACGCACTGACCGCAAATGGTGCATGGTCGGGTGATTCCGCCAGAACGAAATGGCGCCACTGCTGCTGGTCCAGCACACCACCGGCGGTGGCATCACTGCCATGGGCACCCAGCACGGCAACCACAAACGCCAGAAGCCGGTCCGGTTGCACCTCACACTCCTTTACCGAGGCGATTTCGCCGCTGACGGCAGCAATCGGACAGAGGGGACAGCGCGGGCCACGGACGGCGGGACGTCGTGGCAACCGGAGCAGGATCCCTCAGTCTTCCGGGCCACCATCATCGATCTCGACTGAACCCCTGTCAGAGGGCCAGTCGACTGGCCCCACGCATTCAATGAGCTGCCGTGACACTTCGGCACAGCGCCTGCCTCTGAGCACGGCTTTTGTCTCGACATTTCGCAACAACCAACACTTCAAGGAGGGATCGAAAATCCGGCCGTCCACGCGTTCGACAACATCACTGCTTCCGACGCTGTCGCGCTGACTCCTGCACTCGAACTCAGAAGGATCGCAGCACCCGACAAAAAAGGATCGCAGCACCCAACAAACGCTTGAGAGCTCACCCATGCAATTCTCCTCAATGTGGACGATGCCAATCGGGAAAGCGATCAATTCAGGCCAACCATCTTTCAGTGAATTCCGACAGGCCAGCGACGCGAAGGACTACCCGCTGTTCGGAGTTTTCTTAGAGTGCCTAACAAAACCGTTCAATCGCACGCCAGCAGATCAATGAGCAAGCGAGCAATCCGAAGGCCAGATAGATTTCAGGGCGGCGCTCATACCGGATGCGAAGGCGTTTGAATCGGTTGAGCCAAGCAAACGTTCTTTCGACGACCCAACGATGCTTGCCCAGTCGCTGGCTAGATTCGACGCCTCGCCGAGCGATACGCTGGACGATTCCACGGTGCCGTAACGCGTGTCGGCAATGTTCGTAGTCGTATCCCTTGTCAGCATGAACCTTGTCTGGCCATCGCCGAGGACGCCCTCGAAGACCACCAACCGCAGGTAACGCATTGACTACGGCTTCGAAGCACTTGCTGTCGTGCGTGTTCGCGCCGCTGATGAGGAACGAGAGCGGCGTGCCCCTGGCATCGACCGCAACGTGCCTTTTGCACCCCAACTTTCCTCGATCGGTAGGATTTGGACCGGTTTCCTCCCCGCCCGGGGGAAGGAACACTCGCTGCATCCACACTCACTCGCGACATGTCGATCTGATCGTAGCTACGCAACCGCCGCAACAGTTCCTTGTGCAATCGATCCCAAACACCGCTCTGCTGCCAGTCTCGCAGCCGTCGCCAGCAGGTCATGCCGGATCCATAGCCTAGCCGGAGCGGCAAATGCTCCCATGGAATCCCCGTCCTCAGGACAAACACGATGCCGTTGATGGCAGCACGATCCGGCACTCTTGGCCGACCACCTTTCGGGCGATCTGGCTCCGGCGGAAGTAGCCGCCGAATCACGTCCCACAGATCGTCCTTGATCTCAAGCTTACTCATCCGTCAGCACTCAACTCTTTGTGGCTGACGCATTGTAGACTACGCGGCGTTTTGTTAGGAACTCTTAGTTGCGAATCGATTTGCGCAGTCGGCTACGCACTGTGTGGTCCGCGTAACGGACAGATTGGTGGGTGTCCTGGAGTCTGGCAGTTCAGGCCAGCCACTATTGGGCGAACTCCAGCGCCATTCGTGTGAAGGACCAGCCATCTTTCGGAAACTCCGCGATCAATTCAGGCCAACCATCTTTCAGTGAGTTCCGACATGCCGGCGACGAGAGGGACTACCCGCTGTTCGGAGTCTTCTTAGTTGCGAATTGATTTGACCAGTCGGCTACGCACTGTGTGGTCCGCGTAACGGACGGATTGGTGGGTGTCCTGGAGTCTGCTGTGTGGTCCGCGTAACGGACGGATTGGTGGGTGTCCTGGAGTCTGGCAGTTCAGGCCAGCCACTATTGGGCGAACTCCAGCGCCAATCGGTGTGAAGGACCAGCCGTCTTTCGGAAACTCCGCGATCAATTCAGGCCCGATCAATTCAGGCCAACCATCTTTCAGCGAATTCCGACAGGCCGGCGACGAGAGGGACTACCCGCTGTTCGGAGTCTTCTTAGTTGCGAATTGATTTGGCCAGTCGGCTACGCACTGTGTGGTCCGCGTAACGGACGGATTGGTGGGTGTCCTGGAGTCTGGCAGTTCAGGCCAGCCACTATTGGGCGAACTCCAGCGCCAATCGGTGTGAAGGACCAGCCGTCTTTCGGAAACTCCGCGGCGGCATCGCCTAAGCAGGGGCGATGCCGACTCAGCCTGATGCGCGTCGATCCAGGAAGGCCGCCACGATGGATTCCGGCGGCCAGGGACGAAGGGCCAATCTGGCCACGGAGACGACCTGTCAGCTGCGCGTGGCGTAGGTATCGGAACGGCCCGCTTGCTGGGCGTCCTGGAATGGAATTGAAGCGACTACGCGGCGCCCATCGTGCGTAACGATGGGCGCTTTTCAGGAAACGCTCTACCTGGCTCCAGTCGGCACTGCTGCTCGGTTACCGCCGCTGCTCGCGCTGATTCTGGGTGTTGTTGGTGTCGCGGTAGCCGGTCCACTCGTCGCGGGAAATGCGGCCGTCGCCATTCTTGTCGACCTGGGCCAGCGTCATCGTTCGCATGCCAGCCTTGTTGAACTCGGTGTTGCTGAGGTTGCCGTCACTGTCACTGTCAAATCGCTGGAACGACTGCACATCCATGGTGTTCGCCATGTTCGAATCGCCGCTCTTTGCCGCCGTGGCGGACGTATCCGTTCCGGTCGTTGAACCACTCTGGGGATTGGTGGACGACCGGTTCGCAGGCGGCGTATTGGGGGAGGTACCGGCGGGCGGCTGGTTCTGCGGGGTGTTTCCCGAGGTTTGCGCCACAACACCAAACGACATCAGGCACAGCGCTGCGGCGAGTCCAACAGTATACGCTTTCATTATTATCTCCTTGTGGTTTTTGTGATCACTATGGCGCAGCACGCGCCACGCCACCCGCCACGTATACGAAGCCACATGTCGCAACGAAGTGAAGCAACGTTGTCTCCCGGTGATCGTCGCGTCCGCCATCGGTGGCATTGTTGTCGCTGCGCTGGCTCGTCCACGAACCAGACAGCGTTTGCGGAACGATTGGCGGACAGATCACCTGGGCCTCGGGGCACTTCAGACGCTGCAGGATCAGAAAATTCCGACGCCAGCGCGAGGAATCCACTGATTCTGTTGCCGCCGATACCGTGAAATAGTGCCCTGATGAGCGCCCCACGCCACCAGATGGTTCCACCCGGTGAAGCCGGATACTTCCACTGCATTTCCCGCTGCGTTCGGCGCGCATTCCTCTGCGGCCAGGACACCTACACCGGACAATCCTTTGACCATCGCAAGCAATGGATCGAGGACCGGCTGTACCAGCTGGCGAACATCTTCGCGGTAGGCGTCTACGCCTATGCCGTGATGAGCAACCATGTCCATGTCGTTGCCCACGTCAATCCAGGCGTGGCGGCAAGCTGGTCGGCAGATGAAGTTGCGGAACGCTGGTTGCGGCTGTGTCCGGTACGATCCGGTAGCGAGATCGATCTCGCGGCGTCAGCGATCAAGGCCAGCCATATTGCCGCCGATCCAGCGAAGGTGGCGATCTATCGTGAACGGCTCGCCTCGTTGCCCTGGTTCATGCGCTGCTTGAATGAACCGATCGCGCGACGCGCCAACCGCGAAGATGCGTGTACCGGGCGATTCTGGGAAGGTCGGTATCGCTGCCAGGCCTTGCTCGACGAAACGGCGCTGCTTGCCTGCATGACGTATGTCGATCTCAACCCGATCCGTGCTGGTATCGCGTCGGATCTTCCTTCGTCGAGGCACACCTCGATCTGCCGGC
Source organism: Tahibacter amnicola (assembly GCF_025398735.1). Lineage (NCBI taxonomy): Bacteria > Pseudomonadati > Pseudomonadota > Gammaproteobacteria > Lysobacterales > Rhodanobacteraceae > Tahibacter > Tahibacter amnicola. The sequence continues at coordinate 6,064,766 of NZ_CP104694.1, forward strand.
GCCTGCAGCACGTCGGAAGCAGGGCACTTCTTGAGCCCATAGCGGGCCACCCCACTCACGCGTTGTCCATGTCAGTAACCGACTACGTGAAACTCGTGGAGTGGACAGGCGCCCGGCGACGAATGGACTGCCGTGCCCCCCACTTTGGTGACCCGCCGACTGTGCTTCGATCCCTCGGAATGACACCCGAGTCCTGGCACGCCGAGGTGTTCACGATCGAATCACGCTACTGGAGAGCCGTCGGCTCCGTGGAAGCGCTGATCAACAAGGCACGGGATCTCGGTCAGCGTTGGCTTAAGGGCGGAGGCTTGAAACGCCTTTGTCGATCGCGCGTTCGGTCAACCGTCGCAGCATAGATCGGTTGCTACGGCTTGTGGCCACGAGCTACGCGTCATATCGGTGCCTCTGGCGAGATATCTCAGGCCGCTCCGAATCCCGGAAAATTCCGAAACATTGATGGCCTGAAAAACGCGCTGCATGCGGCCGATCTACACGTCATATCAGTGCGTCTGGCACGTATCTCAAACGGTCGATCCGATTCTCGGAAATTTCCGAATGATGGATGGCCTGGAATGGAACGCGCCGCCTGGAACGTGCCGCGGATGGCCGCAGCTGACGGAGCACCGCCTCCGCGGCCCCATACCGCACCGCCCGGAATATCTGTCACCATACGGATTGACGCCGTCGCATCGCGTTCGCAAGAATCACCCCGCTGCCGCCAAATCGGCAGCCCAGGATTGGTCTCCTGGATCACTCGGCGCACAAAGCGCCCATCCGACGATGACGGCGCTATTTTTTCGCCCAGTTGTCGGCTGGGCGCCCTATTGCCCCCATTTTTATGGCGGGCGGCGCTTGGCAGCCGCGAGGCTGGCCGGACCGAGTGGCCGGTAGACCAACCATGCGCCGTCCGTCACCGTTTCGGGTCCGGTGACGGGTTACTCCCACTCGTCGAGGACACGCAATGTCTCTCCGCATGGAACGCCCGTTCGCCACCGGCGAACGTTTGCCGTCGAGTCGTACCCGCCGCCTGCGCGCGCCCCTGGGGCGCGGCAGGCAGTTGCCCGCACTGAACCGGAGGCCAGTCGCATGAAGACCTCCTCCCGCAACACCGAGCGATCTCATTTGCCAGAAGCGCCCGAGTACAGCATCCAGGATGTGCTCGTCTCGCCGCTCGCTGTTGACCACGCCGATTTCCCGCGCCTGCTCGGCGCCGCGCGCTACGAACGCGATAGCGCATTGGCCAGCCTGCGCACGCTCGCCCAGGTGATTCGTACCATCTCGTCCCGGGACGAGCCGCCAGATGGCGATATGGTTCACGACGTTGGCAAGCTGGTGGCGCACTTCGCCAACTACGCGGATGCGATGACCACGCTGGAAAGCCACGCGGACTACCAATGGCAACGCCTCGGCCACGAAGACACCTCACAGGTGGAAGCGTAGCGCCGGGACACGCGAGCACGACGGGTGTACCCGCAAACGGATGCGCCCGATCGTGCACTCACCTCCGGCGGTGTGCGCATGGTCGCGAATGCGGCCGCACACCGGAGGACACCCCGGTTGTGAGGCGTGATTGTGAGAGTGGCACAGGAAACACCGCACGACCGCCCCGGAACGGTCGAATTGCCGCGCGTGACGTTGTGGATCTCTCCGGAAGTCCGCAACGATTCGCATGGCATCACGGTGTTTCCGGTGACGTTTTCCTGCCATAGACGACCGGACGGACGGCCTTTGGGTAGCGCAGCCCTTTCGCGAAGGGTTGCCGGAGGCATCGTGCTGACGAGCACGGCGCCGCCATCCCGATAGTCGGCTCGTACCGGTTCGATCGCTCCGTCGCCGCGGCCGCGGCGACCGGCCCTCTCCTCCTGACCTGCGCAGTCACTCTGATGATCCTGGCCCATGCGCGCCTGTCTGGCGCGTCATGTCACCGACGGTCGCCGCTGGCCCGGCGACGCCGGCCATTCTTGAACGAATGTCGCAGCTGCCGCTGTGGCGGTTGCGGAACGCATCTATTGATCAAGGAACGACGATGAAATTCTCTTCATGGCTCGGCGCCTTCGCGCTGGTGCCGGCAATTTCGGTCCCGGCCTCCGCGGCCGTACCAGCTTTTGAATGTCGCGCCTGCACACCCGCGCAGGAACAGGGCATGGCGTTGGCAAAGCCCGGACAAGGCCTGCGATTCGTCTACGACTTCGCCAGTCACAGCATCCGCAAGTTCGATGTCGTCTATCACACGGGCGGCGGTAACAAAGCCATCCGCGAGGCATTGGAAATGCCGGTGGACGCAGACGTGCAGCGACTCTTCGCCCTGTACGACGCATTGCATACCCGTAGTCCGGTGCTGGTGGAACAGGGCCAGATTCGGGTGGACGTCGCGAGCCTTGGCGTGACCGAGGGCTCCAGCGGCGTGCGATTTTTCGACCTGGCACGCGTCGCCTGGCATGCATCCACCGGGCAGGAGTACCAGCGCTTCATGGGACGTCTGTCCGCCATGCTGGCCAGCCCGCCGGATACGCGCATGCTCAGCGGCGAACTGGCCGACCTTCTCCACGGTATCAACCTGGGCTTCAAGAGCACGTATGTCGAAGGCGGCACAGGCGGCGCGACGGTGGGCGTGAGCCTCGAGAAGGGCGCCACGATCACCATGGAGGTCTGCGATGGGGACGGGATATGCAGCGTCGTGCACATCAATACGACAGCGGACAACGCATTGACCTACGAGAAGACGATCGACACGCGGTCGGACAACGTACTGCCCTCACAGCAGATGAGCTTTCCCCACGCCTGGAATTTCTACGATCGTAACGACGCACGGGAATTCGGCGAACGCATCGCGCGCAGCACAGGTGGGCACTTCTCCATGGGTATCCTCAGTTGCACGGAGGTGGTGCTTACCTGCGCACGCCAGGGAAGTACGACGTTTATCGGGTGCAGGGTCGATTGCATGTGACGGTGCGAGAAGCACCATGGACCACCGCCGATGTCCCGAGAAGCCAATAGATCGCACGGGCACATCGCGGCCATTTTGTGCCGAAGGACAAGGTACAGACCGCAGTTGATGGTGCGCGTGCAGTGGCCAAAGGCACGAAGCCCAGCGAACGCTGGGCTTCCGTGGTCCGCGTGTCTGCGATGTTCCCGCTTTGGCGTAGGAATTGTCCGAATCGTAGTTGCCCGGGATTCGCGCGCGCAGATTCGCGCGCGGATTCGTGGATGCCCCGGACTGACTCGCCCCTGGACGCGTGGATCTCCCCGATTCGCGCGGCTGACTCGTGGATGTCCCGGATTCGTATGCGTGGATTCGTGGATGTCCCGAACTCGCCGGACTGACTCGCCCCTGGACGCGTGGATCTCCCCGATTCGCGCGGCTGACTCGTGGATGTCCCGGATTCGTATGCGTGGATTCGTGGATGTCCCGAACTCGCCGTGGATGTCCCGAACTCGCGTGCGTGGATTCGTGGATGTCCCGAACTCGCATGCCGAACTCGCATGGATGTCCCGGACTCGCGGCCCCAGATTCGCACCCAAGTTGTCGCGCGATCGATGCGCCAGGCAGGCGTCGTGACGAAATGATGGCTGCAAACATGAGTCACGCGTGTCCGGCAAATCCGCTGGTCGGGTGCCGGTATCAGGCGGCGTGACAGCCGGCGTTGACGCGGACTCAGGAACGCGCCCAACGGCGCAGAATCAGCCGCGGCAGCTGCGCGGCAAATCGCGCCCACAAGCCCACGCCGACCAGCACGGCGACGAGCGGGTTGCGCGCCGCCGGATCGAATCGCCGGAACCAGCGCCACATGCCACGATGTTTGTGCCACGCGACGAAGACCGGCCGGCCATGACTGGATCCGCCCTTGCCATGCTCGAGACGGATCTCGCCCGCGTAAAGCACGCGATGCCCGCTGTCACGCAGGCGGCGGCAAAGATCCAGATCCTCACAATGCAAGAAGTAGCCTTCGTCAAAACCACCCACTGCGTCAAATGCCCGGCGAGGCAGGTACATGAAGGCGCCGGAGATGGCCTCGACTTCAAATGTGGCGTTCGCGCGGGCACTGTCGACAACGGCATTGACGCCTTCGTAGCGCGCAGATTCCGATTCCCGGCGCGACAGGCCGGTGAGGGTCATCAGGCTGCGCCGCAGGGTGGGGTCGCGACGGATCGAAGCCGGTTCATCGTTGCCCAGGGCATCGACGATACGGACGCCGACGATGCCCGCATTGGCGTGCGCCGAAGCAACACGCCGCACCGCTGCGAACGTAGGCGGATCGACATAGCAATCGGGATTGAGAATGACCAGGGCGTCGCCCTGCGCCTGGGCAGCAGCGCGGTTGGCGCCCGCGCCGAAGCCGAGATTGGCGCCATTGTCGAGGATCCGCACGCGGGCATCGCCGGCCCATTGGCGACGCAGGGCGTCGACGCTGCCGTCGCGCGAGGCGTTGTCGCTGATCAGCAGCTCCACCGGCGTGTCGCTGTCGAGCGCACGCCGTACGCAATCCAGAAGGCCGGGGCCGCTGTTGGCGGCCACGACGATGACGCTGGTCAGGCCGGGCCGCATTCGCTGTGCCGCGCGGCCGTCAGATGCCGGCCAGGAGACGCTCGCCCTGCCCCTGCGCGTACCGCCACAGGGCCGGCCAGGCGCTGTAGGCGTCGGCCAGCTGGTTGAGCTCTGTTCGCAGCAGCGTGGCGCAACCGGCGGTGTCGACGTCGTCAGCCCAGTCACCCAGGCGCGGCGACGTGCCCTTGGCCGTCAGTGCGCGGCCATTGGCATCGATGATGCTGCGCACATCGGCCTGCCAGAAGACCGGGGCGTTTGCAGCAGCCTCGAACTGCTGCTGCAGGCGCTCGATCGACTCGGAGCGGACGTAGTTGAGATATTCGCGCAGGTGCGCCACGCGGCGTGTCTCGCTGGCGCCGCCCAGATCGCGGAAGATGTCGGCGAGGAGTGCCAGACGCTGCGCCGGATCATTGGACAGGAACACGCCGAACTGGCGCTGGATGTAGTCCGTCGCAAAGTGATTCACGCGCGGCGTGCTGGCCTGGACGGAACGGTTCGAGCGCGTGCGCGCCTGCTCCTGCACGTGGCCGATCGCGATGGGCAGCTCCAGCACCAGCGCATCCGGATGGCAGAAATGCGCGGCGGCAGAGAAGAGCGCGTCTTCACCGCGGCCGATCGGATTCGTACAGGGCAGCAGCGCGCTGTTGTCGAACGCGAATGGAGTGAACCACGCGACGCTGGAGAGTCGGGCCTGGGCCGTGCCCTGCCAGACGTATTGCGCCTCGATATTGGTCAGGTAGGCGTCGCGGCTGCTGCACAGGTCGGCGCGGCCGGCCTGGTCCAGATGGTAGATCCATGCGGCGCTTTCCGAACGGGCGCTGCCGACCGTGCCCTGCTGGGTCGCCAGGATGCGCGTATCCGGGTTCATGTAGCCCAGGCGCGCCATGTTGAGCCCGCGCAGGGATTCCCGGCTGAAGCGATACGGCTCGCGCGCGAACAGCTCGCCGATGCCGATGCCGCAGGCGTCCAGGTGCATTTCCAGGGGATCCTGGGTGACTTCCTCGCCGGCGCCCAGTGCCTCTTCCATATTGCGATAGAAGCGCGCAAACGGATTCTGCACCGGGTTGAGGTCGACACCGCTCCTGGCCAGTTCGTGGCGACGCGTCGGCAGGCACTGGTCGTCGTCGAACATCACGAAGCGGTTGCCGGCGGACAGCAGCAAAGCGAGGTTCCAGCTGCGACCGCCGCCGAAGCGGCCCCGCGCGTCACGCACCAGCAGCAGGCGCTCGATCGTCTCGCGGTGCTCAGGTACAGCAGCGATCAGGCGTTCGACCAGGCGCTTGCACTGCGCCGGGCCGATATAGGTGAGCTTGCAGCCCGTCGTACGGGCGAATTCCCGGACCAGATCGCGGTGGCGATCGAGGCTGGCGTCCTGGGTGGAGTCATCGAGGACGACATAGTGGCGGCCGGCCTTGAACTGCCGTTCGTAGTCGGCCAGGGACAGCAGGAGCCGTTCCAGCTGGGCCGGGCGGTCGCAGGCACGGATGAACACGGCCCGCAGCGGCGCCGGATTGGCCGCGGGAGCCTCGGCCAGGCGCGCCATCAGGGCGGTGTCGGAAACCAGGAGCTCGCGCTGCACCAGGCTGGCGACCACGCGCTTGACGGCGTCGCGCTGCTGGTCGAGCCCCGGAATCGTGCTCTGGATGCGGGAGACGTGCTCGTCAAGGGTACGGAATTCGCGGCACTGGTCGAGCGCCTGCAGCACCTGGAAGGTCATCACATGGGCTTCGCCGGTGCGCTTGACCTGGAAAATGCACTCGTTGTTCGAGAGCGACGCCACGACGGCGTCCTCGGAGGCGAACAGCGGCGCATTCGGGTCGATCCGCAATGCCGGCGCCGCCGGCGGCGTCGGGGTGGCGTCGAAGGTGTACTGGAACTGCACGTTGCTACTCATGGCAATGACCCGATGCGCGACACCAGGGCGCCGCATGCGAAAACTGATTGTCTGGGTGGTTCATCCCGGCGCGTGTGGCCTGGCAATCCGTGGCCGCGCCGGCAAACCCTATCGCTGCGACGTCCAACGCCGCCACCACGGCATCTGCCGGCCCTCACCAATGGGGGCGCTGCCGCTTTCTCAAGCGCATCCAATGCGGTGCGTAGGCGGTCGACCTCGGCTTCGAGTTCGGCGATGCGCCCGCCGGCCGCCATGTTCTTGCGAATCTCGTGATTGTAATGCTGATAGACCGACTCGTCGCGGTCGCCGAACCAGGAATCGCCCGGAAGGCCCGCCGGAAGGGGCGAACGGGAGCACACGGCGATGTAGTAGACCGGCGGGTACTGCGGGCCGGCGACGACCCGGCCGTCGGCCTCCGCGGTCCAGATCCGGCTGTGGCCGATGTCAGAAGGCTCCATCGGCCATATCGCCGACTGGAACAGCAGGCGTTGCCCGTAGAGGCGCACATGGCCGAAATGCCGGGCCAGCAGGGCGAGGAATTCGTCGCGATACAGCTCGCGCACGTGGAATTCGTTCTGGAACCCGGCGGCGTCGCTGTAGGTGGCCTTGTCCGGCGAGGAAATCACCAGCAGGCCGGTGTCGGTCAGGGCCCGCGCAAGCCCCTGGAGCAGTTCGTCCTGGCGCTCGACGTGTTCGAGCGTCTCGAACGATACGGCCAGGTCCATGCTGCCGGGCGGCAGCTCGAGCCGGGTGGCGTCGGCCTGGCCGAACTGCAGGTTGGGCCGGTCGCCGTAGCGCGCGCGGGCATGCGCGACGGCCTGTTCGGCGATATCCAGCCCCTGCACCGAGGCAGCCACCTCGGCCATCAGGGCGCTGCCGTAACCCTCGCCGCAGGCAGCATCGAGAACGCGCTTGCCCACCGCCAGCGGGCGGACGAAGGCATAGCGATGCCAGTGTTCATACCAGATCTCGCGCACGCATTCGGGCGTGAAGCGCTCTCCGGTGAACTCCAGGGCCTGGGACGGTTTCATTCTGCGGGTGTTGCCGGCAAGGGGGCGGCATGTTCCCAGACATGAGCCAGCCGCACCAGTCCCGCCTCCCGGCTGCGCCCTTTGATGGTGACGGCACGCTCGACGGTATCGAACAGACGCATGCCCTCGGTATCCATGGGGTGGACCCGCACTGAATAGCTGCCGGGCAGCAGGGCGAGGTCGGTGAGGTGCAGACGAATGCGGTAGTCCCCCTCGCCGGCCGGGGCGGGCTGCACGCCATCCATGTCGGAGCTGATGCCGTAGACCGGCGTTCCGTCCGCACGGACGATGCCGACGTGGACCACGGGTACGCGGCCATCGCGGGAAGCGATGGTCGCCTCCACGCAGAGACTGCCCCCCTGCTCCACGACCTGCGGCTGTTCGCCCTCGTGACCGTTCATGCGCACCTGGCGGACATGAAACTCGAGCCGACGCACCGCTTCGACATCCCGTTCCGGAACCGTTTCGGCGGTTTTGCGCTCGTGGTGCGCGAGGTAGGCCTGCGTCACGTCGAATACTTCGCCGGAAGCGCGCACCTGCCCCTGGTGCAGCCAGAGCGCCTGCCGGCAAAGTTTCTGGATGTGGTACATGCTGTGCGACACCAGGATCAGCGTCCCGCCGCCGTCGAGGTAGTCCTCGATCCAGCGGATGCACTTCTTCTGGAACGACTCGTCGCCGACCGCCAGCACCTCGTCGGTGATCAGGAGGTCCGGCCGGGTCGCCGCGATGATGGCGAAGCCCAGGCGCACCACCATGCCGGACGAATAGTGCTTCACCGGTTCGTCGATGTAGCGGCCGATATCGGCGAAGGCGACGATTTCCGGCAGCTTCGCCGCAAGTTCCTCGCGGTCAAAACCCTGCAGCGCGGCCGACATCGCGATGTTGTCGCGGCCGGAATACTCGGGGTGGAAGCCGGCGCCCAGCTCCAGCAAGGCACCGACACGCCCGTTGACCGTCACGTCGCCGTGGCTGGGCGTCAACACGCCGGTGAGGAGCTTCAACAGGGTGGATTTGCCAGCGCCGTTCTCGCCAATCAATCCCAGCGACTGCCCCCGGACGACGCGCAGGTTGACGTCCCGCAGGACCGGCGTCACGGCCGCTGGCGTCCGGCCGGCAAGAAGGCGCAGCAGCGCGCGGAAGCGATCAGCGCGACGGAAGACGTGCGGATAGTCCTTGCCCAGCCCACGCGCTTCGACGAGGAGATCGGCGCTCACAGGAAATCCTCGAAATGACGCTCCAGGCGGCGAAACGCGGCGTATCCGGTCACCACGGCGAGCAGGACGGCAGCCACGCCGACCACCACGCCCCGCGCGCCGGGCGGCGGCATGCCCAGCAGAGCAAATCGGAAATATTCCACAAATACCGAATAGGGATTGAAGTCCATCCAGCTGCGGTATTCCTCCGGCAGGATGTCGCGGGCATAGAACACTGGCGAGATGAACATCCACAGCATCAGGATCTGCGGCAGCGCGGGCGCGATATCCCGCACGAACACCTGCATCGCCGACAGCAGCAGCGAAATGCCCAGCGCCAGCGCAAACAGAAGCAACAGTGCAGGAAGGGCAAGCAGCAGGCCACTCAGGTGCACGCCCGTGCCCGCCGCCGCGAGCACCAGTAGCAGGGCCACGAAGCCGGCGCCGTGCAGCGCGAAACTGGCCAGTACGGGCGCCAGGACCAGCGCCGGGCGCGGCAGGGACACTTTGCCGATCAGGCTGGCGTTGTCCTGGATGGCCGTCGTCGCGCGCGTGACGGCTTCGGAAAACGCCACCCACGGCCACATCGCCACGACCAGAAACGGTACGTAGCCCGGCGCATCAGCACCGGGCACGCGCGCCTTGAAAAGGTATCCAAATACAAAGGCATACACCGCGAGCTGCACCAGCGGCTGGACCAACGCCCACGCGCCGCCGCTGAAGCTGCCCAGATAACGGTTCTTCAGGTCGCGGCGTGCGAGGTGCAGCGCGAGGGCCAATGCCTGCATGGTGGTGCCGATTCAGGGCCGCACGAGCGCGCAGCCCTGGAGACGGAATCAGGGCTGCCTGGCGGATTCAGCCGGTGCGTCCGGCATCTTTCCGTCGTAGCGCGAGCGCAACGCGCCGATCGTTTCCGGCTCCGCTTCGATCTTGTTGTTGCGCAGCTTGTCCATGTACTCGCGCTTGCGCTCTTTCAGATAGGTTTCGCGCAAATCGGTGACCAGACCGTCCTTCACCTCATCGAAGCTGCGCTGGCGCGCGGGGCTCAGTCGCTCCAGCTTGATGATGTGGTATCCCCACGGCGTTTTTACCGGCTCGGAGATGTCACCCACCTTGGCCAGCTTGCGAACAGCGCCGGCAAAGGTGGGGTCGAACTGAGGCGACGTGGCGTCCGGCATCGCGCCGTCGTTCTGCGTCTTGCTGGGATCGTCGGAATTCGCCTTGACCAGGTCGATGAATTTGTCCGGCGCCGCAACGGCTTCCGCGTGGATTTTCCTGGCCAGCGCCTCGGCTTCGGCGTCGCTGCGGCCGTCCTTGGTGCCGATCAGGATATGGCGGACGTCTCGCACTTCCTTGGTGGCAAAGGCGGCCTTGTCGGCCATGTATTTTTCCTTGGCCAGGGCCTGCATATCAGGTACTGATTGCTCGATCTCCCGCGAGATCTGTTCCGATCGCGCAGCCGCCAGTTTTTCTTCGGTGAGCCAGCGCATTTCGGCAATGAAGGCCGGATCTTTGTCCAGGCCGTTCGCGCGTGCTTCGTCCGCCAGCTGGCGCGCCAGAAGCATATTGTTCAACGTGCGCTCCAGCGTCTTCGGATCGCCCATTGTTTTGGCCCGTTCCGCTTCCGGGAGTCGGCGAATGACAGTGTCTACATCGGCGTGCGTCAGCGTGGCAGAGCCTTGTTTCACAACGACGTCGTGAGGCCCACCGGCAGCCAGAACCATGACGGGGAACATTCCCAGCAGCAGAAAGCGTTTCATCGGAGCTCCACAAAAAAGAGGGGGCGGCAATGCGCCCCCTCTAGACAACAGGAATGAGAAATTATTCCTCGGCCTTCGCACTATCCTGCGACGTCCTCATGCTGAACTTGCACTGGCCGGTGCAATTCGACGTACCCGGAGTCGACGTGTCGGCAAAGACGATATTGACGTAGTAGCGCTCGCCCCTCGTCAGAATGCAGCGCGAGGTGTATGCCGAATTCACTGCGATACCGAGCACATCACCCTGCGGCGACATGTTCAAGGCGCAATTGGCCCCGACGGTACCTGCAACGACGTTGTTATTGAACGCACCCGGACATTTCGAGATGGCGACGGCGATCGGCGTCGCGCCCGATCCGACGGCCGGCTGCCAGCTCGTGTCGTACGTCATGAACGAATAGCGGAAGGTGTTGGTCACCGTCTGCGGCACCGTGAATTCGATCGCGTAGTACTGATTTGCACTCAGCGGCACGTTGATCTGGACGCCGTTGGTCAGCTGCGGGAACGCATTCGGTGTGTTGTTGTTGGCGTTCCAGCCGAAAACCTGATCCCAGACGCGCGTGTCGGCGTTGGCGTGCGACTGGTTGGTCGCGCCAAAATGCCAGATCGTCGCGGTACCGACGCGGGTTCCGGCGGGCGCCGGGCAGTTTTCCGTCGGCGTGGTGGAAACGGTGGTCGTCGCCGTTGCCGACGACACCGGGCTGTTGGAGGCGGTCGCCTTGTAGCACCTGACGCCAAAGACGTGCGAGCCGGCAACCGAGGCAGTCACCGAGCGGGTCACCGTGGTGGTGCAGGTCGCGCCCGAGCACAGCTGCGTGGACTGGCTGACCGGCCACCAGTTGGTCACCGAGCCCGGCAGGGTGGAGCCCTCTGTCGTGCAGTAGTCCGGGTTGCCGGACGGCGTGAAGCTCACGTTGAACGCCGTGCCTACCTGGGCGGTACCCGGGGCAGAGACTGCGCTGACGGAAATGGTGTCGGGCGCTGCAGTGGGACAACCCGCACCCGAAAAGGGATTAGCTTCGTTGCTGACAACCCGGATGCGACCGGCGTTGGAGCCGTCGGTAGAAAGGCTGACCGCGGGATCGACGTTACTCGTGAACGTGCAGACCTTGCTGCCGTTAGCGTAGACGAGATCAACCTTGGTTTCGGCGGCGGTCAGGACCCCGACGGGGGCAAGAAGGAGCGCCGCAACTGCAAGATAGCGGGGTAGCATAAACATAAAGACCCGACATAGGGAAGGCGGGCCGATTTTACCCCCAGAAACCATTGAAGTTGCTAGGAGTTAGTTAAAAAAGAGGGGGGCTTTCGCCCCCTCTTCGATTTCCCTACTCCAGATCGGAGATTAGGAGCAAGCGCCCGGCGTGTTGCCGTCGTTGAGGACGCAGGTGCGCGTCGCACGGTGACGGTACAGAGCGGCATAGTTGGACAGAATGCCGGTGGCGCCGTTGTTGGCGTTGATGTAGTTCACAGCCAGGAAGCCGGTGACCGGCAGACCGAGGAAGGTGTTGCCTTCGACGGCCGGCGCGATCGGGTTCGACTCACGCAGCATGTGACGTTCGATCGTGGAGCCCGTTTCCGGATCCAGGTCGATGTTCAGCCAGCCCGACTCGAAGCCCGAGGAACGCGGGTCGATGTTGGCGGTCAGCGATGAGCCGAGGATCTTCGACTTGTTGCCGTTGGCGGTGAAATCGGCCGAGCGCTGGAAGCTCAGGACCTGCGATTCGAAGCACAGGTTGGTGCCCGGGACTTCATCCGGCGGCGAGAATTCGTCGACGGACTGGACAGTCTGCTCTTCGCGGTTGAAGTACGACACGCCGATGGCGACGCACGAACGGCCCGGAGCGCGGAAGTTCTCGACGAACGGACGGATGGCCGCAGCGGTCGGCGCACCGGTGTTCACGTAGAAACGCTTGGTCGGGAAGGTGATGACCCATTCCGACTCGGCGCCAGCAGCGGCTTCGAGCACGTATTCGTTGTGGATCGCCGAAGCCGTGAAGATCGAGGAAACGGCGTCGATCGGGGCAACGAAGTCCGAGACGATCAGCTGGCCGGTACCGGCAGCGGTCGACACGAAGTTGTACGAACGGGCAACACCGGCAACGGCTTCAACCGAGCGGGCGCTGGCCAGGTTCGGGGTCACGTCGGTCGGCTGCGAGTAGATGTGCTGCAGCGGGTCGGTCGTGGTGTAGAAGCCGTCGATCGCGTCGGCGTTGTAGCCAGCAATCGTACCGATCGCCGGATTGACGATCGAGCCCGAACCGAACAGGCCACCCGTCGGGGAGCGCAGTTCGTCGAGGTTGGCGTTGACCAGCGACGACAGGCCCGCGCCGCAGCCCGGCGGAACGCCGTCTTCGTGGGTGATCGCGGTGGCGATGGCGCCCGGAGCGAGCGTCGCCATTTCGATCAGTTCGGCGTGACCTTCACGCGTACGCGTGATGGCGTCCGGACCCGGGTCCGGCAGGTAGGCCGAAGCCTTGAAACGGGCGTACTTGCGGCCGTCCGGCAGGGTGCCGAGGGAGCTGGAGGTGCCACCCTTGATCTGCGGGATCGTGCAGGACTCGTCGTCGGTCAGCAGGTTGCCGCCTTCGGCGTCGCCCAGCGTGAAGATCGAGGCCGTCCACACGTCGTACTGCGAGAGGAACAGGTTGAAGTCGAGGACTTCAGCGCTGTTGTAGCCTTCAAGGAAACGGACCTTGACGGCCTTCGGCACGGCGGTGGTGTTGACCACGGAGATCAGCGTGGTGTTGCCGGCGTTGACGGTGTAGTACGGGTAGATGAGGACCTGGCCCAGACCGTCCGCATTCAGTTCGACGGCGTTCGCGACGCTGGCAATACCGGCAAGGCCGGCGATACCGGCGACGACCGCGGTCGTCAGGTTGTTTCTTTTCATCACAACACTCCTAAGTGAACCACAGGGCTTTTGCTTACGGCTAACGCGGTTTCATTAGCGGTTTTGGCCCGCCTTTCAAGAACCGAGTCAGGCAACAGCGCACGCATGCTATGACAAAGGCCAAACCAACGCAATCCCTTGCCAAACGCCGCGAACACCAATGCTTATCACTGTTTACGTGAATTATCTATGGCAGTGGAGCCCAATTTTTCAGGCAGGTGGAGCCACTCGCCGTCAATTTTCATCCACTTCTCGTGCATCACGGAAAAGCCCGGCGTATTGCCGGCGCCGTGCACGGGAATGGTGAATTCCATCGTCACGGAAACGTCACAGACGTCCTCGGTCTCGCACTTCTTCTCCAGGACGCTCGCCTTCTTCCACTGCACCGGCCGGGTGTTCATCTCCATCGAGTACTGCTCGCGGGTCTTGGTCTGGCGGAAACCGGGGGTCAGGTACTCGTAGGCGTCAATCGCCTGGCGACTGATCAGCAGGTCCCAGCGCTTGACCACGCGCTCTTCCAGCGATTTGGGCATGGCCGGCTTTTTCGGGCCACTGGCAACGCACCCCCCAGTGACACCACGGAAGCGGCCGCGAGGACGGCAAAGACAGTACGACGCATGGATTTCTCCTTTTATTTCTTTTTGCCGCCGAACGCGCTTTCGAGCGTGTCGCCGCCGGCATTCTTGATCGGCGCCAGGGACTGCAGGCGACGCTGGTATTCGTCAGTGATATCGCGCGCTTCCGAGGCACTGCTGACGACCCGGGGCGTGATCATGATGATCAGCTCGGTACGGTCGCGGCGCTTGTTCGTGGTGCCGAAAAGATTGCCGATCAGGGGGATCTTGCTCAGGCCCGGCACACCGTTCTTGCCGGCGATCTCGCTTTCACCGATCAGGCCGCCCAGGAGCACGGTCTGGCCGCTCTGCACGGCGATTTCCGTCTCGATCTCACGCTTGGCCACGGTGTAGTTACCGGTGGTGTCCTGCTCGCCCTTGGCGCTGACTTCCTGGCTGACTTCCATATAGACCAGGCCACCCGGATTGACGCGCGGCGTCACGGTGAGGATCACGCCGACGTCGCGGAACTGGACGGCGCCATAGCTGGTGGTGCTGACGGAGTTCCCGCTGGAGTTGAGCGTCGAGCCGAAGCCGGAATTGAGGTAGTTCTGCACCACCGGAATCTGATCGCCGACGTTGATCCGGGCTTCCTTGTTGTTGAGGACAACCAGCGAAGGCGCCGACAGGGTCTTGGTGTTCGAATCGGACTGCAGCGCGTTGATGGCGACTTCGATCTCATTATTAATGAATGAGTAGAAGACGTTCGAGCTGCCTGCCGTCGGGATGGCATTGGCGCCGAACAGGCCTCGTTGCTGGTTGCCCGGCTGCGAGTGCGTATAGCGGCTTTCGCCGGTGCCGCTGGTGCCGATCAGGCCTTCCAGGTACCAGCGCACGCCGTACTGCAGGTTCCCGACCAGCTTCACTTCGAGGATCTTGGTTTCGATCTGCACCTGCAGCGGTTCGACATCCAGTCGCTTGATCGCGCTCTGGATGATGCCCCACTGGCTCTGGTTCGCCATCACCAGGATCTGGTTGTTTTCCTCGACAGCCGTGATGCGGACTTCGGATTCATCATCGCCGATGGTGAACGAGGCCGCAGCCTGGGCCGGCGCGTTGGCGCTGGCGGCCTGCTTCTCGCGCGCCTGCTCGGCACGGCGGCTGTTGTCGTTCATGCCGCGCACTTCGACCGCCTGCAGACCCGGCGCCACCGAGCCGCTGCGGCTGGTCTTGCGCGAGGAACCGCCACTGCTCTGGCCGGTGAACACCTCATTGAGGCGATCGGCAAGATCGACGGATTTCACGTTCTTCACGTCATAGACGTACAGCTGCGTGCCGCTTTCACTGCCACCCTGATCCAGGCGACGCAGCCATTCCTCGGCCTGCGCCAGGTAATCCGGATTGGGCGTGATCACGATAACCGAGTTGGTGCGCTCGATCGGCACGAAACGGAACATGCCGGCCATCGGCGATTCACCGGTGGCGCCAAAGAGCTTGTCCAGCTCCGGCATGATTTTCGCCACTTCAACATTGACAATCGTATACACGCCGATGGACATGCCCTTGAGCCAGTCCACGTCGAAGATGTCGATGGTGCGCTGGTAGTTTTCCAGTTCGGTCGCCGTGCCGGCCAGCACCAGCATGCTGCGCGAGGTGTCGACCGAGACGAAGGCGTCGCTCTTGGCGTACGGCTTGAGGAGCTTCTCCATCTCCTTCGGCGACACGAAACGCAGGGGGAATACCCGCACTTCGTAACCCTTGGCGGCAGACGGCGCGGCGATGCGCGGCGTCAGCTTGCCCGGCAGGGCGTCCTTGGTCGGCAGCACGGTGTAGCGGCCTTCGCTGAAGACCAGGGAGTTGTTCGTCCAGGACAGCAGCATTTCCAGGATCGACATCGCCTGGTCGGCCTTGATCGGCTTGGACGTCGAAAAACTCACGTTGCCCTGGACGCCCGGCGCAATCACGTAGTTGAGCTGGAGCAGGTCGCCCAGGATGGCCTTGGCCACCGCCTGGATCGGCTGGTTCTCGAAATTGAAGGTGAGCTGGCCATCTTCGGCCGGGGCGCTGCGAATCGCCGCCTTGGCGGCCTCGTCATTGATGAACTGGCCGGTGCCCTTCTCGATTTCCGGCGGCGGTGCCTTGGCCTGGTCCGAGCGGGAGCTGAGGGAGATCGGCCCCTGGTCGCCCGCAGCGCGGGATTCGGCCAGTTTGTCGACCTCGGTCTTGACCTGGGGCTGTTCCAGCAGTTCTTGTTCGACTCGCGTGTCGCGTGGCGCAGGCGTCGTCGCACAGCCGGACAGCGCAACCAGCGCCGCGGCAAGGCAAAGGGTGGTAAGGCGTAGGCGCACTGGCGTCACTCCGTGTTCTTGTCCATTTCTTGCTGCTCACGCAGCTTCTCGGCCTGCTCGCGCATTTCGCGACGGCGCTCTTCGATGCGGCGTTGCAGCTCAGCGGCCCGGTCGGGCGGCTGACTGGGTACAGTGGTCGTATTGGTGGCGGCGGTCCCCGCGGGCGGGGCGCCCGGCGGCGGCGGCGCGCTGGCACTGGCCGGCGAGGGCGCCTTGGCGCTGGGTGGTACTGTGAGTCCGGGAGCGACCTCAAGTTCCACTTCGGAGGTCTTGTTGTCGGCACTCTTGAACACGGCGGCGCGCGGACGGATCTCGGCCAGCGTCCAGCCCTGCTGCTCGCCCGGCAAAGGCATGCCGATCTTGAGCGACAGCGCTTCGTTCTTGGCGTTGTCGCGCACCATGGCCAGTTGCACGTCGGGAGTGAGAATCACACCGGTGAGGGTGATGTTGAGCGGGTTGATCTCGACCGGCGGCTTGACCTCGTCCTCGACGAGCGGCGTCGGCTTGCGGTCTTCGTTGAAGATCGGCCGCTGCTTGACCTGGTCAAACTGCAGCTCCGGCGGCAGGGTGAAGGTCTCGGCGTTGATCCGGCCCACACCCGTCAGGGGGGCGACCTCGCCTTCCGGCGCCCAGCTGTAGCCACGTCCGGCCCCCATCCAGGCCAGCACGCCAGCCAGGGAGAGCACGCCGCAACTGCCCGCCAGGACCATCGTCATCATTTGTGCGGTACGCGCGTTCATGCCTTGTCAGCCCCTCGCTTGCGCAGATATCCCGACAGGTTGAAGCGGATATCCAGGGCGCTCTGCTGCGGTTGCTTCTGGCCCGGCGGCACATAGCCGTAGTTCTGCTTGTAGACCATCAGCTGGTCGACGAAGAGGTAGGGTTTGCCCGATTCCAGCTGGTAGACGATGGCCGAGAACGGCTCGAGGTCGCAGCGCATGCGCACCTGGATCGTCACCCGCTCATAGAGCTCGGGCTTGCCGCCGGTCAGGGTCTGGTTAGTCAGCACCTGGCAACGGTTCTGGTCGCCGCCCCGGTCATTGACGGCCTGTTTCAGGCGCTGGATGAGGTCGGCCGCCGCCGCGTTGGCGTCGGTCTGGTTGAGGAAGGCCTGGCTGCTCTGCTCGAACTCGCGCACTTCGCCGAGCCGTTTTTCGATTTCCGCACGCTGGGCGCTGGTTTCGCGGAACCGCTGCTGTTGCTCGCGCAGGTCGGCCATCTGGCCGCGCAGGGCCAGGTGCGGCGACACGAACCACCAGTGCACGCCCAGCAGGTAGACCAGCAGGGCGACGATCAAGGTGAGGACGACGGCGAGCAGGCGGCCGTTGTTCTTATCCGGCAGCAGACGCATTCATGCCCTCCTGTTTGGCCTCGTCCGGCGCCTTCGTATCCTTGCCACCGGTGTCGCCGCCGGCCGGCTTTTCCGCATCCGGCTTGGAGACGGCGTCCTTGGGCGCCTCTTTGCGCTTGAGCTGGGCCACCAGGTTGAAGCGGTCCTTCTTCAGGCGCGGGTCGGGCTGGATCACGCCCTGGAACGCGGGCTCTGCCAGCACGTTCGATTTCTGCAGCTCGGCGATCAGGCTTTCGACGTTTTCGCCCAGGCCCTGCAGCTCGACGCGTCCGTCTTCGGTGATATTCAGGCGCTCCAGGTAGGTGTTGTCCGGGAGGCGCTTGGTGAGATCGTCCAGCAGCTCGATGGTAGGGACGACGGAAGCCTTCTTCTGGGCCAGGAAGTTGGCCGAATCGATGGTTTCCTCCAGCGTCTTCCTCAGGGCGGCGACCTGCTTGGCATCGTTCTGGGCCTTGGCCACCTCTTCGGTCATCGCATTGACCGCGTCTTCGCGGTTGCTGACCGTACGCGCCATCACCGCCAAGGCCATGATCACCGCAACGCTGGCCAGGCCCAGGTTGAGCAGCAGGCGGGTATTACGACGACGCGCGCGGCGCTCATTCGGCAACAGGTTTACCCCGAGGCGCCGGCCGTCGTCGGCGTCCTGCCAGCAATCCACGCCGTCCAGGGCGATGCCCAGCTGGGTCACCGGCGCGAGATCCTGGTCGAACTGGGAGCGCGGCATGACCAGGAGGTCGACGTGGAGTTGCCGCCCGGCGGCATCACGCCCGAGTTCGCGGAAGTCGAAATAGACCTGGTCGGCCTTGAACGGCGTCTGGCGGTCCATTTCAAAGCTGAGCACCTGGCGCAGATTGCCCTCGGTCGCGGCCGGCAGGCTCATCGACCGGCGCAGCACCCGCTTGGGGGAGACGCAGTAAAACTGGCGCAGCTGAGGTTCGTCGATCGTCTGGCGCAGCCGGGCGAATTCGGCGCGCTGCGTTTCCGGTTCGGACTGCAGGGAAATGGTTCCGAGGTCAGCGACGCCGGTCGCCGTCTCGCGGCGGACGATCAGCTGGTCGCCATCGGTGTGCAGCAACAGCGCCTCGCGCCCTTCGGCCAGCGCGGCGCGCCACTTTGCCGGCAACAGCGAGACGAGTTCGCCCGCCCACCACGCAAAAAAGCGCGGCAGCGGTGTTTTCGCATAGCGCGCCCGCAAGCGGACGAGCTGAGGTTCGAGCACGTCAAGAATGGCCATTACGAATTTTCGCCGTCGCGCCAGCGTAGAACCACGAAGGGCTTTCCACCGATCCCGGTTCCGCCCAGCCGGATGGTCGCGTCCAGGCGGGCACTGGCGCCGTTCGGAAGAGTGGCGCGGGACTCAATACTATACGTCAGCCCCCCACCCTCCGCCACGACAGGCGTTCCGTCGGGAAGCATCAAGCCGGTGGGTGGGCTGCCCGGCTGGGCGGCCTGCCGCTGGGTCACGATCATCTGGGCGTATTCCTCGGTCATTCCCGGCAGGGCCCGCAGGACCTCGATCGGGGCGTACCCCGGGCTGGGCTGGCTGCGGCCGGAGTACAGCGTTATGGAGTTCTCGATCTGGTGATAGATGTCGTAATCCATCCCCAGGACTTGCTGAATTTCAGACACCGTTTCAAACGGCGCGTTCCGCGGCAGGTACTTCAGATCGGCGGATTTGTACTCGGAATCTTCCGCACCCTTGGGGCTCGCCAGCTCGTCCGGATCGCGCCAGTCGACGATCGCATCCGCCAGTTCCTCGGCCCTCGCGTCCTCGATGCCGGCCGAGACGAACAAGGCCTTCAGAAGGATGTTATCGGCAACATTGATATCGATCTTGCCGCTGTCGTCGGTGATCTTGACCTCGACCTTGGTGCCGTCGAAGTCGAACTCGTAGGGGCGGCCGTCGGCCACCCAGCGCGTCATGATGTCCGGATTGCGCAGCTCGAAGGCCGCCCGGTGGATGCCTGCTTCGGCGGCGTAGCGCGCCGTCGTGGCGTCGAAGAGATGACGCGCCTGCAGCCCCTCGGTGCGCGCGATCACCGCGAAACTGCCCAGGATGATCGCAATCAGCGCGATCACCCACAGCACGATGATGAAGGCAACGCCGGTTTGGCGCGGATGCCGGATCATCGGGTTGCCTCGCCCGGCTCCGGCGCCGCAACCGGCTGGCCCTGGCCATTGCGCTGCTGGAACAGGCGGATGCCGCCACTGGTATCGAGCAGCAGCGGAATATCCATCGTCGGCCACACCAGACCGGATTCCGGAGTCATCTCCAGGTCGATGCGTACCATCACGGGCAGCATGGACGGGTTTTCCCATTCGTCAGTCCAGTCTTCCAGCTCGCCCTGGTCATCGAACTTGCGGAACTGGATAGAGCCACGACGGATGCCGTCGAGCAGGAGCACCGGCTCGACGTCCTTGGTGGAGAGTTTTTCCAGGTCGAAGCCGTTGAGCATCTGGTGCGTAAACAGCAGCTGCAGGCCCTTCCGGCCGCGCGCCAGCTCCAGGCTCTGGACATAGGGGCCGCCACGGCTGAGATGGCCGGGCATTGGCGCGACGAAGCGGATGAAATCCTTCTCGCCCTGGAAGACGAAATTGGTGCCGGTCCCGTTCTCCTGGCCGAACGCCAGCGGCAGGGCGCGACTGAGCTCGCGCCGGATGAATTCCTGGGCGACGCGCAGCCGGTTGTTGCGGTCGATGACAGCTTCGCCCGAATGCATGGCCTTGGTGGCGGCACGGATGCCGCTCATCGCGCCCGCCATCAGGATGGCGAGCAGGGTCAGCGCCAGCAGCACTTCCAGCAGGCTGAATCCCTGTGATCGGCCGGGACGGCTCATCGGGTGGGATCCTTGGTCGAACGGTTGCCCGCCTGCGTTGCGCCGCGCGAGGTCGATCCGGTGCCTGCCGGCGTCACCGCGCCACCGACGCCGCCGCCCGGGTTACCGCTCATGTCGGCCTGCGCCGAGCGCAGCGTGACGAAGTGCGCGCTGCGCGGATGGCGCATCGAACCCCACAGCACTTCCAGGTCGATCCGGTAGAGCTCAATGGCGGTGACGGACTGCAGATCCGGCGGTGAATCCGGCGCTTCGTAACGGGTGATGTCCAGCTCCCAGCGGAACTGGTCGTCGAATCGGCCGCTTTCGTGTCCCGGTTGCAGCTTTTCGCCAATACCGATGACATCGAGCTTCGACTGGGCCATCAGTGCCGCCTGGGTGTAATCGGCGGCCTGGTAGGTATTACGGATCGATCCGGACAGGATCTGCATCAGCACGCCGAATCCCAGCGCGAAAACGACAAAGGCCGCCACCAGCTCGATCAGGCTGAAGCCCCGCTGGGCGAGCGGCAGGTGAAGGCGGACATGCCGGGAAGGCGTCGGTTTCATCGGGAACGCAACTCTTCCATGCTGACCTCGCCCGTCAGCCAGCCGACGTTGACGCGCCATTCGCGTTCGCCGGAAATGACCGAAATGTGCCCGCCCGTCGAACTGCCGTCGGGATAGAAGCGGATGCGTCCCGCGCGCGCGGCGATCAGCTCGTTCTGCGCCGTGTGCAGTTTGATCTCGACCTTGTCCGGAAACTTCACCGCCTCCTTGCCGGGGGCGGTGTAGCTCATGGCTTCCAGGTCGACGTCGAGGGTTTTCTGCTCGCCCTTGACGATGGCCTGGCCGCGCGTGTGACGCAGCGCCGCCACCAGGTCACGACTGACGGCGTGGATCTTGGCGCTGCCGAGGCTGCGCGTGACCGACAGCGAAGCCACGGTCACCGCGATGGCGATCAGCACCATCACGGCGATAAGTTCGAGCAGGCTGAAGCCCGCCTGCGCGCGCGGGTGACGCGGCAGCGCCACGGTCGCGGGGCGATGGACGGGAGTCAGAGGCACGTGGCATTCCTGGCGCGAGCGGATGCGCTGCGCTTACTGCCAGTTGCCGTGGTCGGCGCTCGTGCCTTCGCCGCCCTGCTTGCCGTCCTTGCCGTAGAACACCACGTCGAAATCACCGTGCTCGCCGGGCGACTTGTAGCCGAACGCCTTGCCGAACGGATCCTTCAGGTCCGATTCCTTGCCATACGGCCCTTTCCAGCCGGACGCATTGCCGGGGCGGGTCACCAGGTCTTCGAGCTTGGCTGGCGGGCTGCCGTTGTCCATGGCATAGGACTCGACGTTCATGGCGATCTTGGCCACCTGGGCCTTGCCGGCCGCCCACTTGCCGCGCTCGACATTGCCCAGCACGTTGTTGACCACAAGGCCCGCCACGATGCCGATCAGCACGATCACGGCAAGCATTTCCAGCAAGCTGAAGCCGGCTGCCGCGCGGGGCAGCGTATGGCGTTGCGAAGTATATTTCATAACATTCTCCAATTACTGGACGGAACCTGCGAGGCTCATGATCGGCAAGATGATTGCCAGCATGATCATGGCCACCATGACTGTCATTACGATCGTGACCACCGGCACCAGCGCGGCGAGCAACCGGTCCAGCGTGTTCTTGACTTCGACGTCGAAGGTGTCGGCGGTCTTGAGCAGCATCGTGTCAAGCTCGCCCGATTCCTCGCCCACCGACACCATCTGCAGCGCCAGCTTCGGAAAGCGCTTGCTGTGGCTGAGCGAATAGCCCAGGCCATTGCCGCGCTTGACCTCTTCCGTTGCCGCGGCAACGGCTTCCGACAGCGCCGCGTTGCCCATCACATTGCGCGCGATCGTCATCGCACCCAGCAAGGGAACGCCGTTCTTGAGCAAAGTTCCGAGCGTGCGCGTCAATCGCGCGGTTTCCAGTTTGAGGATGACGTCGCCGATGATCTTTACCGAGAGCAGTCGCGTATCCAGCGACAGCCGCGTATCGGGTTGCGCGTACTGCTTGCGCAGCCACAGGAAGCCGAACACGCCGCCGACGATGATCAGCCACCAGAAGTTCTGGAAAATCGCACCGACGCCGAACACAACGCGGGTGATCAGTGGCAGTTCGATGCCCATGTCGTTGAACATCGGCACGAACTGCGGCACGACGTAGATGAGAAGGATCATCAGCGACATCAGCACCATGCCGACCAGGAAGGCCGGATAGATCATGGCGTTGATGACGTTACCGCGCAGCGCGCGCGTGCGTTCGAGGTAGTCGGCGAGGCGGCGCAGGGTTTCGTCCATGGAGCCGCCGGCTTCACCGGCACGCACCATGTTCACGTACAGGCGCGAAAACACGCCGTGTTCGGCTTCCAGCGCATCCGACAGGGGGGCACCACCGCGCACGGTGTCGCGGATGCGCTCGAGCATGCGCTTGGCTTTCTCACCCTCGGGCAGCTCGAGCACGATCTGCAGGGCGCGATCCAGCGGCTGCCCGGCGCCGAGCAGGGTGGCCATCTGCTGGGTGAACTGCACGATCTGCGCGGCGGAGAAGCTCGACTTGCGGGTCAGCGCAGCGAGCAGGCTGCCCGACTCACCGGCGTCGGCCGCCCGCGCATCGAGCGGGATGTTGCCCGCGTCCTGCAGCTTGGCGATGACTTCGTCGGTGGAGGCGGCCTCCATCTGGCCTTCGAGCGTCTCGCCGGCGGGAGTCACTGCTTTGTAGCGAAATAGGGCCATTGGCTGAGCTAAGGGAGTCCGGGTCGGAGTGGAATGGTTCACGTCTTCGCGCCACGCAGCCGCCTTCCGCACGGCAGGGACACGGGATTGCGGGAGCGGCGCGCTATCCTTCCTGCGTAACGCGCAGCACCTCTTCGATCGTGGTCACGCCCATCAGCGACTTGACCAGGCCGTCTTCGTACATCGTGCGCATACCCTCGGCGCGCGCCTGCTGTTCCAGCTCGCCCATGCCGGCGTGCTGCATGACCAGGCGGCGCAACGGATCGGACATGACCATGAATTCCATGATCGTCGTCCGCCCGTAGTAGCCGCTCGGGTTGGCCGGGCTCGGCACGGGCTTGTATAGTTTTATCGGACGATCCGTTGTGAACTTGTCCAGGTTGAACTCGCGAACCACCTCCGGCAGCGCATCATGCGGCTCGGCATGCGCCAGATCCAGGCGCCGCACCAGACGCTGCGCGAGGATGCCGTTGACCGTCGAGGTGAGGAGGTAATCTTCCACGCCCATGTCGAGCAGGCGCGTGATGCCGCCGGCGGCATTGTTCGTGTGCAGGGTGGACAGCACCAGGTGGCCCGTCAGCGCCGACTGGATCGCGATGCGGCAGGTTTCCAGGTCGCGCATTTCGCCGATCATGATGATGTCCGGGTCCTGGCGGACGATCGAGCGCAGCGCGTGACTGAAGTCCAGGCCGATCTGCGGCTTGGCCTGGATCTGGTTGATACCTTCGATCTGGTATTCGACCGGGTCTTCGACGGTGATGATCTTGACGTCCGGCGTATTGAGCTTGGCCAGCGCGGTGTAGAGCGTCGTCGTCTTGCCCGAGCCGGTCGGACCGGTCACCAGCATGATGCCGTGCGGCAGCTCCAGCACCTTCATGAACTGCGGCAGGAACTCGTCGGTAAAGCCGAGTGTGTGGAAATCAAACACCACGCTTTCGCGGTCGAGGATACGCATGACGACCGATTCGCCCCAGGACGTGGGCACGGTCGAAACGCGAAGGTCCAGCTCCTTGCCCTGCACGCGCAGCATGATGCGGCCGTCCTGGGGCAGGCGGCGCTCGGCGATGTTGAGCTTGGCCATGATCTTCACGCGCGAGATCACGGCGGCGGTGGATGCGGCCGGCGGCGATTCCAC
Source organism: Tahibacter amnicola (assembly GCF_025398735.1). NCBI lineage: Bacteria > Pseudomonadati > Pseudomonadota > Gammaproteobacteria > Lysobacterales > Rhodanobacteraceae > Tahibacter > Tahibacter amnicola. The sequence goes on from NZ_CP104694.1 coordinate 6,089,042, forward strand.
CTCGTGCAGCACGCCATCGATGCGATAGCGCACCTTCAGGCGGCTTTCAAAGGGCTCGATATGGATATCCGAGGCGCGCTGCTCGACCGCGCGCTGGACGATCAGGTTGACCAGACGGATGACCGGCGCCTCGGAGGCGAGGTCACGCAGGTGCTCGATGTCGTCTTCGCCGCGCGCGCTGTCATCGCTCAGGGTTTCGACGATGGTACCCATGGCCGAACGACCCTGGCCGTAGTAGCGCTCGATCAGGTCGTCGATTTCCGAGCGCAGGCCGACCTGGATGCTGGTGCGCCGGCCTGTCGCCAGCTCGACGGCCTGGGTGGCGAAGGTATCGGCCGGGTCCGCGACCAGCAGGCTCACCTCGGTTTCGGTCTCGCTGACCGGCACCACGTGGTACTGCTTGAGGAAGCGCACTGACAGCTGCACGCTCGGCGGCGGCGCTTCGGGGAAATCCTTGGCGGTCAGCAGCGGCAGCTTCAGCAACTCGGCCATCGACTCGGCCATGTCCCGCTCGGACACCAGGCCCAGCCGGGTCAGCAGGTTGACCAGGCTGTCGCTGTCCGATTCCTCGTGAACGCGCCGGGCGCGGGCGAGATCGGCGTCCTTCAGACGCCCTTTGCGCACCAGGAAGGTACAGATGCGCTCGTCCAGGCTGTCTTCGGCGGCGGCAGGGCTGGCCGCGACGGCCGGCGTTTCAAGGGCGGACATGACTTCTTTCCTATGGGGCTGCGCTTCGACCGGCATTGTCGCCCGGGGGTTCCCCAAAACGTCGACCCGTCAATGCTTCGATGAAAGGGCGGTTCAAACCGAGCCAGAGCGCGGCCGGAACCACCGTCGGCAGGATCAGATAGCCGAACTGGTAACAAAGGGCAACCAGCTCGACGCTTATCCCGGCCGCCTGGGCCGCTGCGGTCGCCTGCGGGCCGGAGCCCATCACAATTGTCTTGAGCGCATCGGCGACCAGTCCGAACGCCTGCGCCAGCCAGATCACCAGGCAACCGATGACCACATGGCCCCAGCGACGCTCCTCATCCTGTGGCGTGGCCAGGCACAACCCCAGGTACAGGGGCAGCGAGTATCCGTAGATCAGCGGATAGACCGAAGGTTCCATGAAGCCGGACATCGACCGGCCGTCGGGCCCCGGCTGGGTGACGAGGATGCTGGTGAGGACATCCATGGTCGGCTTGCCGGCTACGTCCAACCCGCGGCTGACCGAGGTGATCACCTCCGGCCAGCCCCAGGTCAGCACCTTGCCCGCCAGGAATACGGGCAGCATGACAAACAGGTTCGACGCCCACCACCAGATGAAGAAACACAGCGGCAGCCAGGCGAGCGCCGCCAGCATGAACTTCTTGAGCGGGCTGAGCGTCATCCCACCCATACGCGCGCGTTACGGAACATGCGCATCCAGGGGGAATCTTCGGTCCAGCTTTCCGGGCGCCAGCTCATCTGGGCAGCACGGAACACGCGCTCGGGGTGCGGCATCATGATCGTCACGCGGCCGTCCGCCGCGGTGATACCGGTGATGCCGGCGACCGAACCGTTGGAGTTGAGCGGGAAGGTCTCGGTCGCCCTGCCCCGGTTGTCGACAAAACGCAGGCAGGTTTGCACGCGCTTGTGGTCGCCGGCCTGGGCGAACTCCGCATGGCCTTCGCCGTGGGCGACCACCACCGGAATGCGCGAACCGGCCATGTCGCGGAAGAAGACCGACGGGGACTCCTGCACTTCGAGCGTCACGAAGCGGGCCTCGTACTGCTCGGAGGCATTGCGCCGGAAGCGCGGCCAGGCCTCGGCGCCAGGGATGATGTCCTTCAACGTCGAGAGCATCTGGCATCCATTGCAGACCCCCAGGGCGAAGTTGCCCGGATTGGCGAAGAACGCAGCAAACTGGTCGCGCAATACATTATTGAAAAGTATCGACGTTGCCCAGCCGCGCCCTGCCCCCAGCACGTCGCCATAGGAGAACCCGCCGCAGGCCGCAAGGCCCACGAAATCGGCCAGGTGGCGACGGCCGTTCTGCAGATCCGACATATGCACGTCGACCGCATCGAAGCCGGCGCGCGTAAACGCGGCCGCCATCTCGATCTGGCCGTTGACGCCCTGGTCGCGCAGCACCGCCACGCGCGGGCGGATGCCCTTGGCGATATACGGGGCAGCAATGTCTTCGGACGGATTGAACACGAGCTTGGGCGAGATGCCCGGATCCTCCGGGTCACAGCGCCAGTTGAGCTCGCTGTCGGCGCACTGCGGATTGTCGCGCAGGCGCTGCATCGCATGGCTGGTTTCCGACCAGGCATGCATCAGCTCCGACCATTCCCAACGGCCCAGGCTGTCGTCACCCAGGCGCAGGCTGATCTGCAGTTTCTCTTTCGGGCGCGCGACCATGTGCGCAAGGCCGGCAAGGCCATGCTTCTCCAGCAGTGCCTTGAACGCGGGCACGTCGTCGCGGCGCACCTGTACCACCGCGCCAAGCTCTTCGCAGAAGAGCGCACGCAGGGTGTGCTCGGCCCAGCCGTCCAGGCCGATCGACAACCCGCAATGGCCGGCAAAGGCCATTTCGAACAGAGTCACCAGCACGCCGCCGTCCGAGCGGTCGTGATAGGCCAGCAGCAGTCCTGCGGCATTGGCTTCCTGGATGCACTGGAAGAAGGCCTTGAACTGGGCCGGGTCGTCCAGGTCCGGCGGCACGCCGCCGGTGCGGTTGAAGGCCTGCATCAGGGCCGATCCGCCCAGGCGGTTACGACCGGCGCCCAGGTCGATCAGCCACAGTTCCGTTTCGCCCTTGTCCAGGCGCAGCTGCGGCGTCAGTGCACGGCGCACGTCGCCCACGCGGGCAAAAGCGGTAACGATCAGGGATACCGGCGCAACGGTCTTCTGCTCGCGCTGTCCGTCGTTCCACACCGTTTGCATGGACAGGGAGTCCTTGCCGACCGGGATGGAGATATCCAGGGCCGGACACAGCTCCATGCCGACGGCGCGCACGGCATCGAACAGGGCGGCATCCTCGTGCGGATGGTTGACGGCCGCCATCCAGTTGGCGGACAGGCGCACCTCGCCGAGGCTGGCCACGGGTGCGGCTGCTAGGTTGGTCAGGGCCTCGCCTACCGCCATGCGCGCGGCGTCGGCGCTGGAGAGCACCGCCACCGGCGTGCGCTCACCCATGGACATCGCTTCGCCGGCGTAACCGTCGAAATCGGCCAGGGTCACGGCGCAGTCGGCCACGGGAACCTGCCAGGGACCGACCATCTGGTCGCGCGAACACAGGCCGCCAACGCTGCGGTCGCCGATGGTCACCAGGAACGACTTCGAGCCGACGGCCGGGAACCGCAGCACGCGCTGTACGGCGTCGGCGATGGTCAGGCCGGAACAATCGGAGACCAGGTCAACGCGTGGCACCTTGCGCTTGGCATTGCGGTGCATGCGCGGCGCCTTGCCGAACAGCACGTCCATCGGCAGATCGATGACGGTGAGGTCGCGGCGCGAGTCGCGAACGGTCAGGCGTTCTTCCGCCGTTGCCTCGCCCACGACGGCGTAGGGACAGCGTTCCCGCGCGCAGATCGATTCGAATTCGGCCAGCCGCCCGCGCGGCAGGCCGAGCACGTAGCGCTCCTGCGATTCGTTGCACCACAGCTGCATCGGCGTGAGCTGCGGGTCATCGCAGGGGATCGCGGCCATGTCGATCTGGCCACCGACGTGTGAGTCGTGCAGCAGTTCGGGAATGGCATTGGACAGGCCACCCGCACCCACGTCATGCACGCTGACAATCGGATTGCCCTCGCCCAGCGCCCAGCACGCATCGATAACTTCCTGGCAGCGGCGCTCCATCTCCGGGTTGTCGCGCTGCACGGAGGCGAAATCCAGCTCTTCCGAACTCGTGCCCGAAGCCACCGATGAAGCCGCGCCGCCGCCCAGGCCGATCAGCATGGCCGGGCCACCCAGAACGATCACGGCGTCGCCCGGCGAAAGGTTCCGCTTCTGCACGTGGCCACGGCGCAGGTTGGCCAGGCCACCGGCGATCATGATCGGCTTGTCGTAGCCGCGCCGCACGCCCGGCACGCCCGTTTCCTGCTCAAAGCAGCGGAAATACCCGCCGAGCGCGGGACGACCGAATTCATTGTTGAAGGACGCGGCACCAATCGGGCCGTCGCGCATGATTTCGAAGGCCGAGGCCATGCGCGGTGGCAGGGCGCGGTCGTTCTCCCACGGCCGCTGCAGGTCGGGGATACGCAGGTGCGACACCGAGAAGCCGGTCAGGCCGGCCTTTGGCTTGCCACCGCGGCCAGTCGCACCTTCATCGCGGATCTCGCCACCCGAACCGGTCGATGCGCCTGGGAACGGCGCAATCGCCGTCGGGTGGTTATGGGTTTCCACCTTGATCGCATAGTCGATCAGTTCGGCATGCGGCCGGTAGACGCCGTCGGCGTCGGCGAAGAAACGCTGCCCTTCGCTGCCGGCGATCACGGCAGCGTTATCGGAATAGGCCGACAGGGTGTGCGCAGGAGAAGTCTGGTGGGTGTGCTTGATCATCGCGAACAGGGACTTTTCCTGGTCCTGGCCGTCGATGGTCCAGCTGGCGTTGAACACCTTGTGCCGGCAATGCTCGGAGTTGGCCTGCGCGAACATCATGAGTTCGGCATCGGACGGATCGCGCTGCAATTCCCCGTAGCGCGCCGCGAGGTATTCGATCTCGTCCGCGGCCAAGGCCAGTCCGAGGCGCTGGTTGGCTTCGTTAAGCGCGGCGATGCCGTCGCTGCCCAGGGCCACGTGCGCCAGCGGACCGGGATTTCCGGCCAGGAACAGCCCGTTGGCATCGGCCAGGTCCGTCAGGACCGAGTGCACCATCGGGTCATGCAGCACGCGGACCAGCGCCTTCCACTCGGCGGTGCCCTTGGCCGGAATGCCGTCGATCTGGAACGCCTGGCCGCGCTCCACGCGCGTCACGGGGAAACCGCAGCCGCGCAGGATATCGGTGGCCTTGGTCGACCACGGCGAGATCGTTCCCACGCGCGGCACCACCCACAGAGTGGCTGCGCCGGCGGGCCCGGGCCGGGCCTCGAGCACGTCGCCGATACGCTGGCGCACCTCGTCGGTCAAGCCATCGGGCGCATCGAGGAAGTAGACAAAGCGGGCGCTGACAAGGCGCGTCGCACGGACGATCTCGGCCAGTTGACGATTGAGGCGGTCGAGACGGAAGGCGGACAGGGCAGGTTGCCCGTCAAGGACGATCATGGATTGCCGTTCCGGAGAGGGGTTCTCAGAAGGGCGCGCATGATAACCGCTGGGGTCGGGCGCTCGCCATCTTTGGGACTGAACCGGACTCGCCCGCCGGGACGTTGTTTACATCCGGAGCCCTCGCCAACCCGCCCGGCGACGGCCCGCATCCCGCCATACAGAAAAACGGCCCCGTTTCCGGGGCCGCTTTCGATCATGCAATGGCGTGCTTACTTGGACGCCGTGGCGAGGGCGTCCAGGCGCTGGCGCATGGCTTCAGGCGGGAGGTATCCGCCGATCTGGGTGCCGTCCGGCGCAATGATCGTCGGGGTGCCGTTGATGCCAACCCGCTGGCCCAGTTCAAACTGTTCGGCGATCGGGTTGTCACACTTGGCCGATTTCGGATCCTTGCCGGCCTTGGCGTCGGTGAAGGCACGATTGCGGTCGGACGCGCACCAGACGGATACGGCCTTGTCATAGGACGGCGTGCCGACGCCCGAACGCGGGAACCACAGGTATTCGAGCGCGATGCCCTGCTGGTTGTACTGGGCGATGTTCTCGTGCAGCTTGCGGCAGTAGCCGCAGTCGATGTCCGTGTACACCGTCACGGTGTATTTCGGGTCCTTCGGTGCGAAAACGATGCGCTTGGACTTGGGTACCTGGTCGATCAGCTCCTTGCGGATGCCGGCCAGGCGCGACTCGGTGAGATCTTTCTTGTTGGCGATGTCGAACAGGCTGCCCTGGAGCAGGTACTTGCCGTCGGAGCTGACATAGACAACCTGGCCGCCGGTCACCACTTCGGAGAAACCCGGCAGGGCGGACTTGGAGATCGAGTCGATCTTCGCATTCGGCACCAGGGAGTGGATGGCGTCGGTAATGGCCTTGTTGTCCTCGGCCGCGAAGGCGGTGGTGGTCGCCGCCGCGAAGGCGAGGGCCAGGCTGAGCTTGGTGAACATCGCAACATCCTCTGGTGGTATGCGTAGGCAAACTCCGGACAGCGCGGCAAACCAATAGTTCCCGCGCCCGATCGGACTTCCGGACAGGCGGTAGAGAGTGCCCTTTGTGAACGGCGGCCGCAAGCGCGCCGGCCGTCGCCAATCAGTCGAAATCCGCTTTCAGCACCACGCGGTAGCGCGCCTTGCCGGCCGCCAGGTGCGCCAGCGCGTCGTTGACCCGGGACATGGGAAATACCTCGATCTGCGGCGCGATCGCGTGCCGCGCACAGAAGCCAAGCATGGTCTCAACGGTAGCGGGACTGCCGACCGGCGAGCCGCCCACCGACTTCTGCCCGCCGATCAGACTGAAGGCCGGCAGCTGGATCGGCTCCAGCACCGCGCCGACAAAATGCAGCCGGCCGCGCGGTGCCAGTGCCGCCGTGAACGCGGGCCATTCCAGCGCCACGTTGACGGTGACGAGGATGAAGTCGAAATAGCCTGCCCAGCGCTTGATCGCGGACTTGTCGTTGCTCGGTACGACCTGGTGCGCACCGAGCGCCATCGCTTCGTCGCGCTTGGCTTCGCTGGAGGTAAAAGCGGTGACCTCACAGCCCCAGCGGCGCAGAAACTGGATGGCGAGATGCCCCAGCCCGCCGATGCCGACCACCCCGACCCGGTCTGTCGGCTTCACGCCGGCCAGCAGGATCGGGTTGAACACCGTGATGCCGCCGCAGAAGAGCGGGCCGCAGGCCTCCGACGCCAGGCTTTCCGGCAGCGGCGTGACCCAGAGCCAATGGCTGCGCACACGCTCGGCGAATCCCCCGTGGCGACCGACAATCGTTTCCTGGCTGCTACCGCACAGGTGCTGGTCGCCGCGCAGGCAGGAATGGCAATACTGGCAACTGCCGGAAAACCACCCCAGCCCCACGCGCTGCCCCACCTCCCGCCCTTTCACCGCCGCACCACAGGCCACGATGCGGCCGACGATCTCGTGGCCGGGAACGAACGGATACGTGGTGCGGCCCCACTCGTTGTCGCGCATGGAGAGATCGGAGTGGCACAGGCCGCAGTAGTCGACGGCGATCTCCACCTCGTCGGCGCCCAGCGGGCCCGTCGTGTAGGTGAATGGTTCCAGCGGCGCTCCCGCGGCCGGCGCGGCCCAGGCTCGTATCGTCGACATGGCGGTGCCTCCTGAGAGATGGACCCGGCAAGAGTAATCCACGACCGGCATCGGCGACGGCGTCTGTTCCGCCACCCTCACTCAGAAGCAGGTGACCGGCTGTTCCTTCAGCTCCGTCAGTTCGCTCAGGTGCGCATGCCAGTTGACCGGCCGGGCGGGGTCTTCGGCGAAGTCGATCCAGTAGACCGGCAGGTCCTCCGTGCGCTGGATCAACTGCGGGGTGAATCCCAGGCCGGCGATTTCGGTGCGCCGGCGCTCGGCGTTGTTCTGGTCGCGGAACAGGCCGAGCGAAATGGTGTTCTGCTGGTCGCCTGCCGTGACGACGTAGTAATCGCGGACACCCTTGGTGGACAGCTGCCGCGCGACGCCCAGCGCCTGTTCACGGCTGGCGAGTGCCGGAATGTAGACCCAGTAGCCCCGCGGCTGGGTGGTGCGGGCCTCGCGCGACTGGATCCGCCGCACCAGCGGCGCCAGCTTGTTCATCACGTTGCGCACATCCGCCTGCGAAGGCAATGGACCAATGCTGCGGCACACTTCCGTGCCGGCCACGGCACGGGTCACCGGCGCTTCGGCCAGCTCGGAATTGGCGGCATCGCCGGCCGGTTCGCGCTCGGCCAGGAGTTCCAGCCGCGTGATACCCGCATCGGTGGCCTCGAAATCCGCCTGCCTCGCCTTGGGCATGAAGTACAGCCAGCTGGCAGCCCCGAGATTCAGGGCCAGCAGAAGCATGAACAGGGCGCGCAGGAACATCCGATCGGGGCAGCCTGGAGTCGGGGGTCGGCGGATTCTACCGGTTCGGCAATGGCTTGGCGCAGCCGGAGCGCGCCATGACGGCCAGACCGCGCAGCACCAGGTCCGGCTCGATCCGCGACGGCACCCGCACCAGTGGCGCCAGCTCGGCGGCCGCGCCACCGGCGATCACCAACACCGGCGGATGCGCCATCCGGGCAGCGGCAGTGGCATAGAAGCGCTCGACCAGGGCGGCCGCCGCCAGCCAGCAACCGGAGCGGACAGCATCTTCCGTATCGGCGGCCATCTCCACGGTCAGCGCGGTCGAGGAGGCGCTGACCCGCGCCGTGGCCCCCAGCAGGGCCTCCTGCATCAGCATCGGGCTAGGCGCGATCAGACCGCCGCCATGCCGGCCGTCGGCGTCGAGCGCATCCAGCACCAGGGCCGTGCCGACACTGGCCAGCACAACGGGCACGGCTGCCCTGGCATGCAGCGCGATCATCGCGACGAAGCGGTCGACGCCCAGCTTTTCCGGCGTGGCGTACGCCGAGTGCACACCGCAGGCCGATGCCGCACTGGCGATGAACTCCGGCTCCACGCCGACGCAGGCGTGGATCGCCTGCGCCAGCTCCGCCTCCAGGCGCGGCCGCGCGACCGATGCCACCAGCGCGCGCCCGATCGGTGGCGCCTGCCGCCACAGCACTTCCAGCTGCGGTTGCAGCGGCCGCGAGTGATCGACCGGCTCGCCGACAGTCAGCGTGTCGCCCTCCGCCCAGGCCCATTTCAGGCGCGAATTGCCCAGGTCAACCAGAAGATTCATGTCCTGCGTACCGTGACTTCGGCGCTGTCGAAACGCACGATCGTAGCGCCCTGGCGTAGACAAAGCGCGCCGCGGTCGTCCACGCCGGCGCCGATGCCCGACTGCACACCGCGTGGATCGGCCACGGCCAGAGCCTGGTCACGCAGCACATCCAGCGCTTCGAAACGCGACTGGAATGCCGCGAATCCATCCCGTTCAAAGGTATCCAGGTCCTCCACGAGCCGGTCGAGCAGCGCGGCGATGACCGTGTTGCGCGAGGGCACGGCCCGACACACCGTGGCCAGATCGATGGCGGGCTGGTCGATCGAAGCACGCGCGGCATCGGGCAGCTGCACATTCACTCCGATGCCGATCACCGCATGGCAGGGGCCGAGGAACTCGCCGCCGAGTTCCACCAGGATGCCCGCCAGCTTCGCCCCGTCCGCCAGGACGTCATTGGGCCATTTCAGGCCGACGCCGCTGGCACCCACGGCACGGACCGCCTCGGCGACCGCAACGCCGACGACAAGACTCAGGCCGGACAACGCCCCCATGCCGGCATCAAAACGCCGCAACAGGGACAGATATACATTGGAACACGCCGGCGACTGCCAAGCCCGCCCGCGGCGCCCACGCCCCGCGCTCTGCCGTTCCGCAGTGCAGACAGACAGATCCGGCAACGTCGCTGCACGCCGCATCCACTCGCTGTTGGTGGAATCGATCTCCCAGTGCACGTCGATCACACCCAACCGCGCCCGCCCGTGAGCGCTCATCGCCCCGCGGATGCGGTCTGGATCCAGCAACTCCACCGGTGCCGCAAGGTGATACCCCTGCCCCGCGGCTCCTTCGACGGGAAGGCCAGCCGCGCGCAATTCCTCGATGCGTTTCCAGACCGCGGCCCGCGTCACGCCGAAGCGCGCGGCAAGGGCGCTGCCTGAGCAGGCTTTGCCGTCTGACAATGCCAAGACCAGTTCTTTTGGCTGCATCAGCGCCATTTCCTGAATAGGCGCCGGAACAGACGCGCGCGCTCGAAGCGGTACTCCACGCCACGGCGCAGGCGGACCAGGTTCCCGCGATGCGTCCACACCAGGAGCGCCGCCGAGGCCAGCGCAAAGAGCAGCTGCGTGCGATCAGCCGGTACCAGGAGGGCCACGGCAACCGGATACACGACGGACGCCGTCACGGTCGCCAGTCCGACGTAGCCGGTGCCCGTCAGCACCAGCAACCACGCCCCCAGGAGCGGCAGCACCATTACCGGGTGCAGGGCCAGCACCACGCCGACGAGCGTCGCCGCGCCCTTGCCGCCGCGGAATCCGAAAAACACCGGGAAGACATGCCCGAGCACGGCCGCGAATCCGCAGGACCAGGCAACGGCGGGATTCTGGGCCGCAGCGTACAGGCCCACTGCCGCCGCCAGGGCTCCCTTGCCGATATCGATGATCACCACGCCCAGCGCGAAACGCCAGCCGCGCGTCCGCAGCGCATTGGTGCCGCCGGCGTTGCCGCTGCCCTGCGTGCGAATGTCCACGCCCTGGCGCCGGCCGAGGACCAGGCTGCCGGAAACGGAGCCGAGCAGGTAGGCGATCACGAGCTTGAATAGGAAGATCATGCCGCGTCCGCAGCCCAGGCCGAACGCGAAGCCTAAGCGATCGGCCCGCCAGCGGGATAGCCGCGCCCGCCGGTTGCGACACCCCGTTGTTTGCATTGCGCACGGCGCCCCGCTGTAATTCGCGGCTTGGCCAAGCGCCCTTCCCGGCCGCCCTTTTCCGCCCGCCCCTTCCGAATGGAGTCCTTCGATGCCCATCCTGCGCATGACCGAACTTGATCTGGCCGACAAGCGCGTCCTGATCCGTGAAGACCTCAACGTGCCGCTCAAGGACGGTCGCATCACCGCGACGCAGCGCCTGGATGCCGCGCTGCCGACCATCCTGCGCGCCCGCGACGCCGGCGCCCGCGTGATGGTGATGTCGCATCTGGGGCGCCCGAAAGAAGGCGTGTTCGAGGAAAGCGAATCGCTCGCACCGGTCGCCGCCTGGTTGAGCGAGGCGCTGGGCAGCCAGGTGCGCCTGGTGCGTGACTATCTTGATGGCGTCGAAGTCAACAAAGGCGAAGTGGTACTTCTGGAAAATTGCCGCATGAATCCCGGCGAGAACAAGGACGACGAAGCCCTTTCCCGGCGCTACGCCGCACTTTGCGACATCTTCGTCATGGATGCTTTCGGCACCGCGCATCGCGCGCAGGCCTCCACGCACGGCGTGATCCGCCAGGCCAAGGTCGCCTGCGGCGGCCCACTGCTGATGGCCGAGCTGGATGCACTGGCCAAGGCCCTGGAACAACCGGCGCGCCCGCTGCTGGCGATCGTCGCGGGCTCCAAGGTGTCGACCAAGCTCCTGCTGCTGGAAACGCTGATCCAGAAGGTCGACCAGCTCATCGTCGGCGGCGGCATCGCCAACACCTTTATCGCCGCCAGCGGTCACCCGGTCGGAAAATCGCTGGTCGAACTCGACCTGCTCGATGCGGCACGCAAGATCATGGCCGATGCGAAATCGCGTGGCGGTGAAGTGCCTGTGCCGACCGACGTGGTCGTCGCGCCCGCGTTCGCGGCCGATGCACCGGCGACCGTCAAGCGCGTCGAAGACGTCAGCGCCGACGACATGATCCTGGATATTGGCCCCGAGACCGCCGGCCGCTATGCCCAGATGATCGCCAAGGCCGGCTCGGTGGTGTGGAACGGCCCGGTCGGCGTGTTCGAGTTCGACGCGTTCGGCAAGGGCACGCAGCGCCTGGCGGATGCGATCGCCAACTCGAAGGCCTTCTCCATCGCCGGCGGCGGCGACACGCTCGCCGCCGTCGAAAAGTACGGCGTGGAAGACAAGATCAGCTACATCTCCACCGGCGGCGGCGCCTTCCTGGAATTCCTGGAAGGCAAGGAACTGCCCGCCGTGGCCGCGCTGCGCGCCCGCGCCGGCTAGGGCCGCCGCAAGCGGGCTCTACCGCCGTCGCGGACCCCATTGGCCCCGGTTTCCGGGGCCAATGGTGTGAACGGTCGTAAACAGTGTTACCGGTGGTCAAAAGACGCCGACCAGCACGCAGAATCGGCGCAATTCCGGGCCTAGGATGCCCCTACTCTCCCTGCGTCGTCGTGTCATGGCGTTCACTCGTTTTGCCCTGCTGTTGGCCCTGCTTCCCGCGGCTGCGTCCGTCGCCGCGCCCGTCGAAGGCTCTCTGGAACTGCTGTGGGGGGATGCGGACCCCGGCTCGGAGGCCGCCACCCAGTTCCGGGTGAACCTGGTCGATGACGCCGGCCACCGCTACGCGCTCGACCCCGACCAGGCACTGGCAGCCGCCGGCGATCTCTACAGCCTGGTAGGCCAGCGCGTCGCCGTCGAGCTCAACGAAGCGGCCGCGTTGCCGTCCGGACTCAAGGCCGAGGCCATTGTTCCGGCGTCGCTGGAATTCTCGCCGAGGGCCGCGCCGCAACCGTTGATCAGCGGCACGACGGTGTGGATCACCATCCTGTGCAAGTTCAACGACATCGCCACCGAACAGAAGCCGGTGTCGTACTTCGCCGGGCAGTACGGCAATGCCACCGGGCAGCTCGATCACTACTGGCGCGAAGTGTCGTACAACAAGATCAATCTCACCGGCAGCAGCGCCTATGGATGGTTCACGCTGCCGCAACCGCGTTCGTTCTACGTGCCTTCCGGCGGCAGCGCCAACCTCGGCCAGCTGTTCACCGACTGCACCAACGCGGCGAATGCGACGGTCAATTTCGCCGTGAACGGCGGCGCCCAGGGCATCAACATGATGTTCAACGGCGACCTGGATGGCTTTGCCTGGGGCGGCAGCCGCTGCGCGACGCTCGACGGCGTGAACAAATGCTGGAGCTCGACCTGGAACCCGCCGTGGTCGTTCAACAACTCCGCACCGCTCAGTCATGAAATGGGCCATGGCTACGGCCTGCCCCACGCGAACAATTCCGACGGCGATTCCGATCCCTACGACAACCCCTGGGATGTGATGAGCAGCGCCTGGAACAATGCGACCAGCGATGCCACCTACGGCGTGCTGGCCAAGCACCTGAACATGTACTCGCGTGAACGCCTGGGCTTCGTCGACGCGGCGCGCAAGCAGACGATTTCGACCGACGGCGTGTACGCGCTGGAACTTGATCGCGCCAGCCTCATCGGCTCGACCAAGCTGCAGGTGGTGCAGGTCATGCTGGCCGGCCAGCCCAACTCCCACTACTACATCATCGAAGCGCGCAAGCGCGTGGGCAACTACGACGGCAACCTCGCCGGCGACGCGGTGATCATCCATGAGGTGAACACTACGCGCGGCGAACCCTCATGGAGCGTCGACGCGCAAACCCCGCCGGCCAATGTGGCCAACAATGAAGGTTCGATGTTCAAGGTCGGCGAAACCTACACGGCACCCAACAACGCCTTCAGCGTGCGCGTCGACACGGCAACGACCAACGGTTTCACGATCACCGTGACCCGCGGCAACGTCGCCAACGACACGATCTTCAAGAACGGTTTCCAGTAAGCCGCGTCATCCCAGGTGAAAGACGGCCCGCGCATCGCTGCGCGGGCCGTTTTGCTTACAGCGAGAAGTCGTAGCGGGCCGAGAACCGCACGTAGCGCGGGTCCTGGAAACGCTCCGGCAGACCGTAGGTCTTGAGCGGCGTGCGCTCGCCGGTTTCGAAATCTTCGCTCAGCTCCGTCGGGCGCTTCCAGTTGAAGACATTGAAGACGTCCACGCCCAACGTGAGATTGTCAGCCCACTGCGGCGTGTAACCCACCGACAGATCCAGATTGCTGATCCACTTCGTGTTGCCGGCGCTGCCGCGCGGCTTGAGGACGCCGCCACAGTAGAACGACGCGGCACCGTATTCCGCCGCCTCGGTGTCCGGGCCGTTTTCGGGATAAACGCCGATGCAATTGAGCGGCCGTCCCGACGTGGTGCGGAAGCTCGCGCCGAACATCCATTCGTCCGTCGCCTGCACGTAACCGAAGACCTTGAGCGCGTGGCGATGATCGTTCGGCAGATTGCCGCTGCCGCCGTCGGTGAGGCCCGGTCGGTCGAAGGCGGTGGTATTGCCAGCGTCGACCTGCCCGTTGTCCGTGCGCACGAAGCCTTCGGTGTTGCCGAAGCTCTTGGACCACGTATAGGAGCCCTGCAGGAACCATTTGTCGTCGAAGCCGTGCTCGAAGAAGAACTCCAGCGCGCGATAGGTACGCTCGGCCCGCGGCAGGCCGAAATACGCGGCGGGCACGGTCGCCAGGGACAGGTTGCCGTCGCCCTGCAGATCCAGGTACAGCGCGGCATCGCGACCTGGATTGAGCATCACACAGGCTGGCAGGGAATTGGCGTTGAAGTTCGTGTAGCCATTCTCCTGCGCCCAACGGGTGATGCCCGCCTTCTGACAGGTATCCTCGATCGCCGACTTGAGCTGGCGCTGCACGCCGCGCAGGCCGATCGACCAGTTGTCCGCCAGTTGCTTCTGGAAGCCCAGGATCCACTCGTCCTGGTACATCGGACGCAGCTCCTGGTCGGCCAGCGTCAGCGGATTGGGGGCACGGCCATCGCTGTAGGTGTAGCGCCCGCCGATCTGCGGACCCAGGTTGGTCGGCAGCGCCGTGCGCGGATCGAAACCGGAGTTCGGCCCGAACTGGAACCACTCGTAGTAGTCGGTCAGGCCCGCCGATACGCGCACGTTCACATTGGTCGGGATGGGCAGGAAATAGCGACCGGCGTTGGCGAACACCTTCATCGAGCCATCACCGTTGACATCCCAGCTCAGGCCCAGGCGCGGCGCCAGTTGCTGGTCGGCCTTGATGAAGCTCTGGCCAAAGCCATTGCGGTTCTCGAACGTCTCGTTGCGCAGGCCCAGGTAGGCGACCAGCTTGTCGTTGATCTGCCAGTTGTCTTCCAGGTATTGGGCGGTGTTCTCCACTTCGAAACTGCCGCCTTCGTTGCGGACGCGCGAACGCGCCGCCTGTGTCACGCCGTCCGGCACTGTCGCCCCATTGGGCAACCGTGCGCCCGGCACCACCGTGATATAGCGCCAGTACACACCACCGGACAGCTTCGAGATGTGATTGGTGGTGATGCGCTCGCTGTCAAATCCACCGCGGAGGCGGTGATCGCCGAGCTGCCATTCCAGGTCGATGCGGCCAGCCTTGCGTTCGTCCTGGTTGTCCTTGCTCGGCACGGTGCTGTCGACCCAGCAGCCGATGCTGATCGCCGTACCCGTACGGGCGTCATGCGCGTACGGGCAATCGGCGTTGGAGTTGGACTCGGCGCGACTGAACGTGCCCTCGCCGTACAGCGCGGAGAGGTTGAAGCTCTCGCCGAAATAGCCGGTATAGCGAAGAATCGTGTTCTCGCCACCTTCCTGGTAGCTGCCCTCGCCAACCCGGGCGAGCTTGCGATCAGTGCCCGGTGTCGTGGTGTACTTGGTGTAGTCGTTGTTGCGCTTGTCGGTGAGCGCCGTGAGCTCAACGATATGGTTGTCGGTGATGTTCCAGTCGACTTTCAGCAAGCCCAGCGGATCGTTGCGCTTCTCCGGCGAAACGGTGCTCAGGCCATAGTTGGTCTCGGAACCGTCGGTGCCCTGGTAAAGGGCGTAGACGAAGAGCTTGTCCTTGACCACGGGACCACTGACGAAGGCGTTGTAGATCAGCTCCTCGCGCGTGTCCTTGCTATAGAAGTAGTAGAGGTCGCCGTCTGGATCGTAGACGTCCGGCGAATGATCACGCAGCTCACCGGGGCTCCAGTACGCGTTGCCGCCAAAGTTCCAGTTGTTGGTGCCGCGCTTGGTCACCAGATTGACCACGCCGCCCGTGGAGCGGCCAAATTCGGCGCCATAGCCACCCGTCTTGACCTGCTGCTCCTGCACCGCCTCGAACGGCAGCTGCGTATAGGACAGCCCCTGGTAGATGTTGGTGACGTTGAACCCGTTGATGTAGTAGACGTTCTCGGCGACCGACGATCCGCCGAACGAGGCCAGGTTTCCGAAGGCCGTGTCGCCCTTTACCGTACCGGGCGCCAGCAGCGCCACGTCCGTGACGTTGCGCGCCACCGGCAGCCGGGCGATCTGGTCGGCCGTAATGACGGTGGTCGATTCCACCGACGCCACGTCAATGGGCGAAACCGAACGTGTGGCCTGCACAGACACGGCAGCGAGCGTCGCGGCATCTTGCGCGACGAGCCCGACTTCCGTGCCGACACCCGCATTGACGGTGACCTGCTCGCGCACCGCCTCGCCGCTATGGACGCGATAGGTTCCGATCGGCAACGATGCGAAGCGATAACGCCCTTCGGCATCGGCGACTGCTTCGCGCTTCAAGCCGGTGTCCACATTCTCCACCACGACCGTGGCGCCGGCAGCCGCCGATCCGTAGATCGAACCGCCGGTGTTCTGCGCGAGCGCAGCACCGCTGGCCAATACGGCCAGCAGTGCCAACGCCAGTCCGCGACGGCGCAGCGTCCCTTGCGCCGGTGACACATAACCCTGATACATGGCCCCTCTCCATCCTGCTTGGTTGCGAGAATCCACCGTGGCGGGAAGGGCCCGAACAGCCGCGACGATGAAGCGGGCGACGCCCCGGCCAGCCGCGTACCGCGGCGGCAGCCAGCAGGCTCGCCAGGAGAGATCCTCGCCGCTACGAAAGATTTCGTCTTGATGGCTTGCGGTTTCGCGAAGGAGCGAAATGCCAAAATTGGCGCGCAATCCGGCAACACCCCGGTCATGTTGCCGCGATTGCGGCAACCGCCCGCTACGGGATTTGTGGCGGGATATACGTGAGCGTGGTGGCCAGCAGCGCCAGCAATCCGAGAACGACGGGAACGTGGATCAGCAGCTGCAAGGCGGTGAAGCCGACTATGTCACGCGCCTTGAGCCCCACGACGCCCAGCAGGGGCAGCATCCAGAACGGATTGACCAGGTTGGGCAGGGCTTCGGCCGCGTTATAGACCTGTACCGCCCAGCCCAGGTGCACCTTCAGATCGACCGCCGCCTGCATGACATACGGTGCCTCGATCAGCCATTTGCCGCCGCCCGAGGGAATGAACAGGCCCAGCACCGCCGAGTAGGCGCCCATCAGCAGGGGAAACGTATCGGCGTTGGCGATGGTCACGAATCCGTGCGCGACAGCCGTCGACACCGTGCTGCCGTCAAGCGCGGCGGCGCCCGTGAGCACGCCCGCCAGGCCCGCGAAAAATGGGTACTGGATCAGGACGCCGCCGGTGGTCGGCACGGCACGGGTCACCGCCTCGACGAAGCGGCGCGGACGGCCGTGCAGCGCCATGCCGACAATCAGAAAGAGAAAATTATACGTGTTCAAGCCGGAGATCGCCGTCAGGGGATCTTTCTGGCCGAACTCCTGCCACAGCCAGCCGAGCCCCAGTGCGACGACGAGCAGCGTCAGCAGCGGCGAGTACTCGAGCCATTCGCCCGGTCGCGCGGGGGGCGCATCGACGGTCTGCGGCTCGGTGACGTCAATTCCCAGCGCCTGCGCCGTTCGCGCCGATTCCGCGCCCGGCGCCGATCCGTACGCGATGATCACGGAAACGACGACAAGTACCGCTGTCAGCAGCAGCGATTGCCACAGGAACAGCGTCTGCGAGAACGGAATGACGCCCGTCACTGACAGCAAGGCGGGCGGTAGGCTGGCGGGATTCGCCTGCAGTTGCGCCGCCGACGAGGAAAGCCCCATCGCCCAGGTCGCGCCGAGGCCGAGATAGGCCGCCGCCGAAGCCGCGCGGTAGTCCATCGCCAGGGACTCGCGGCGCGCCAGCGCGCGGACCAGCAGTCCGCTGAAAATCAGACTCAGTGCCCAGTTGAGCAGGGAGCTGAGCATGCTCAGCGCCGCCACCAGCGCGACCGCGCCGCGGCCGGTGCGCGGTAATCCGGCGAATGACTCGATCACGTGCGCGGCCGGCCGCGATACGGCCACCACATAGCCACTCACAGCAACCATCACCATCTGCATGGTGAAGGGAATCAGCGACCAGAAGCCGTCGCCGAAAGCCTTGCTCACGCGCATCAGCGGGGCGCCATTGACGACCGCAGCCGCACATACCAGCACCAGGGCCACCAGGGCGAAGACAAAGGCGTCCGGAAACCACCGCTCGGCCCAGGTGGTGAAACGCGATGCCATCCGCTGCAGAGTCATCATTCCCATGGCGGTCCCATCGTGGAAACGTCAACAAGTGCACGCCATCACCCGCCGGGCCGGCGCCTCGACCGCACTATCCACGGGAGAGTACCCAAGGGCGCCGGCCTGCTCAATGGTCGGCCCTTTCGCCACGGCTATCGGCAATCGTGCACTCGGTCACACCTGCGCTGGCACCAGGCCGCGCGCTCCTGCGAGCGCCCAGGAGAGCGTTCTGGTCAATCATCGCGGAGGATCCCATGCCCGACGCACGCCCCTGTCCTGCGGCCCCCCCGCGGCGGTCCGATACCTGCTGTCGTTGTCGTTCCTGTTCGCGCTGATGCTTTCGCCCGCCATGGCGACGGTCCTGTGGCGCGGTGATTTCCAGACGGGAAATCTCAGCCAGTACGACACGCAGCACATAGTCAGTCCCGACCGTTTCACCGTCGTCGAACGGCCCGGCCTGCCCGGCGGCCTGCGCTACGCCGCGCAGGTGACAGTGCGCCAGGGCGATGATCCGATCAACGCCAGCGGCAACCGCAACGAACTGGTGAAATTTGACGGCGCCTCGGAGGGCACCGAGTTCTATTACGGCTGGAGCACGCTGTGGCCGTCGAATTATCCGATGGTTCCGGCCTGGCAGGTGTTCATGCAGTGGCACCACCCCGGCTCGAACGGCGCGCCGCCGGTGCGCTTCGTGCTGGGCTGCAGCAGCGGTGATTGCGGCGCACCGCTGCCCGATACGCTGTTCTTCATCGTCAATGGCCAGAACGTCTGGACGATGCGTCCGGTCACGGCGGGCCAGTGGCACCGCTTCGTGCTGCATATCAAGTGGTCCGCCAACGCATCGGTCGGCTTTGTGGAATTGTGGTACGACGGTGTGAAGGTGGTGCCCAAGCGGTTCATCCGCACGCTGTACAACGCCGCCGACACCAACTACCTGAAGATGGGCCTGTATCGCGATGAATCGATCGCCCAGGAACAGATGCTGTTCCACACCGGGCTGGTGCAAGCCACGACCTACGAGGAAGCCGCCACACCGGGAACGCCCGACAACGGCAACTGCCAGCAGGCCACCTCCGGCAACTGGAAGTCCGTGGCACTGCCGCAGCCGGCGACCGGCCAGGTGACACTGGAAGCCGACGTCACGCCACCGACAGTGCCCACATCCGGCGCACTCGGACTGGCCAACGGCGCGCCTGCCTCCGGCGCGTGGGACCAGCTGGCCGTCGCTGTGCTGTTTGATGACGAGACCGGACGCATTCTGGCGCGCAACGGCGACAACTACGTCGCTGACAGCGCGCTCGCCTACGAGGCGCAGCGCAGCTACCACATCCGGCTGGTGGTCGACGTGATCAATCATCGTTTCAGCGCCTACGTCACACCCGCGGGTGGCACCGAGGTGCGCATCGCCAACAACTACGCGTTCCGAACCACGCAGCAGACAGTCAGCCAGTTGAGCCATTGGGTCGTCGCCGCGGGCACCGGTAACTTCAGTTTCCTCGGTTGCAACCTGGCCGTGGCGGATACGCTGTTCGCCAACGGCTTTGAAGGCGCCGTCACGGGTGGCACCGACCCCAACGGCGTTCACCAGATCTATCCGTCACGCGCCGGCCGCGCCAAGGACTGGACGCTGGGCTTTGACGACTGGCAGACCCGCATCCGCCAGTTCGGTACCGTGAGCGGCACCGGCAAGAACACCGTGGTGCGCCAGTCCGGACAGGTGCGCATGACCGTATCGGCCGAAGTGAGCAGCTGCGAAGGCATTACCGACCAGGCCCTGGCGCTGCAACGCGGCTACATGTGTTCGACCAACGACTGGAAGAACTACGAGATGACCGGGTATTTCAAGCTCAATACCCCAGCCGGCGACGAAGACGACATGGACTGGACGATGTACGGCAACGGCGGCCGCCACCCGGGCAGCGGCAACGGCTGTACCGGCAGCGCCTACAAGGCTTCGTACCACTACCGTGACGCGGATGTGCGTTTCGCCAAGGAATCCTGGCACGTCAACTACGATTTCCATCCGGACAACGGCTGGCATCCCGTCAACGGGGGCGTCAATTTCGTCGAGCAGCGTGATCGCTGGCTGGGCATCAAGTTCGTACGCTACGAGTTCACGCGCAACGGCCAGCCCGGTGTGCGCCTGGAACAATACCTCGATCTGGATGGCATCGACGCCAACGGCAATCCCATGAACCACTGGGGCACGCAACCGGTGTGGGTCCGCGAAGACCATCCGCAGACGCGCTGGGGTTCCAACGGCGCGACCTGCGGGGTCGCCGACCAGCAGATCATCTTCTGGGGCGGCCCCTGGGTGACCTGGCGCTGGGATAACACCGATTCGTCCCTGCGCCTGATGTCGGTGCGAGAGATTCAGCCGCCCGCGGTCGTGCCGTAGGCGGCACGGGCCGGGCGTCCGCCATGCGGGTGCCCGGCCCGTGCCGGTCGACGGCAGCCGCATCAAACGAAAGCCGTCGCTACGTGTTGAATGGGCTTGATGCTTACGCCTTATCCCTGCGCCACGCAAATCCAGGCAAGGTTCGAACGGAAATCCACACTGACTCAATGGGCTTACTGCGATTGTTGCTGCAGAAACGCCAGCGATTCGATATCCGCCGTGCGCATCGCACAATCATCCGTGGGGTCGTTGCAGGTCGACACCGGCCACTGCGTGTTGCCGGTGTGATCGAAAGAATGCTCGGCGCCGGGAAACATCACGTATTGCGCCCAGTGCGTGGACTGCGGGGTGGAGCCGTATTCGCTGGCGGCGCGATTCATCCGCGTGGCGCAATTGGGCTCGAAGGGATCGAGCGCCGCGTGATTCATCCGCAGCGGGACGTGCGGGCGCCAGTAGCTGGTACTGATGCTCGATGTCGCGAGAAAGCCCATGTTCTGCCCGCAGCCGGGATAGAAGATGGCCGCCGCCGCGGGCACGTAGCGATCGCTGCCGGGTGCCGTGAACTGGGAGGTATTGGCGAAACGTCCGGTTTCGGCCGTGGCCACCATCAGGCTTTGCGCGCCCTGCGACCAGCCTACCGCCACCGCGTTCGCGGCACGGGCACCGAACCGGTATTTGAGCCAGCCGACCGCGCGGACGATGTCATCGGCGCGCGTTGTATACGAATCCACAGCGCCGGCCCAGGTGGTTCCGGAACACTGCAGCTGGAATTCGTCGTTGCTGACGCCATCCGGCTGGCGGCCGGAATAGCTGTCGATGGCTACCGTGATGACGCCCAGGCTGGCGAGCTTGCGCCCCCAGCGTTCCACATGTGTCTGGCCGATGCTGTCGACGACGCCGTTCGACCACAGGCCACTGCACCCATGCGCCAGCACGGCCGCCCCGGTGGCTGCAACGCCGGCGGGCGGAAGGTACAGCCGTCCGTGCAGTTGCCAACCTTCCGGCAGCGCTACCGGGGTGTTGGCGTTACCGGTCGGCAGTGGCTCGAAGGAGTCGGTAATGATGCCTTCCGGCAGGACGGCCATCGTCGGCATGCAGGTGGCCGCCAGCAGGCCACCGAGCAGCGCACTGGCCAGAGGTTTCAGGCGGGTGTGTCGAACGGTGGTTTCAGACATGGCTACCTTCCTTCCCGCAGAACAGGGCCCGCGGAGGCCAGGCAGGATAGCAGCGGGAGGGGCGGCGCCGGCGGATACACGGCCCGCATCCGACCGGCGGCGAACGCCGCCGGTCGGAACCAGCAATCAATCCAGGTCGAGGAACGAGCGCAGCTGTTCCGAACGGCTCGGATGGCGCAGCTTGCGCAGGGCCTTGGCTTCGATCTGGCGGATACGCTCGCGGGTCACGTCGAACTGCTTGCCGACTTCTTCCAGCGTGTGATCGGTGTTCATGTCGATGCCAAAGCGCATGCGCAGCACCTTGGCTTCGCGCGGCGTCAGGCCGGCGAGCACGTCGCGCACGGTTTCGGACAGGCCCGTGGACGTGGCCGAATCCACCGGCGAGTCGACGTTGGTGTCTTCGATGAAGTCGCCCAGGTGCGAGTCTTCGTCGTCACCGATCGGCGTTTCCATGGAGATCGGCTCCTTGGCGATCTTCATCACCTTGCGGATCTTGTCTTCCGGCATCTCCATCTTCTTGGCCAGCTCTTCCGGCGTGGGCTCGCGCCCCATTTCCTGGAGCATCTGGCGACTGATGCGGTTGAGCTTGTTGATCGTCTCGATCATGTGCACCGGAATGCGGATGGTGCGGGCCTGGTCGGCGATCGAGCGGGTGATGGCCTGGCGGATCCACCACGTCGCATAGGTGGAGAACTTGTAGCCGCGACGATATTCGAACTTGTCCACGGCCTTCATCAGGCCGATGTTGCCTTCCTGGATGAGGTCGAGGAACTGCAGGCCGCGATTGGTATACTTTTTAGCGATGGAGATCACCAGGCGCAGGTTGGCCTCGACCATCTCCTTCTTCGCGCGGCGGGCCTTGGCCTCGCCGATGGACATCGCGCGGTTGATCTCCTTGATGTCGGTGAGCGAGAGGAACAGGCCCTTCTCGATACCGACGAGCTTGTCCTGCTCGGAGACGATTTCATCCTTGTGCGCGCGGATGCCCGAAGACCATTTCTGCTTCTTGCGGATGAGTTCTTCGGTCCACTCCAGGTCGATCTCGTGGCCCGGGAAGGCGCGCAGGAAATCCTTGCGCGGCATCTTCGCGAACTTGACGCACAGGTCCATGATGATGCGTTCGTGGTTGCGGATGTTGCCGACCACGTCGCGCAGCTTCTTGACGAAGCTGTCGATCATCACGGCCGGCAGCTTGAGCTTGAGGAAGGACTCGGCCATCTGCTCGCGCAGCTTCTGGGCCTTCTTGTCGGCCAGGCCGTATTTTTCGGCCGTCTTCTGGAACTTGCCGTAGAGCTGGCGCAGCTCGTCCATGCGGCGCGCCACTTCCTGCGGATCCGGACCGGTTTCGCCCGGGGCGGCTTCTTCGCCGTCGCCGTTGTTTTCGTCTTCGTCATCCTTGGCTGCGACGGCCGGGCCGTCCTCGGCTTCCAGCATGGCCTCGGTGATGGCCGACTCGGGTTCTTCGATATCGGCAAAACCGGCGACCACCTCGGACAGGCGACGCTTGCCCTCGATGTGCTGGTCGTATTCCTCGATCAGCAGCTGGATCGACCAGGGGAAGCTGGCCAGGGCGGTCTGCACCGCGGTCAGGCCTTCCTCTATGCGCTTGGCGATGGCGATTTCGCCTTCGCGGGTGAGCAGTTCCACCGTGCCCATCTCGCGCATGTACATGCGGACCGGGTCAGTGGTGCGGCCCACTTCGGCGTCGACGGCCGCCAGCATGGCCACCGCTTCTTCGGTGGCGGTTTCATCGTCGGTCACGGCCGAGGGCGCATCGGGGGTCAGCAGCTCGGTATCCGGTGCGATCTCATGCACCTCGATGCCCATGCCGTTGATCATGCCGATGATGTCCTCGATCTGCTCCGGATCGACGATGTCGTCGGGGAGGTGATCGTTGACTTCGGCGTAGGTCAGATAGCCTTGCTCACGCCCCTTTACAATCAAGAGCTTAAGATCGGACTGCTGATCCTGTGTGGTGTTTTCGATGGCCATGTGTTTATCGGCTGGAGGCAAAGACTGTGGATTATAGGAAGGCTGTCAAGGGCAGCCGGCGGGGGTATTCCGTTACAGCGAAACGCGTTTTCGGGCCAGATCCGGTCAACGCACTTCCAGGCGGAAGGTCACCGGCCCGTCGTTGACGAGGTGCACTTGCATATGGGACCGGAATCGCCCGGTTTCCACCCGTGGGTGTGCCTGCCGTGCCATTTCGACCAGTCGGTTGAACCAGAATTCGCCCTCCGCGGGTGTTGCCGCTGTCGAGAAGCTGGGCCGCATGCCCGAGTTGGTGTCCGCGGCCAGGGTGAACTGGGATACCAGCAGCAATCCGCCGCCCGTGTCGGCGAGCGAACGGTTCATCTTGCCCTCCGCATCCGAAAAGACGCGATAGCCCAGAATTCGTTGCAGCATCCGCTGTGTCTGTGGTTCTGCGTCTTCTGGTTGCACCGCCACCAGTGCCAGAAGACCTGGTCCAATGGCCCCCACCGTCTCTCCGTCCACGTCGACGCGCGCGCTGGTGACGCGCTGGATCAGGGCGATCATCGCTGTCCTTTTCAATCGGGATCCGCCGATGGTGCGAAAGCATGGTCACAGGGTCAATCCGGCCGTTACCATGTGAGGTTCCCATGCGCTGGAATATCGCCATCCTCTATTTCCTGCTGCAGCTGGCAGGCCGCCTGCCGCTGCGGTTCCTGCACGCCTGCGGCGCGGGGCTGGGCCGGCTGCTGTGGTGGAGTCGTGGCCGGCTGCGCCGCCACACCGAAATCAACTTCTCGCTCGTACTTACGCAATTGGGCACCGAACAACGTCACCGGCTGGCGCAACGGACCATGCAGGAAACGGGCAAGTCCATCGTCGAGGTGGCGAAGGTATGGGGCGGCGGCGCCCGCAACGCCCTGGAGCTGGTCCGCGAAGTGGACGGCGAGGCGCTGTTCCAGGCTGCGCTCGACGGCGGCAAGGGACTGATCATTGCCGCGCCACACCTGGGCTGCTGGGAGCTTCTGAACATCTGGCTGTGCAGCCGCACGCCGATCGCCATCGTCTATCGGCCGCCGCGGCATGCGCAGATCGAGCCGCTGCTGCTGCGCGCGCGCGGCGAACTCAAGCCGGAGCAGGTGCGGGCGGAAGGCGCCGGCGTGCGCACGCTCTACAAGCGGCTGCAGTCGGGAGGCGTGGTGGGCATCCTGCCGGACCAGTCGCCCAAGCAGGGCGATGGCGAGTTTGCCCCGTTTTTCGGCGTCGAAGCGTTGACGATGGTGCTGGTTTCACGCCTGGCGCACCGCACCGGCGCCACCGTGCTGTTCGCCTTCGCCGAGCGCCTGCCGAAGGGCGCCGGCTATCGCATCCGTTTTCGCCCGGCGCCCGCGGGCATCGACGCGGCGGACCTGCGCGCCGCCACCACCGCCCTCAACCACGGCGTGGAAGCATGCGTGAACCTCGCCTTCGAGCAGTACCAGTGGCACTACAAGCGGTTTCAGTACCGGCCGAGCCCGGACGAGCACAACCCCTATTGGCGCGGTTGATCACGCCGTGACGGGCCCGACTGCGAGTGGCCTGTAACCGAAGAATCGGGAGTGACCTGGTCGTGCTGGGCGTCGCTTCGGTGTGAGGGGCCGTAGCAGCGCTACAGCCCGAATGAGAAGCAGGTACAGCGCGGCAGAACGAGTCAGTCACTTCCGATGCGAGTGTGACAGGCCACTAGTCCTCGCGGGCGACCGCTTTGACGTCCACGCCGAGGTCGCGCAGTTTGCGGTAGAGGTGCGTGCGCTCCATCCCGACGACTTTCGCCAGTTTTCCGACGCTGCCGCCGGCTTCGTGGAGCTGGCGGAGCAGGTAGACACGCTCGAACTGCTCGCGGGCTTCGCGCAAGGGCAGCCCGTAGTCGATGTCGAATCCCTCGCCGCGGGGCGCGCGAGTGCCGGCGCCATGTCCCAGGGCCTGTTCGACTTCGATCAGATCCACCTCGGGCACGCTGCCCAGGATCAGCAGCCGCTGCACCAGGTTGCGCAGCTCGCGCAGGTTGCCAGGCCAGCCATAGTTGCGCAGGCGGTTCTGCACGGCGACCGGGAAAAGGCGATAAGGCAACTTGTCGCGGTTGGCGAAAAAGTCAGCGTAGTACTGCAGGAGCTCGGGAACGTCCTCCACGCGCTCGCGCAGCGCAGGCACGGCCAGCGGGACGACCTTGAGCTGATAGTAGAGCTCCTCGCGGAAGCGGCCGGCGGCGACCAGATTGTCCAGATCCTGCGCGGTGGCCGCGACGACGCGGATATCGAGGTTCACCGGCTCGCGCCCGCCGCAACGGATCAGCTCACGGCGTTCGAGCGTGGAGGAAAGACGCAGCTGCAGCTCCGGATCGAGCTCGGCGACCTCGTCCAGAAACAGGGTACCGCCATTGGCCTGCTCCAGCAGGCCCTGCTGAACGCCACCGCTGTCTTCCAGACCGAACAGCGCCTGCGTGGCGTGCTCGCGTGCCAGCGAGCCCGGCGCGACAGTCACGAAGGGCCCGATGCGCCGCGCGCTCTTCTCGTGCAGCCAGCGCGCCAGCGACTCCTTGCCACTGCCCGGCTCGCCCATCATCAGCAGCCACGTATCGTGGCCCGCCAGGCGTTCGAGCTGGCCGCGCAGGGCCTGCATCGGCCGCGACGAGCCCACCGGCTCCAGTGGTACCGGCACCTGGCGTTTGAGCCCTTCGTTCTCGCGCTTGAGCTGGCCGGCCTCGAACGCCCGCTCGACCGTCAGCAGCAGCTTGGCAAGCGAAATGGGTTTTTCCACAAAGTCATACGCGCCCAGGCGCGTGGCTTCGACCGCTGTTTCCACGGTGCCGTGACCGGAGATCATGATGACCGGGCACGGCAGTCCGCCCCGCTCCGCCCACTCGCGCAGGAGGCTGATGCCGTCCGTGTCGGGCATCCAGATGTCGAGCAGAATCACGTCGGGCCGCGACTGGCGACGCACCTCGCGCGCGGCTTCGGCATTCTCGGCGGTGCTGACCTGGTACCCCTCGTCCTCGAGGATCTCCTTGATCAGGCTGCGAATATCGGGTTCGTCATCGACGACGAGAATCTGACCGGATGCCATGCCCGCCCCCTGTTGCAAAAAAACGACGGTGCAGCATAGCGCATCGGCGGGCACCGGTCAGGTCGACTGCCTTGCCGCGCCTACTCGCGTGACGGCGGCGGACCGAAGCGCCAGTAATCCGGCGGATGCAGGGCGGTGGTGCGGGGTGGATCGGCGGGGGTCCGGCCGGCCTCGACGGCCGCGAGGGCATCAGCCTGCCAGATCTCCAGCCAGCGGTTCCGGAACGGCTGGATCAGGTCGGCATAGCGGCGCGCCTGGGGACGGATCTTGGCCGGGTACTGCACGATCAGCCCGCGCGGATGCGTGCGCGCCCACTCGCCGATCTGGTGCACGGTGATGTCTTCGATGTGGATGCGCAGCCGGGCGCGAAAATGGAACTGCCCCTCGTAGGGGCCGACGTTGGCGATGGGACGCCCCTCTGCCGCCGCGCGCGCCAGGCGGTCCGCTGCCGGGTTCAGGTTGAAATTGTGGAACAGCGTATGGGCGAACAGGGCATGTGCCAGTCCGACCCCCAGCAGCGTCGCCCCGGCAATGCGGTGCAATTCGGTCTCCCCTTCGCCGGGCAGCAGCAGTACGCCGCCCAGCACGCCAAAGCCCACGGCGAACCAGGGGCTGTACCGCGCCACATCGTGCAGCCAGTGCGAATGCAGATGGCCGCTGTCGCGCAGGAACGGCAACGCGGCCAGATAGAGCGCAAACAGCAGCGCCGTCACCGCGAGCGGCCAGGCGGACCAGCGCCAGCCGTGCCCGCCGTCCGTCTGCTGCTGGCGGCTGACGGCGCGCGCCATCGCCATGGCCACGCCTGGCAGCAGCGGCAGCAGGTAGTACACCTGCTTGCCGGAGATCAGGCAGAACACCGCGAACGTGGGAACCAGCCAGGCGATCAGGAACCGTTCGCCGTCGCCGAGCGGGCGGCGCCAGGTCGCCACGGCCCGCCACAGGCGCGGCCAGCCAATCCACGGAAACAGCAGCGCGCCAAGCATCGGCAGGTACCACCACAGCGGCCGTGCATGATCGAAACTCTGCACCACGCGGCCGGCGGTCTGCGAAAAGAACAGCTGGTTCCGGTATTCCTCGCCGCCGGCAAACCCCGCCGGCACAGCCCACGCCACCAACAGTGCAAACGCGGCCAGGAGCGCCAGGCCACCGCGCAGGTACCAGCCGCGCCGGTCGGCACGGGCGTGTTCACTCCACCAGGGACCGAGCAGGAAGGGAAACGCCACATGCAACAGTGCCACCGGCCCCTTGGTCATCAGGCCGGCACCGACCGCCAGGGCAAACCAGGTCCAGCGGGGACGCCCGGTGAGGGCAAGCATCGCGCCGGCGACGCAGGCCGCCAGCAGCACCTCGTACATGATCTGCAGGCCGAACAGGAACGAATAGGCCAGCGCGATCAGGAACCACGGCGCCATGCGCCCGACCGCAGGACGCAACGCGAAAACCCGCCGCGCCAGCGCCGCCGCGGCCACCAGCCAGGTAGCGCCAATCAGCACCTGCAGCACGCGCGGCCAGACATCGTTCACACCTGTCGCCGCCCAGCCGGCGTGGATCAGCCAGAACAGCAGCGGCACCTTGTGGCTGTACGGCTCGCCGTTGATATGCGGCACGAGGAACTGGCCGCGATCCCACATTTCCCAGGCCACGGCAAGCGTGCGCGTCGAATACAACGGCATCGGGCCGTGCTGGAAAATGGCAAAGAACGCTACGCACAACCACAGCATCAACCAGGCGGGCGGCACGGGAAGTCGGCGGCTGGACAACGGTCGCTCTCACGGATTCCGGGGGCGCGCAGTGTAGCCCAGAGGGGGCCGGACCGGGCCGCGGCCGGCTATGCTTGCCGGATCGCTTCCCGAGCCTTCCGCGCATGACCACCCGCCCCCGCCTCAGCGCCTGCATCATCACGTTCAACGAAGCCGACCGCATCGACGAATGCCTGGCATCACTGGCCTTCTGCGACGACATCGTCGTGGTCGATTCCGGTTCGACGGACGACACGCGCGAGCGCGCCGAGGCCCGGGGCGCACGCGTGCTGCAACGCCCGTTCGACGGTTACCGCACGCAGAAGGATTTCGCCGTCCGGCAGGCCGCCGCCGACTGGGTGCTATGCCTGGACGCCGATGAGCGGGTCACTCCGGAACTGCGCGCGGCGATCGAGCGTGAGCGCGAGGCCGGATTCCCCGTACCGGGCTACCGCTTCGCCCGCGCCACCGAGTACTTCGGCGCCTTCCTGCGCCATGGCAACGCCTATCCGGATCGCGTGCTGCGCCTGTTCGACCGGCGCCACGGCGGCTGGCGCGGCGATCGCGAGATCCACGAGCACGTCAGCGTCGACGGGGCCGTGAAGACCCTGGACGGCGACCTGGAACACCGCGCCTATCGCTCGCTCGCCGACCAGATCAACCGGCTGGAGAAATATGCCCGCCTGATGGCCCGGCACGACCACGCCCGCGGTCGTCGCGCCTCCATGGCCAATATCGTGCTCAATCCGTTCTGGCGGTTCTTTCGCGGCATCGTGCTGCGCGCCGGCTTCCGCGACGGCTGGCGCGGGCTGGTGTATGCCTGGGTGGAATCCAACTACGTGCGGCAGAAGTTCATCAAGCTGTGGCTGCTCGAGCGGGGATTGCGCATCGACTGACCACCGTCGACGCGTACCTCACACGCGGGATCAGGTGTTCGGATTGTCGTCGTCTTCGCCCGCTATCGCCTTCGCCGGATCGCAGCCTTCGCGCAGCGCATCGCTACGGATGAGGTACCACTCGCGCCGGTTGGCGTGGCCGACGTAGGTGGCCTTCGCCGGATCGACGCATTCACCGAAGGCCCCGCGCAGGATGAACACCCAGCGCTTCTGCGGGTTCTCCTGCAGCCAGCGGGCGGCGTCCTGCAGTTGCGAATGCCAGGGGCGAACGAACCCGAAATCGCGCGTGGGGCGATCCGCGTGCAGCAGGTTCTGCTCTTTCCACGCCACCAGGGCGAGCTCGGCATCGGGACCGATCATCTCGCCGGCGCGGCGCATGACGCCGACCGCTGAGGTGGAATCGTTGAGCACCGGATAGGCCCAGAAGCTCCAGCCCAGCCAGAGCGCGGCCAGGCTCGCGGCCAGTGCCTGCAAGGGACGTCTGGTACGGCCGGCCAGCGCAGCCACCACGCAGATCACGCCCACCACGACCACGAAACCCCACAGCACCGCACCGCCTGCTTCCAGGCCGCGTTGCTCGACCATGCGATTGGCCCTCTCCAGGTGCCCGCCCCAGGCCAGTGCGCCGACGACGGTGAACAGCAAGCCCAGTGCCCCGACAAATCCCGCCACCAGCCGCCGGAAATTCAGCGACTGGACGATCGATTCGATCTGCGAGCCCACCAGCAGGGCGAGCAGCGGCAGGGCCGGCATGATGTAGACGTCACGCTTGCCTTTGGGAAAGGTGAAAAACAGCACGACCAGGCATACCCACACCAGGGGCAGCAGGATGCGTGCGTCGCGCGCCTTGAGAGCCCGCCACCAGCGTGGGATAGCCCAGGGATACGTCAGTGACAGCGGCAGCCAGGCAAACAGGACCACGCCGAGGTAGTACCAGGGCGGCTGGTGGTGATCCCAGGACTCCGTGTACCGGCCGGCCGTCTGCCGGAACAGGATATCGTTCATGTACGCCGCGTACTCGGGCGCGGTCTGCGTCTTCACCGCGTACAACATCGGTGCCAGCCACAGCGCCGTCGCGGCCATGAAAAACAGGCCGCCCGCCAGCCAGCGCCAGTTGCCGCCGGGATTGCGCGCCACGCCGTTCCACTCCTGCCACAGCGCCAGCAGGTACGGCGCGAACATCAGCAGCGCGAGTACGCCCACCCCCTTGGTGATGACGCCCAGCCCCGCGGCAAAGCAGCCGAACCAGTAGGCGCGCCAGTCGGGGCCTAGCAGGAAATGGCGCAGCAGCCCGTAGTTTGCGGCCGTGATGAAGAAACTGACGGTGGGATCGATCTGCGCGCGCTTGGCCTGGTAGACAAACTGAAACGTGCACAACAGCGCAGAAGCCGCATACAGGCCGACCCGGTGATTCCACAGGCGCCGCCCGAGATCGTAGGTCAACCCGAGCATGCCCAGCCCGGCCAGTAGCGACGGCAGCAGGAAGGCAACGCGCCACTGGCCGGTCAGCGTGTAGAAGAACGACTGCAGCGCCATGAACAGCGGCGGCTTGTCCGAGTACAGCTCGCTACCGCGATGCGGGATCAGCCAGTTGCCGCTTTCCACCATCTGCTTGGCGACCAGCGCAAAGCGCGGCTCGTCGGCCGGCCACGGGTCACGCAGGCCGAGGCCGGCAAACAGGATGACAAAGGCGATGGCGAAGAACAGCCACACCTCCTGGCGCGGCGTCAGCGACCAGGACACGGCAGAGCGCACAGTGGTAGACATGAAGGCTTGGTAGTTCGCAACGGTCGGCGGCCGGTGCCGGATCGCCAAGTATAACGGCAGCCACGGACGCTACCGTGCGGCCGCTCAATCCAGCGGCAGGCGCAGGCGGAAACTGGCGCCCCCGCCCTCACGACCTTCTGCGCGGATACTGCCGCCGTGCTCTTCGACGATCTTCTTCACGACCGCAAGACCCAGGCCCGTACCGCGTGCCTTGCTGCTGGTGTAGGGCTCGAACCAGCGTTCGTCGAAGCCTTCGGGAAGGCCGGGGCCGTTATCCGCGACCGTCAACTCCGCAAACGCTCGGTCGCCCTCCTCCACCCGCGACGTGCTCACCTCGATACGCGGCTTGACGGTCTCACCGATGGCCTCAAGCGCGTTCTTCATCAGGTTGTGCAACAGCTGGCGAAGCCGGCCGGCATCGGCGCGTACCAGTAGTTCCTCGGCGGCAAAGCGGCGCACCAGTTGCAGGCGCTGGTCGTTTTCATAGAGGTCGAGCACCTCGCCGACCAGTGCGTGCAGCGCCAGCGGCCGCGTCGACAACTGCGGCGGACGCGCATAGTCACCGAACGAATTGACCATCGCCTTGAGTGCTTCGACCTGGTTGACGATGGTGCGCGTGGCGCGGTCCATCAGGTCGGTGTCATCGACGGGCAGGCGCCCGATAAAGCGCCGGCGCAGGCGTTCGGCGGCCAGCTGGATCGGCGTGAGCGGGTTCTTCACCTCATGGGCCAGGCGCCGCGCGACTTCCGCCCAGGCCGCGTCGCGCTGGGCCCGGTTGAGCAGGGTCAGGTCGTCGAACACCGCCACGTAACCGGCATCGTCGGCGCCGCCGGCGACCAGCTCGGTGCCGTGCAGCAGCAGGATGCGGCGTTCGTTGTCGCGCTCGACCACCACTTCTTCACGCCACTCACGCGCGTTTTCGCGCAGGTGCCGCAGCAGCGGATCGATCAGCGGCGCCAGCTCCGGCTGGTGGGCGCGCACGGTCGCCAGCGGCTGGCCCTGCAGGCGCGACAGTGCCACGCCGAGAATGCTGTCGGCCGCACGGTTGACCGTGCGCAGCACGCCGTCGCGATCGATGCCCAGCACGCCGGCCGACAGGTGCTCAAGCACGGTGCGCAGATAGGCCCGTTGCGCCTCGGTTTCCTGGGTGCTGCGCTGGGCCCGCGCACTGGCACGTTCCAGTTCGCGCTGCATCTGGTTGAACGAATCGAGCAGAAAACCCAGCTCATCGTGACTGGCCACCGGCAGCGGCGTGTCATAGCGGCCCGCGCCCACCGCGCGCGTCGCGGCGGCCAGGCGGCCGATCGGCGCCACCAGCCGGCGCGCCACGCCGAAGGCCGTGAGCAGGGCGAACAACACCGACAGCAGCAGCACGAACGTCAGCACCAGGGTGAAGGTGAGCTTGAGCGAGCCGCGCAGGAATTTGAGGCGCTGGAAGTCAAAACTGGCCGCTTCAATGTGCTGGGTCAGCGGGCGCAGCTTCTCCGGCAGCGGAAACAGGGCCTGCAGCAACCGCGGCTTGCCGCTGGCCTCGCCCACACGCGCCAGCACGCGCAGCACCAGGGTTTCGCCGATCGGTTCGGCCGAGGCGTAGCGACCACCGCCGGACAGGCGCATGAGGGTGGCGGCATCCGGGTACGCGGGATTGAGAAATCGCGGATCCGAGCTCGCGGTGGCAATCACCGTCGCGTTGTCGCCGAACACGGTGAGCTCCGTCGCCGCGAGCGCGTCGATCACCTCGTCGAGTTTCGCCTGGGTGTCGCCTTCCGGCACATCGGCCAGGGCCGTCGCTAGCCGGGCGCTGGCTTCCTCGGTGACGCGCAGGCGTTCGTCGATGTACAGCCGCCCGACTTCCAGTGCGTCGTCCAGCGATTGCTCCAGGCGCACGTTGAACCAGGCATCGACCGTGGCATTGAGGAAATTGATCGCAAATCCGTACACCACCACGACCGGCGGCAGTGCCAGCACCATCAGCATGGCCAGGAGCCGGCGCGTGAGCCGCGCACCGGGCACTTCGCGGCGCACGTCCTGGAACAGGCGCACCAGGCGGACGGCGATCACCGCAATCAGTACCAGCAAGGCGAGACTGGCGAAGCCGAGCATCCATGGATACAGACGCCCCAGGCGATTGCTGCCACTGGCCGCATCGCCGGCCAGCAGCAACGCGCAGCCCAGCAGGGCCAGCACCGCCAGCGCGGGCAGGACCCGTCGGGTCAGCCACGTCAGCCCGCGCCGGTAGCGGACCATTTGAGCTCCACGTCATCCTGGCGCCAGGCGGGACTGATCAGGGCCGGCAGGCGCAATGCCCCGGGCAGCGCCGAGGTATCCAGCTCGATGCGCAGCCGATGACGTTCACCGGCCTGCGCGGCCATCGCACCGCCGCGCAGAGGCAGTTCCAGCCGGCTGAGTGCGGCCAGTGCCGCGGCGCGAACGCCGAAGCTCTGAACAGTGCCGATATCCAGGTCACGCAACTGGTAGCGGCGCGTCAGCGGGTAGTAGCGGAGGTCCACGTGGCGCTCGATGCTGGCGACGCGGCGCCAGCCGATCAGGCCGGGCTGCTCGCGATACAGGCGCAGGCGCAGGCCCAGCGCGATGCCATGGTCCAGCGCCTCGAGCATGGCCTCGCTGGGCTTCCAGTCGCAGTCGACCACCAGGGCCGTTGCGCCGCCGCGCGGCTCGATGCGCGCCGAGGCGACGGCCAGGTGTGCCTGGTTGGACGAGCACCCGCAGAGCAGCAGCAGCGCCGCCGCACCGAGTGCGCGAAGTGCTACCAGGAGGGGAGCAGAAAACGCGCTGCCCCGCGACACACCGTCGCGGGAGGCAAGGGCCTGGCGTTCAGCCGGCTTTGCGCAGGACCGCATAGAAAAACCCGTCCATGCCATTCTCCCCCGGAAGGTTCTGGCGCCCGGCGCCGCTGGCACGCCCGAACCATTCTGGAATGACGGTTTCGGCGACCGCGTCCGGATGACGGGCCAGGAAGGTATCGACCTGGTCCGCGTTCTCGGCGCGCAGTATCGAACAGGTGGCATAGACCAGGCGACCATCCGGTGCCAGCAGGGGCCACAGGGCCTCGAGCAGGCGCGCCTGCTCGGCGACCAGCGGCGCGATATCAGCCGCACGGCGGTGCAGACGGATATCCGGTTGGCGCCGGATGACGCCAGTGGCGCTGCACGGGGCATCGAGCAGGATGCGGTGGAAAGGTTGGCCGTCCCACCAGGTATCCGGCGTGGCCGCGTCGGCGGCGACGCAGCGGCCGCTCAATCCCAGCCGCTGCAGCGTGTCGGTCACCGACTCAAGACGGCGTGCATCACGATCCAGCGCAAGCAGCTTTACATCGGCCTGTTCCAGGCATTGCGCGGCCTTGCCGCCGGGCGCCGCGCAGGCATCGAGCACGCGCTGGCCGGCGGCCAGGGCCAGCAGCGGCGCCGTCAGCTGGGCCGCGCCGTCCTGCACGGAAAACAGGCCTTCGGCGAAACCCGGCAGCTGGGTGACGTCGGTGCTCTCGGCGAGAACCACGGCGTCCGCCAGATGCGCGTGCTTCTGCGCCTCGATGCCGGCCGCCAGAAGACGCGCCAGGAGCGCATCAACGGTGGCACGCCGGCGATTGACGCGCAAAACCAACGGAGCCGCCGCGTTGCCGGCCGCGATGATCGCCGGCCACTGCCCGGGCCAGTCGGACTGCAGGCGTTCCATCAACCAGCGCGGATGTGCCGATGCCGCAACCGGATCGGCCTGGATCATGGCCTCGATATCGTCACGGTCACGCAGGAAGCGGCGCAGCACCGCGTTGATCAATCCGGCGAAGTGCGGACGGTTCAGGCGACGCGCGGCTTCCACCGTCGCGGCGACAGCGGCGTATTCGGCCATGCCCATCGCAGCCACCTGGACCAGGCCAAGCACCATCAGCGCATGCACCAGCGGTTCGCGCGTGCGCAGCGGTTTCTGCACGAGGCGGTCCAGCACGGCGTCGTAGCGTGGCCACCAGCGCGCGCCGTCGTGCAGCAGTGCAGACAGCAGCGCGCGGTCGCGCGGCTCTTTGATACGAGGGGAAAGTTCCGCAAACGCAGCGCGCAGCGAGACGCCACCGCGCACGATGCGATCGAGGCCTTGGGCGGCCAAAGCCCGCGCGTCGTTCATGTGATGGCCTTGCGCAGCTCGGGACGCGCATTGAGGTAGTCCACGGCCTGCACACGGCGCCCACCGGCGCGCTGCAGTTCGCGGATCCGCAGCACGCCGTCGCCAGTGGCAACGTCGATGCCATCGCGACCGGCCGCCACGATGTCTCCGGGCTGACCGCGCCCGCCGTCGCCGACGGCAACGGCAGACCACACGCGCAGGCGCTCGCCCGCCACGTCACCCTCGGCGACGGGCCACGGGTCAAACGCGCGCACCTTGCGTTCGATCGCCTGTGCGCTGTCGCGCCAGTCGATCACCGCTTCAGCCTTGTCGAGCTTGTGTGCGTAGGTGACGCCATCCACCGGCTGCGGGTCGCAGGGCGGTGCCTGCCGCGCAGCCGCGAGCGTCAACAATGCAGGCGCCAGTACCTCGGCACCCATCACACTCAGGCGATCGTGCAGCGAACCGCCCGTCTCCGCAGGTGACAGCGCCGTAACGGTGCGCGCGATGACCGGGCCCGTATCCAGGCCCTTCTCCATGCGCATCAGGCACACGCCACTTTCCGCATCACCGGCGAGGACCGCGCGCTGGATCGGCGCGGCACCCCGCCAGCGCGGCAGCAGCGAGGCATGCACGTTCCAGCAACCGAAGGCCGGGATGTCCAGCACGGACTGCGGCAGGATCAGGCCATAGGCCACGACGACCATCAGATCCGGCCGGTACGCCGCCAGCACCGCCCGGGCGGCCGGATTGCGCAGCGTTTCGGGTTGTTCCACCGGCAGGCCGGCGGCTTCGGCCGCCTGCTTGACGGGGCTGGGCGTGAGCTTGCGCCCGCGGCCGGCCGGGCGATCCGGCTGGGTGTAGACAGCCACCACCTCGACCCCTGCCTGACGGCAGGCGGCGAGGCAAGGCACGGCAAACTCCGGTGTTCCGGCGAACACCACGCGCAGAGCCTGGCTCATGCCAACCTCAGCCGCTGGCCGCGTTGCGGCGCTGCTTTTCGAGCTTCTTGCGCACCATCTCGCGCTTGAGCGGCGAGAGGTAGTCGACGAACAGGCGTCCGGCCAGGTGATCCATCTCGTGCTGGATGCAGACGGCGAGGAGGCCGTCGGCGTCGAGGCGGAAGGTCTTGCCGTCCGCGTCCTCGGCTTCGACCGTGATCAGGTTGGCCCGCTCGACATCTGCGTAGATGCCGGGTACGGACAGGCAGCCTTCCTGGTAGGTCTGGATGCCGTCCTTGGCCACCACGCGCGGATTGGCGAACACGCGCGGCTGGTTTTTCTCCTCGGAGACATCCAGCACCAGCAACTGCCGGTGCACGTTGACCTGCGTGGCGGCCAGGCCAATGCCCGGCGCCTCGTACATGGTCTCGAACATGTCGGCCACCAGACGTTTGAGGTCCGGTCCGAATTCAGTCACCGGTTGCGCCTTGGTGCGCAGCCGGGGATCGGGAAATTCCAGGATGGTCAGCTTTGCCACGACGGATACCTCGAAAGCGATTTGCGCGGAAGTTGGCGGAAGCCATACCCGCCCTGCGCATAACATGCCGAAATTCTACGCGGAATCGACCGCTTAGGGGGTGCCGCGGCGATTTTTGCGGCCGGCGGCCTTAACCGCCCGGCGACTATCGCTTGCGTGCGATTTTTCTTAGGCTACACTCACAAGGCCCTTGGGGAATCAGGTAATTGGCAGCCATGCTTAAAAAACTACCTGCACTTTTTGCTGGACTGCTGCTCACCGTCGCTGCCGCCGCCGTCAGCGAAGCCGAGTTGCGCACCGACCACCCTGATACCTACACGGTAAAACGCGGGGATACGCTGTGGGACATTTCCGCGCGTTTCCTGAAGAAACCGTGGCTCTGGCCTGAGATCTGGCAGGCCAATCCGCAGGTGGAGAACCCCCACCTGATCTATCCGGGTGATGTGCTCAATCTCTCCTATCTCAACGGGCGCTATCGCCTGAGTGGCACCGGGCCGCGCGTGCGCTCCTCGCCACTGGATGAGGCCATCCAGCCGATTCCGCTCAAGGACATCGAGCATTTCCTGAAGAACATGCGGGTCGTGGACGAGAAAACGTTCAAGGGCCTGCCGCATGTCCTGGCCATCGAAGAAAACAAGCTGCGCGGGACCAGCGGCAACCTGATCTACGTGCGCAACAGCGACGGCAAGGCAGGCGACCGTTTCGTCGTGGTACGGCCGACCAACCTGTACTACTCGCTGCCGCCCAAGGAAAAAGGCGGTGCGCCGACGACCCACGTGCGCGAGGTCGATCCGCTGCACGGCCAGTCCAAGGTGCTGTGGGTGCACAGTCCGATGGAGCACACCTTCTCCGGCGACGTGAAGGTGCTCGGCTACGAGGTGCAGGTCATCGGCAACGCCCAGGTTACCCGCGAGGGCAGCCCGAGCTCGATGCTGGTCACCTACTCCGACATGGAAGTTCGCCCCGGCGACCTGATCATGCCGGTCGAAGACAAGCCCTACGATTCCCAGTACCTGCCGCACCCGCCGGAAGAAGTGCCGAGCGACTTCAAGGTCCTGGCCTTCACCGATGCGGTGAACGCGATCGGCCCGCGTCAGGTCGTGGCACTGTCGCGCGGCGCCGCCGACGGCGTCGAGAACGGCGAGACGTACTCGATCTATACGCCGGGCGAGACGATCAACGACGACTACGCCTATACCGAGGGCACGGCCAAGCACCTGTTCCACCCGAAGGACGCCAAGGTCACCCTGCCGGAGGAATACATCGGCCACGTGATGATCTTCCGCACCTTCGACCGGGTCAGCTACGGCCTGGTGATGGACGGCCTGCGTCCGGTGCACCGCCAGGACGTCCTGCGCGCACCCGACTGACGGTATCGATCAGCGACTCACAACGGCGCGGCTTGTCCGCGCCGTTTTACTTTCAGGTTCGCGAAACCGTGCGCCAACGGATTGAACGCCAGCGGTTTTGAGCGCGTTTCGCAGTGTCTTACGCGGCGAGACACCTTCACGGCAGCCTGGACGCTGCACCCACGTGGCCCAAGGATGGTATGACTACCCCGCCCGATACCCCTGCCCCGGCACCGACGCGCAGCAACGCGGAAACCCGTGCCTGGCTGGCCTTGCTGCGTGCCCCTGGGCTGGGCGGCGTCAGCATCCGTTCGCTGGTCGAGCGCGCCGGCAGTGCCACTGCCGCGGTGGACACGATCGACCTGCTGCGCCGCGAATTCGCCATTGACGAGGCCTCGCTGGCCTGGCTGCGGCAGCCGGACGAAGGCCGTCTGGACGAGGACGAAGCCTGGCTTGCCCTGCCGCGGCATCACCTGCTCACCTGGCACGATGCGGATTACCCGCCGTTGCTGCGCGATACGGCTCAGCCGCCGGCAGCCCTGTTCGTGATCGGCGAGCCAGGCCTGCTGTGGGTTCCGCAGATCGGCGTGGTCGGTGCGCGCAGTGCAACCGCCGGTGGCCTCGCCAATGCCCGCAGTTTCGCCCGCAGCCTCGCCCAGGGCGGCTTTGCCATCACCAGCGGGCTCGCCGACGGGGTCGACGGTGCCGCGCACCTGGGCGCCCTGGAGGCGCCAGGAACGACGATCGCGGTGATGGGTACCGGGCCCGACCTGGTCTATCCGCGCAAGCATGCGGAACTGGCCGGGCGAATCGGCGCGAGCGGCGTCATCGTCACGGAATTTCCGCCGGGCACCGATGCCCGCCCGGGCCACTTTCCACGCCGCAACCGCCTGATTGCCGGCCTGTCCCTCGGGGTGCTGGTGATCGAGGCGGGGCTCAAGTCCGGCTCGCTCATCACGGCACGCCTGGCGGCCGAGCAGGGGCGCGAGGTGTTCGCCCTCCCCGGCTCGATCCACAATCCGCTCGCGCGCGGCTGTCACCAGCTGATCCGCCAGGGCGCCAAGCTCGTCGAAGCCAGCGAGGAAATCGTCGCCGAGCTGGCACCGATGGCCCTCATCCTGGGCGAGCGGCTGCGGGCCCGGCTGGCGCCGGCAGCCGCCTCCCCTGTCGAGGCGGCCGGAGTCGAGCGCGACGCCGATTATGTGCGCCTTCTCGCCGCGCTGGGCCACGATCCACTCAGCCTGGACGAACTCGCCGACCGCGCGGCCATGAGTATTTCGGCGCTTTCCTCGATGTTGCTGGTGCTGGAACTGCAGGGAGAGGTTGTTTCCGCCGGGGGCGGCCGCTATATGCGCAGCTGATGGCGCCGAGATTTGCCGCCAGAAACCCGTGTCACGACCTCAATGCGCTGATTTTGCAATTGTTTTTCCAACAGGCCATTCGGTCGCGGCGATGTCCTGCCGGACCGGCCGGACGATGGTCGATCGCCCGTGTCGCACCGCACAACTTCCCGAAGTCCGGCTTGACAGCACGCTGCGGCGTGTGTGCACGATGAAAAAAGACGAGGGCAGTCCGCAGCGCCCGGCCCTTTCCAAACCCTGACCAGAGCGGTCGGCGGCTCGCCCGCCGGCATGCGCAGAGGACGCGCCAGACCCGATGGCCAAGAATCTTCTCATCGTCGAATCGCCCGCAAAGGCGAAGACGATCAACAAATACCTGGGCAAGGACTTCACCGTCCTTGCCTCCTACGGGCATGTGCGCGACCTGGTCCCCAAGGAAGGCGCGGTGCAGCCCGAGCGCGAGTTCGCCATGAACTACGCGGTGATTGACAAGAACGAACGTCACGTCGACGCCATCGCCAAGGCGGCGGCCAAGGCCGAAGCCCTGTATCTGGCAACCGACTTGGATCGCGAAGGCGAAGCCATCAGCTGGCACATCAGCGAGATCCTGCGTGAACGCGGCCTGCTCGACGGCAAGGACGTCCACCGCGTGGTGTTCTCGGAAATTACCCCCAAGGCCATCAAGGACGCGGTCGAGCACCCGCGCGAGCTCTCGCTCGACCTGGTCAACGCGCAACAGGCGCGGCGCGCCCTGGATTACCTGGTTGGCTTCAATCTCTCGCCGGTGCTCTGGCGCAAGGTGCAGCGCGGCCTTTCGGCAGGCCGGGTGCAGTCGCCCGCGCTGCGCATGATTGTCGAGCGCGAAGACGAAATCGAACGTTTCGTCCCGCGCGAATACTGGAGCATGGACGCCGACGTCGCCCATGCCACGCAGCCGTTCCGCGCGCGTCTGCTGCGCCTGAACGGCAAGAAGTTCGAACAGTTCGACCTGACCAACGCCCGCGATGCGCACGCCGCCCGCGATGCGTTGCTGGCCGCCGCCAAGGGCGAGCTGGTGGTCAGCGACGTACAGTCCAAGGAACGCAAGCGTCGCCCGGCGGCGCCGTTCACGACCTCCACGCTGCAACAGGAAGCTGCGCGCAAGCTCGGGTATTCCACCAGCCGCACCATGCGCCTGGCGCAGCAGCTGTATGAAGGCATTGCGCTGGGTGACGAGGGCGTCGTCGGCCTCATCACCTATATGCGTACCGACTCCACCCACCTGTCGGAAGACGCCGTCACCGAGCTGCGCGATGTGATCCGCCGCGATTTCGGCGCGGGCTCCGTGCCGCCGGCGCCGAACGTCTACAAGACCAAATCCAAGAATGCGCAGGAAGCGCACGAGGCGATCCGCCCCACGTCGGCCATGCGCCGCCCGGCGAGCGTCGCCAGCGCGCTATCGGACGAGCAGCGCAAGCTCTACGAGCTGATCTGGAAACGCACCGTGGCCTCGCAGATGCAGCACGCCACGATGAATACCGTCTCGGTCGACATGGCCTGCGGCGACGCGTCGGCGTTCCGCGCCAGCGGCACGACGGTGGTCGATCCGGGCTTTCTTGCCGTCTACGAGGAAGGCCGCGACCAGAAATCCGCCGAGGACGAAGACGAAGGCCGCAAACTGCCGGTGCTCAAGATCGGCGACCGCCTGCCGCTGCGTGACATCCTGGCCGAACAGCACTTCACCGAGCCGCCGCCGCGCTACTCCGAAGCCAGCCTGGTCAAGGCGCTGGAGGAATACGGTATCGGCCGTCCGTCGACCTACGCCAGCATCATCCAGACGCTACTGGCGCGCGAGTACGTGACGCTCGACAGCCGGCGCTTCCGTCCGACGGACGTCGGCCGCGCGGTGAGCAAATTCCTTTCGGGCCATTTCACCCGCTACGTCGACTACGACTTCACCGCCAAGCTCGAAGACGAGCTCGACGCGGTCAGTCGCGGCGAGGAAGACTGGGTGCCGCTGATGCATCGCTTCTGGTCACCGTTCAAGTCGCTGGTGGACGAGAAGATCGAAACCGTCGACAAGTCCGAAGCCACCGGCTCGCGCCTGCTCGGCGACGATCCGGCCAGCGGCAAGCCGGTTTCCGTGCGCCTGGGGCGCTACGGGCCGTTCGCCCAGATCGGTACCAAGGAAGACGAGGACAAGCCGCGGTTCGCGAGTCTGCGCACCGGCCAGAGCATGCACACGATCACGCTCGAGGAAGCACTGGAGCTGTTCAAGCTGCCGCGCAACCTCGGCCCGCATCCCGACGGCGAGGACATCACCGTCGGCGTCGGCCGCTTCGGACCGTTCGTCAAGCACGGCAAGGTCTACGCTTCGCTCAAAGCCGAGGACGATCCGTACACGATCGAACTGCCCCGCGCCCTGCAGCTGCTGCAGGAGAAGGCCGAAGCCGCCGCCAATCGCGTGATTGCCAGCTTCCGCGACGGCGCCATCCAGGTTCTGCGTGGCCGGTTTGGTCCGTACATCACCGACGGTGCGAAGAATGCGCGTATCCCGAAAGATCGCGAACCCGAATCGCTGACCGAAGCCGAATGCGCGGACTTGCTGGCGGCCGCACCGGATAAACCCAAGCGCGGATCGCGCTTTGCCAAGGGCAAGGCGAAGTCCGACGCGGCGGCGCCGGCGGCGAAGAAGGCCACGGCCAAGAAGGCCGCCGCCAAGGCGCCGGCGAAGAAGGCCGCGTCCGACCAGGCTCCGGCCAAGAAGGCGGCGACCAAGAAATCCGCGGCGAAAAAGGTACCCGCCAAGAAGGCAGCGGCGAAGAAGGCCGCGGCCAAGCGCGCCTGACTGCAGACATGTCCTGCTGCACTCTGCGTAGCACGCAACGCGGGGATCGCGCATGACGCCCGCAGCGACCGACATCGACGCTGCCGTCGCGGCCCTGCGCCGCGGCGGCGTCGTCGCTTATCCGACCGAAGCGGTCTACGGCCTGGGCTGCGACCCGGCCAACGCCGCGGCGCTGGACCGCATCTTCGCGCTCAAGGAGCGACCGGCCGCCCAGGGCGTGCTGCTGATCGCCGCCGACTACGCCCAGCTCGCACCGTACCTGGACCTGCGCCAGGTGCCCGGCGAATGCCTGGCCACGGCCATGGCCTCGTGGCCGGGCCCGAATACCTGGATTTTCCCCCGTTCTGACAAAGTGCCCGAATGGATCGCGCGCGATCATCCGGGCATCGCAGTGCGGGTCACGGACCATCCCCTGGCAGCCGCACTTTGCCGCGCCTTCGGCGGACCGCTGGTCTCCACCAGCGCCAACCGGCATGGCGAACCGCCCGCACGAAACGCCGCCGAAGTTCGTATGACATTCGGTGAGCGCCTCGACGTCCTGCTCGACGGGCCGGTCGGGGGGCTTGAGCGTCCGACGCCGATCCGCGACGCTATCACCGGAGAGTTCGTGCGGCGCTAACCTGTTTTGGGGGACACGTTGTCAGCCGTCATTCAACCGATTCCGAATCCGGCCGGTCGTGCCGTGGTCGTCGGTGACATCGGGCGCGTGGTCGCCTGGCGCCACGGCGAAGCCGTCACCGCAGGCCGTTTCCTGGCCGAGGTCGCTGCGGTCGCGCGGCAACTGCCGGCCGGGTCCGCCGCGGTCAACCTGTGCGAAGACCGCTACCACTTTCTCGTCGCCTTCGCCGCCATCGCCTTCGCCGGCCAGACCAACCTGCTGCCGCCCTGCCGCGCTCCGCAGGCGGTTGCAGAAGTGCTGGCGGCCCATCCGGGCAGCTACGCACTGGGCGACTGCGACGTGGGCGCCGAGCAGGACTGTTTTCACCGGCTGCCAGAGATCTCCACGCTGGCACTGGATCCCGTCGAACCGTCCACGCTCACGATCCCCGGCGATCACATCGTCGCCATCGGCTATACCTCGGGCTCCACTGGCACGCCCAAGGCCAATCCCAAAACCTGGCGCTCCTTCTGTGAAAGCACCCGGCGCAATGTCGAGGCCATCGTCCAGGCACTGGCGGCCGAACCGCTGAACATCGTGGCGACGGTACCGCCACAGCACATGTACGGCATGGAAACCTCCGTGTTGCTGCCCCTGCAGGGACCGTTCGCCGTCCATGCCGGGCGCCCGCTGTTGCCCGCGGACATCGGCTGCGCGCTAGCCGAAGTACCGGAGCCGCGGCTGCTGGTGACCACGCCGGTTCACCTGCGCGTCGTGGCGCAGGACGATGGCACCATCTTGCCGCCGATCCGCGGCCTCCTGAGCGCCACGGCGCCACTCGCCGCGGACCTGGCCCGCCAGGCCGAATCCCGCTTCTCAGCCCCCGTACTGGAAGTCTTCGGCTCCACCGAGACCTGCGTGATCGGTTATCGCCGGACCGCCCGGGAAGACGCCTGGCGTCGGCACGAGGGCGTGCTGCTGCGCCCCCAACCGGACGGCACCACGGTCGACGCCCCCTGGTTCGAGGCGCCCGTGCTGTTGCAGGACATCATCGAGCTGCTGCCGGAAAGCCGCTTCCGGCTCTGCGGGCGCAACGCTGACCTGCTGGAGATCGCCGGCAAGCGCGCCTCGCTGGGCGACCTCACCCGGCGCCTCCTGGCCATTCCGGGCGTTGTCGACGGGGTAGTCTTCCAGGGCGACGCCGATGCGGCCGGGGTACAACGCGTGGCGGCACTGGCCGTGGCACCCGGCCTGACCGAAGCCGATCTCCTGGCCGCGCTGCGGCAATCGATCGATCCGGCCTTCCTGCCAAGACCATTGCGCCTGGTGTCCGCGCTACCGCGTAACGAGACGGGCAAACTCCCCCGTACGGACCTGCTCGCGGCTCTGCGCTGACCGTCCTGGCGGTCACACCAGCTACAATGCGCGCCCTTCGCCGCGGGGGCGCGGCAGACTCGGATGGGCAAGGCATGAGAATTCTTGTTATCGGTTCCGGCGGCCGCGAACACGCCCTGGCGTGGAAGCTCAAGCAGTC
The DNA here is from genome assembly GCF_025398735.1 of Tahibacter amnicola. Classification (NCBI taxonomy): domain Bacteria; kingdom Pseudomonadati; phylum Pseudomonadota; class Gammaproteobacteria; order Lysobacterales; family Rhodanobacteraceae; genus Tahibacter; species Tahibacter amnicola. Next base: position 6,133,354 of record NZ_CP104694.1, read on the forward strand.
CCCGCGCGTCACGGAAGTGCTGGTTGCCCCGGGCAATGCCGGTACCGCCGCCGAGCCTGGCGTGCGCAATGTTGCCGTGCCGATGACCGATCTCGACGGCCTCATCGATCTTGCCAAGCGCGAGCGGGTCGACCTCACCGTCGTCGGCCCGGAAGGCCCGCTGGTGGCCGGCATCGTCGACCGATTCCGCAGCGCCGGGCTGCGTTGCTTCGGCCCGCGCCGCATCGCCGCTCAGCTGGAAGGCTCCAAATCCTTCGCCAAGGACTTCCTCGCCCGGCGCAACATCCCGACTGCCCGTTACGCCACCTTTACCGATCTGGCGCCGGCCCTGGCCTATGTCCGCCAGCACGGCGCACCGATCGTGATCAAGGCCGACGGTCTGGCCGCCGGCAAGGGCGTGGTGGTGGCACTGACCCTGCCCGACGCCGAGCAGGCCCTGCGCGACATGCTGGGTGCCAAGTCGCTGGGTGATGCGTCCTCGCGCGTGGTCATCGAGGAGTTCCTGGAAGGGGAAGAAGCCAGCTATATCGTGATCAGCGACGGCCGCCGCGCCCTGCCGATGGCGACCAGCCAGGACCACAAGCGCCGCGACGAGGGCGACATGGGTCCGAATACCGGCGGCATGGGCGCCTACTCGCCAGCCCCGGTCGTCACCCCCGACGTCGAGAAACGCATCCTCAAGGAAGTGATCGAACCTACCCTCGCCGGCATGGCCGCCGAAGGCGCGCCCTTCATCGGGTTCCTCTACGCCGGCCTGATGATCGACAAGACCGGCGCACCCAGGGTGATCGAATTCAACGTGCGCTTCGGTGATCCGGAAACCCAGCCGATCATGATGCGCCTGCGCTCGGACCTGCTCGAACTGATCGAAGCCGCGCTCGACGGCCGCATCGATCGCGTGCAGGCCGAGTGGGACCCGCGCCCCGCGCTGGGCATCGTGGCGGCGGCGCAGGGTTATCCGGGCACTGTCCGCCTGGGCGATGCGATCAGCGGCCTGGACAAGTACACCGGCGCCGACACCAAGGTGTTCCAGGCCGGCACGCGCCTGGATGACAAAGGCCGCGCGGTCAGCGCCGGTGGACGCGTGCTGACGATCTGCGCGCTGGGCGAGGACATCGGCAAGGCACGTGACCGCGCCTACGATGTCGCACGGCAGGTGCAGTTCGAAGGCATGTTCTATCGGCGCGACATCGGCCACCGCGCCCTGTCGCGCTGAACCGCCCCTTCAGCCGAACAACCGGAGCCCCGGACGGGGCCCCGGCATCTTGCATTGATTACTTCGCAGGCTCGGCGTCGGCCGCCGGAATCGGGCGCAGCGGCTCGGGCTTGTAGTACGCGATCGTGGCTGGCCAGGGGCGTTCCGGCAGCTGCCTGGCCTGGAACCGCTGGAAATAGTCGCGATAGTGGTCGGCGGCCGCATTGCCGCCATCGCGCACCGCGGCGAAGATCGCAGCACCCTGCAGCTGCACCGCTTCGTCGAAATGACCGTTGGCCGCCTGGGCCAGGGCCAGCGCCTCGGTGATCTGCGGGCTGGGGACCTGGTTATACAGACGCTTGCCCAGGTCCAGCGCCATGCCCCGCTCCGCATCGCCTGCCTGGCGACAGGTGCTGGCCAGGCGGACGAACAATTGCACCAGCAGCGCATTGCGCGGATGTGCCCGCAGGCCCGCGTCCACATCCTTGAGCGCGTCCGCACACTTTCCGGCGAGTACCTGAGCAGCCGCGAGCCGGTTGTAATTCTCCAGACGCTCGGCATCAATGACGGTCAGCTGCCGGTACTGCTCGATTGCCTGGGCGTACTGCCCCTTGCGCATCCAGTGGTTGCCCAGGAGCAGCCGCGGTTCGGCGAGCTTGGGATCGGCCTTGATGACCTTCTCGTAGTCGGCACGGGCAGCGTCCTCGTTACCGGCGGTCTCGGCAATCACGCCGCGGGTCAGCACCGGCAGTGCGTCATCCGGCGCGGCCTTGATCGCCGCGTCCGCCCGTGCGCGGGCGGCATCGAGGTTCCCGGCCATGGCTTCGATCCGGGCGTACATGCCCAGAATGCCGACGTTGCCCGGCTTCTCTTGCAGGGCGCGATCCAGGTGCTGGCGCGCGACGGCGTACTGGCCGGCATTGGCGAAGAACGTTGCCAGGGCAATCGGATCTTCCGTGGGCTTGGGGCCGGTACGCGAAAAGCCGACCGCGAGCGGATCGGCCAGGCGCGGCGGCGTCTGCCCGGCCTTCTGACGCGCGGCGGCCGCGCCCGCAGCGTCGCCCTTGGCCTGCAGCGCGTCGGCGAGCGGGCCGTACAGCTTGTTCGCATTCGGATCGAGCTTGAGCGCCTCGGTGTACGCGACCACGGCGTCGGCCGGACGGTTCTGTTTGAGGGCCACTTCGCCGCGCAGGGCGTAGAGCTTGGGCTCGGTCTTGGCGATGCCGATGCCCTCGTCGACGAGCTGGCCGGCCCGGGCCACCTCGCCCTGCGCCAACAAGGCCGTGACCAACGCGACGCGGATCGGAAGGTACTTCTTGTCGACGGCGAAGGCTTTCTCGAAATAGTCCCTGGCAACGGCGGCCTGATTGCGCTGGCTGGCCAGCACGCCCTGCACGTAGATCCAGCGGCCGTCTTCCGGCGCCACGGCGTTGGCATTGAACAGCGCCACCTCGGCGATCTCCGGGTACCCCGCCCGGGCATAGTCGCCGGCAATCAGGGCATAGGCCTCGGCCAGCGGCGGGCCGATCAGGGTCTTGCGGGCCGTCTCGAACGCCTCGCGTGTCTTCTGGAGCGTCTCGGCCTGGGCCTTGTCCAGCCGGGACAGATCCGGTTGCGGCAACGGCTTGATGACGCCGGCCGCAAACGCCGAGGCAGCACAGCCCAGCGCCAGGGCACAGGCAAGGGCAAGTCGGATGCGATTCATGGGACTCCGGTACCGCCGCGCGGTGATGGCAGAAAAGGCGAAGTGTAAGGGCTGGGCCTGAACGATGGCGTGCGCCGGCCGCCGGGGCGAAAAGTTCGCCGCGCCGGCCCAGTGCGCCATCGGGCTCTGGTAGATTCCGGCACGTCCTCCCAGGTATCGCCTATGTCCGGCAAGAATCAATTCTCCCTGCTGCGGTCGCGTCGTTTCGGCCCGTTCTTCTGGACCCAGGCACTCGGGGCCTTCAACGACAACGTCTTCAAGAACGCGCTGGTCAGCCTGATCGTTTTCCAGGTGGCCACCACGTCATCGGCGCAGAGCAACATCTACACGAACGTCGCCGCCGCGCTCTTCATCCTGCCCTTCCTGCTGTTCTCGGCCACCAGCGGCCAGCTTTCCGACAAATTCGACAAGGCACGCATCGCCCAGCTGGTCAAGGTGATGGAGCTGGCGATCATGCTCGTCGGCCTGGTCGGCTTCGTCCTGCACAGCATTCCGCTGCTCCTGGCAATGCTTTTCATGATGGGCCTGCATTCGACCCTGTTCGGCCCGCTCAAATACGGATTGCTGCCGCAGGTTCTGCAGAAGGATGAACTGGTCGGCGGCAATGGTCTGATCGAGATGGCCACGTTCATGGCCATCCTGGTCGGGCAGATCCTGGGCAATGTGTTGATCGATACACCCGTCTACGGGCCGTGGCTCGTCGGCGCGGCAACGATTGCGATCGCCCTCGTCGGCGTGGCCACTTCGCGCGCCATGCCGAAGGTCGACGCCCCGGATCCGGGCCTGGTCATCAACTGGAATCCCTTCACCGAAACCTGGCGCAACCTCGGGCAGATCCGCGGCAATCGCGCGGTGTTCCTGTCCTGCCTGGGGATCTCCTGGTTCTGGTTTTTCGGTTCCGTGTTCATCACCCAGCTGCCCAACTACGCCAAGTTCGTGCTCGGCGGAACGAACACCGTCTACACCTTCCTGCTCACGCTTTTCTCGCTGGGCATCGCGACCGGCTCGCTGCTGTGCGAACGCATGTCGGGCCACAAGGTGGAAATCGGACTCGTCCCGTTCGGCTCGATCGGCATGACGCTGTTCGGCGCCGACCTGTACTTTGCGCACCCGACCCTGGCCACCACGCAGGGCCTTGGCATCGCGGCGGTGCTGGCGACGCCGGGTATCTGGCGCGTCATCGTCGACCTGGTGCTGATGGCCGTATTTGCGGGTTTCTTCATCGTGCCGCTGTTCGCGCTGATCCAGACGCGCTCGGATCCGGCGCGCCGCTCGCGCGTCATCGCCGCCAATAACATCCTCAATGCGCTGTTCATGGTGGTGGCGGCCGGCCTCTCGGCCGTGCTGCTCAACGTGGCCGGCCTGAGCATCCCGCAATTGCTCCTGGCTACTGCGCTGATGAACGCCGTGGTCGCCATCTATATCTACACCCTGGTGCCCGAGTTCCTGATGCGTTTCCTGACCTGGATCCTGGTCAACACGCTCTACCGCATCAAACTGGAAGGCCTGCAGCGCATTCCCGACGAAGGACCGGCGCTGCTGGTCTGCAACCACGTCAGCTACATGGACGCGCTGATCATTGGCGGCAGCGTGCGCCGGCCGGTACGTTTCGTGATGTACTATAAAATATTCAATATTCCACTTCTCAGCTTCATCTTCCGCACGGCCAAGGCGATTCCGATTGCCGGTGCCAGGGAGAATCCGGACTTGCTGGAGAAAGCATTCGACGCCGTCGACCAGGCGCTCGCCGAAGGCGAGGTGGTGTGCATCTTCCCCGAGGGAGCGCTGACCAAAGATGGCGAGATAGCCCCGTTCCGCGGCGGCGTGGAACGCATCCTGGCGCGCCGCCCGGTGCCGGTCGTCCCGCTGGCGCTGCGCGGCCTGTGGGGCTCGGTATTCAGCCGTCGCGATACACGGCTGGGCCGCTCGCGCCTGCCGCGCCGGTTCTGGTCACGCATTGGCCTGGCCGCGGACGAACCCGTGCCGGCGGATGCGGCCAACGCGGCGCACCTGGAGCAGCGTGTTCGCGCCCTGCGCGGCAGCTGGGCCTGAGGGTGAGGGTCACCCTGTCTACCACCTTGGCCGGCCGCGCAGACCGGGTCGGCGCCGATTGGAAACGCCATGCCGCCTGAGTCATCCCGCATCCTGTTTCTGAGTGTTTCGGCCGGCGCCGGTCACGGCCGTGCGGCCGAGGCGCTGCGCGTGGTCGCCGAGAAACGACACGGTGCCCAGACCCGGCACTGGGACGTGATGGATCACGTGCCGTCCACGTTCAAGAAGCTGTATACGGAATACTATCTTCGCCTTGTGGATAAGTTCCCGGCGATCTGGGCGCAGATCTACCGCATCACCGACCAGACGCCGCCCGATGCCACGATGGCACGCCTGCGCCGCGCCATCGAGCGCCTCAACGCCCGCTCGCTGCGTCTGGCGATCGAGGAATTCGCGCCGCACGCGATCGTCTGCACGCACTTCCTTCCGGCCGAACTGCTCCAGCGCGAGCGGCGCCGCGGCCGTCTGGCCACGCCCACCTTCGTGCAGGTCACGGATTTCGACCTCCATTCGCTGTGGGTCGTGCCGGAACTGGACGGCTACTTCGCGGCCAGCGACGAGGTCGCCTACCGCATGCGGGCCCGCGGTCTGCCGGCCGATCGCGTGCACGTGACCGGCATTCCAATCATGCCCGTGTTCTCGCAGCCGCATCTGCGCGCCGAATGCGCACGCGAGTACCGGCTCAATCCGGATCTTCCCACCCTGCTGCTCATGGGCGGCGGCGCCGGCGTGGGCGCGCTCGACGAGGCCGCGGAAAAACTGCTGCATATCGAGCGCGATTTCCAGCTCGTGGCCCTGGCGGGAAAGAACGCGGCGATGCTCGACCGCCTGTCGCAACTGGCCGGCCGGTATCCGGGCAAGCTCATTCCCCAGGGCTACACGAACCGGATCGAGCGGCTGATGGGCGCTGCGGATCTTGCGATCAGCAAGCCGGGGGGACTCACCACGTCCGAGTGCCTGGCGATGGGATTGCCGATGATCGTGTTCTCGCCCATTCCGGGGCAGGAGGAGCGCAACTGCGACTACCTGCTCGAACACGGCGCCGCACTCAAGGCTGTCGACGCCGTCGCCCTGGAATACCGTGTGCGCAAGCTGCTGGAGAACCGTGCGGCGCTCACGCGTATGCGCGACCGGGCCAAGACACTGGGCAAGCCCGCCGCCGCAGTCGCGGTGATGGAACAGGTCGTCGCGGGCCTGTGATCGTTTTCGCCCGGACCATGACGTGAGTTCGCCTGGACACCCACTGCGCGTCGGCATCACGGCGCGACTGGTGACCGGCGACCCGGCGGCGGGCGGCGCCCGGCGCAAGGATATGCTCGCCGCCGAACGCGACCTCATTGACGCGATTGCCCGCGCCGGCGCCTTGCCGCTGATCCTGCCGTGGACGCGCGAAGGCCAGTTGCCCATCGCCGCGATCGTCGAGGGCATCGATGCGCTGGTCCTGCAGGGTGGCGCCGATGTTGCGCCGGAATCCTATGCCCAGGCCCCACTGCGATCCGAATGGACGGGCGATGCGACACGCGATGCGTTCGAGCTGCAGCTGCTGCGCGGCGCCGTCGCGCACGGCCTGCCCGTGCTCGGCATCTGCCGCGGATGCCAGCTCATCAACGTCGCCTACGGCGGTACCCTGTTCCAGGATCTGGCGCAGTTGCGCGCGCGCAGCCGCTGTCACTCGCAGCCATTGATCTACGAGCGTCATCACCACGCGGTTGCACTGGCCGCTGGCGGCTTGCTGGAATCGCTGTACGGCCGGCAACAGGGCGGCGTCGTGTCCGCGCATCACCAGGGCATCGACCGTCTTGGCGATGGTTTGAAGCCGGAAGCGTGGTGCGCCGAGGATGGCCTGGTGGAAGCGGTTCGTGCCGAATCGGGCTGGGTGCTGGGTCTGCAATGGCATCCGGAATTCCGTGCACCGGTCGCCGATGCACTCGATTTCGCGCCGTTAATGGACACTTTTTTAGCCGCGGCAATGGGGAAGTGGTCTTTGACCCCGGCTGCATCCGCGCCGTAAGCTCCAGCGCCGGAAACCTTACCGATTTATCCATTTTCTGCGGCACAGGGGCATGCCGCTGTACCAACCCGGTGCGTCCCGACCACAGGGAACGCCGTAGCCATCGACGCTTATGTCCCCGCCCGTTGTACTCGTCGACACCTGCCCTGCCCTGTCACTACCGCGCGATATCACGTGGTCGGGAAAGGGGCGTACGCTGCTCCAGCTGGCGCCACGTCTGCGCGCCAGTCGTGTACCACCCAGCCTGTGCGTGGGATGGCAAACCTGGCGCGAGCACCGCAGTGCCACGATCGCGCGCATTGCCCGTCATTTCGGCCGGGGCGCCCTGGCGATCCGCAGTTCCTCTGCGGCAGAAGACCTGGCAAGCGCCTCCCAGGCCGGGCGCTACACCTCCCGCCTCGGCGTATGCGCCGGCGACGCGTCCGCGCTTGGGGCCGCCATCGACGCAGTCTTTGGCAGCTACGATTCGCGCAGCACCAATGACGAGGTCCTGATCCAGCCGCTGGTCACCTCACGCCTGGCGGCCGTTGTCGCCAGTCACGCGATCGAGGACGGCGCGTCCTACTACGTTTTCAGCCTGGTCGAAGGGCCACGGACTGATTCGGTCACCCGCGGCGATGTTCCGGTGCGAACCGTGTATCTTGCCCGGGAAGCACCGACCGCCGACGATCCGGATATCGCGCGTCTGCACGCGGCCATCGGGGAGCTGGAACGTCTTTGCCCCGCAGGTCCGATCGAGGCGGAGATGGTGATCGACGGCGACGCCGTCGTCCTCCTGCAGGTGCGCCCCGTCATCGCGCCGCCGTTGCCGGACCCGACGGCCGCGCGGCGCCGCCGGCGCCAGCTCAATCTGGCGCGCAAGTCGCTGTGCGAGCCCGATCCCCATTGCCTGGGTGAAAGGCGCGTGCTGGCGCTGATGCCGGACTGGAATCCGGCCGAGCTGCTGGGCGCGCATCCACGCCCACTGGCATTGGGACTGTTTGGCGAGCTGATCGGCCGCTCCGCCTGGCGTAGCGCCCGTGCCGCGTTCGGCTACCGGATGCTGGCGGATACTCCGTTGCTGCTGCCTTTTGGCGGCCGCCCGTATGTCGACGTCAGGGCCAGCGCCAATTCGCTGCTTCCGGCCAGCATCGATACGGTTACCGCCGCCGCGCTGGTTGATGCATGGCAGGAACGCCTGCTGCGGCGCCCCGAACTGCACGACAAATACGAATTCACCGTCGCACAGACCTGTGTCGACTTCCAGTTCGATGCCGATCATGCGATCCGCTACGCCGGACTGCTCGGCCGCGAGCGCCTGGCCCGCTACCGCGCGGCGCTTGCCACGGTCAGCGCCCGCTGTGTGGACGCCACCGCGCTACAGCATTCTGATCACCGCTTTGCGCAGCTGCGCCGCGCCGTTTCTGCGCCGGAAATGCATCCACTGGCGCTGATCCGCGCTGCCACGGCGCTGGGCGCGCTGCCGTTCGCGTCGGTTGCCCGCCAGGCGTTTGTGTTCGAGGCGCTGATGCGCTCGGCGGTGGCGCGCGGCGCATTGAGCGAATCGCGACTGCTGATGCTGCAGCAATCCTGCGCCACGGCCACGCGCGATTTCCTGACGGCTGGCCGCGACGAGCAGATGGCCCAATTCGGGTTTCTGCGTGCCGGCACTTTCGAGATCACCACGCCGCCACTGGCCGAGCTGGGCGTGGAAGCGCCTGCTGCCGGGCTGCATCAGGCACCGCCTTTTGAACTGACGGGCAACGAGGCGGGTGCACTTCAGAAATTGCTGCGCGAAGCGGGCTATCACCTGTCGGCCGGCGAGCTGATCAAACGCTATCAACAGGCGCGGCAAGGTCGCGAACGCGGCAAATACGCCTTGTCGCACGCGGTCTCGGTGTTGCTCGAAGCAATCGTGCGGGCGGGCGCACGGATCGGCCTGGATCGCGAATCCCTCAGCTGGCTCACACCGCATGCCTTCGCGCATGCCCTCGCCGGCGTGGACTGCACCGCGCAGATCACCCACGCGCGCGAGCAGCATCGCGTGGACGCTCTGCTGCGGCTGCCACCGGTACTTGACCCCACCCGCTCGCTCGACAGCGTCACCGTGGATGCGGGCGCGCCCAGCTTCGTCGGCAACGGCCGCGGTACCGGGCGTGTGGTGCGGGTTGCCGCATCCGCGTCGCCGGCCAGCATACCCTCGCGTGCGGTGCTGGCCATCGAAAGCGCCGATCCGGGTTTCGACTGGATCTTCTCGCGCGCGCCCGCCGCGCTGATCACCGCCTTCGGCGGGCCGAATTCGCACATGGCCATTCGCTGCGCGGAACTGGGCGTACCCGCCGTCCTGGGCCTGGGGCTTGAACGCTGGCGTCGCCTGGCCACTACCCGTCATTTGTGCGTCGACGCGGCGACCCAGTCGCTCACGCCTCTTCACCATTGCCGCTGACAACTGACCGGATGAATGCACTGAACTGGGACTACTCCGCCCTCGCGACGCACTACGACAAACGCGCGCCCTACGCCACCGACGCCATCGATGCACTGGTCGCGGCACTGCAGCTGGACGCCACCTGCGCCGTGGCCGACATCGGCGCGGGCACCGGTCGCCTGAGCCTTCCCCTGGCCGAACGCGGACTCACGGTCACCGCGGTCGAGCCCAATCCGCAGATGCGCGCCATCGGCGAGCAGATCCGGCATCCACGGCTGCGCTTCGTCGATGGCTGCGGTGAAACGACGGGCCTGCCCGCCGGCGCATTCGGACTGGTGAGCTATGGGTCATCGTTCAACGTGCTCGATACCACCGCCGCGCTGGACGAGTCCTGCCGGCTGTTGCAGAACAACGGCGCCATTGCCCTGCTGTTCAATCATCGCGACCTGGAGGATCCGCTCCAGCGCGAGGTCGAAGCCGTGATCCGCCACCACGTGCCGGACTACGCCTATGGCAGCCGTCGCGACGATCCGACACCACGCATCGCGCAGCACGGCGGGTTCGGCACGGTGCAGTCGCTGTCGACGCGCTTCATCCACCGCACCAGTCGTGCCGACTTCATCGATGGTTTCCGCGCCCATGCAACGCTGCTGCGCCAGGCCGGAGCAGCCCGCGCCGCCGTATTTGCCGGGCTGGAAGCGCTGCTGGCGGACCAGCCGGTTATCGACGTGCCATTCACTACACGCGCCTGGTACGCGCACCGTCGGCCCTGCTGATGCAGGCGGTCATCCTCGCGGCCGGACGCGGTTCGCGCCTGGGCCAGCTCACGCGCAGGCGGCCCAAGGCCGCCCTGCGACTGGCTGGCCGGCGCCTCATCGACTGGCAATGCGCGGCATTGGAGGCCGCGGGTATCGACGCGATCCGCGCCGTCGCCGGACATGCCGGTGAGGCGTTGCACGCACCGACCGGCGTGCACGTTTTCCACAACGCCGACTGGTCCACTTCCGGACCCGTGGCTTCGCTCCTGTGCGGCCTGCCTGATACCCCGCGCCAGCCGGTACTGATGGCCTATGGCGACGGCGTGTTTCATCCGGACCTGGCGCGGGCGCTGCGCCACTCGGATGCCGACATCGCCATCACGGTGGACCTGCGCTGGCACGCCCTGTGGAGTCGGCGTTTCACCGACGTGCTGGCCGATGCGGAAACGCTGAAGGTCGACGCTGGGCAGCTGGTTGCCATCGGCGCACGTCCGGCGCACGTGGACGACGTGCAGGCGCAGTTCACCGGCCTGCTGCGGCTTTCCCCTTCCGGATGGAAGATCGTACAGGACTTCGTCGGCGGCCTCTGCGTCGTCCGCCGCGCCAGCCTCGACACAACCTCGCTGCTGTCGGCACTGCTTGCCGAAGGCGTTGCCATCGAGGCGATTCCCGTCGAAGGACGCTGGTGCGAGGTCGACAGCGCCCGCGACCTGGCTCTGTACCGTCTCCTCGCCCGTCGCACGCCCGGCTGGAGCCACGACTGGCGCTGGCGGCATCCGTCATGAGCGTCATCTGGATCACCGGGCTTGCCGGTGCCGGCAAGAGCACCCTGGCTGCCGCACTGGCTCTGCGTCTGCGCTCCGAAGGCCACGTCGTGCAGCTGATCGACGGGGACCTCGTGCGACAGTCGCTGGGCCCACTCGGCAACGGCTACTCGCGCGAGGATCGGCTCGCCGTCGCCGGTCATATTGCCGCTCTTGCCCATGCGTCCAGTCGCGCCGGCCAGGTCGCGGTGGTCGCCACGGTCTCGCTGTTCCAGGCCATCCATGCGCAGAACCGGGCTCGCAATGCCGACTATTTCGAAGTGCTGGTCAATGGTGCGCCGGGACGGCTGGCCCGCCGGGCGGCCGAACTGGCCGGCCGCGGCCCGCGCGTCGGTGCGGACATCCCGCCCGAGTTCCCCCTGAATCCGCACCTGGTGCTGGACAACCACGGCGATGGCGACGACGCCGTCGCGATGCTGGCCGACACCCTCCTGGACGAATGGAAGCGACGCCATGTTTGATACACGTACACAGTTTCACGAATACCCGGACGTGGAGGGCTTCGCGCGCTACGACGTCGAGATCGCCTCCTCGGAAATGCCCAGTGGTGCTTCATGGCTGGCCAACTGCCTGCTGGAACTGGACGTGGCACTGTGGAAACCCTGGGGCGCCGACCTGCGCGAGGATTGGCAATCCCTGGGCGAACGCCGCTTCCGCTACGTGCGCAGCGACGAAGCCTGGCGGCGCCTGCTGCCCAGCCTGGAGGCGGGCCGTGAGTTCCAGTTCCGCGCCACGCCGGTGCCGCGCATGACGCACGCCTGGCCCGGCACCTATGGCCCGGTCGCCCGGACGATCCTGTTCGTCCGCGATCCACGCGATGCGCTGCACTCCCTGTGGCACCGTGCGCGCCGCATCAAGCTGGTGCCGGCCGACGAATCCTTCGAGCGCTTCCTTGCGGATCCGTGGTTCCACTATCCGGTGAGCCGCGCGGACTACCTGGCGTTCTGGCTGCGCGTATGGCGCGTTGCGCTGGCCGGGCGCGAGCACCTCATCGTGCGCTACGAGGACTACCGGCGCGACGCGCTGGGCACACTGCAACGCGCCACCGCCTTCCTGGGGCTCACCGCCACACCCGCGCAGCTGCAGGCGGCCGTCGCGGCGTCGGACTACCAGGTCGCCCGCGAGGCCGAGGCCCGGCTGATCGACGCCGGCACCGTCGATGCGGTGTTCAATCGCGCCGGATGTGCCGAGGAATGGCGGAGGGCTTTCGATCCCGACATGCACCGGGCCGTCGGCTCGCGCTTCGCGGCGCTCTACGACTGGCTCGGCTATGCGCCGGACGCGAGCGGGCAGGCGCGTCCCGGGAAGGTCGTCGATCCGGCCTGGATCGATTCGATGCTCGTGGCGGCACAGGCCGATCAATGGCCCGACGATCAGCGGGCGCGGTTGAGGTGCTACTTCACGGCAGCCTGCACCGGACCGTAGGCGCGCCACGGCCCGGCTACTGGCGTGGCGGCCCAGTCGGCGTAGGATGGGCGAGTCGTGCGGACCGGCTGGGGACGGGCCTCCAGCAGTGCGACCGTTTGCACCGCCGGTCGGCCGGGTTAGCACATTTGTGAACCCGGTCGCTTCCCGTCTCCAACCGCGTCACAGTACGTGCGGCCCCGTGTGGGCGACGCTGGACGGGTTTCGGGGAGGAACCAATCATGCGTAAGTGGACCAGGCAGATCGTTGCCGCGGCGTCAGTGGTGCTGGGCTATTCAGCCGTCGCGCCGGCACAGCAATTGCCGCATCCCATTCTGTTTGTCACGCAGTACCCGCTGCCCTACGACTTTGCAGCGATCGGCTCGGTATTCGCCAATCACCGCGGGACGGTCAACGTCGTGGGGCGCGGCGGCGACCTCTACATCCGTTATCCGAACGGAACCTTGCGCAACCTGACCCAGGAAGCCGGCTTCGGCAATGCCGGCCAGCAGGGCGCGACATCCATCGCGGTGCGCGACCCCGCCGTATCGTGGGACGGCACGAAAGCCGTATTTTCGATGGTCATCGGCGCGCCCACGCAGCAGTACCAGCTGATGGAGTCGTACTTCCAGCTGTACGAGGTCACAGGACTGGGTTCCGGCCAGACAGCCACTATCACAAAGGTAGCGAACCAGCCGCTCAACCGGAACAACGTCATGCCGGCCTACCTGTCGGACGGCAGCATCGTTTTCGCCAGCGACCGCACCCGCAACGGCGCGGCCCATCTGTATCCACAGCTGGACGAATACGAATCCACGCCCACCCCCACGGGCCTGTGGCGCCTGTATCCGGCAACGGGACGGCTGGACCTGCTGGAGTATTCGGTGTCCGGCTCGTTCAACCCCATCGTCGACAGCTATGGCCGGATTGTCTTCACGCGTTGGGATCATCTCCAGCGCGACCAGCAGAACGATGCCACGGACAACCCCTACGGCGCCTTCAACTGGACGTCCGAGGCGCTCAATGCCGTCGCGACAACCGACCGCACGGAAGTCTATCCCGAGCAGCGCTACGCCGTTTCGAATCTCAACGGCCACACGATCAATCACTTTTTCCCCTGGACGATCAACCAGGACGGCACGGAAGAGGAAACACTCAACCACGTCGGCCGGCACGAGCTGCACAGCTATTTCGATCGCAGCTTCAACAATGATCCGGCGCTGACCGAGTTCATTCCGCCGCAGAGCCGCCTGAACATGCTCAACATGCTGCAGATGCGCGAAGACCCGACCACGCCGGGCCGCTACATCGGCATCGACGCGCCGGAGTTCTACACGCACGCCGCCGGCCAGATCATCCGCATCGACGCCGCGCCCACGGTCAATCCGGCCACGATGACCGTGGCCTATCTCAATCCACGCAGCAGCACGCGGTTCTACGATTCGCCGGATGTACCGCCGGCTGACTTCACCGGCCATTACCGCAATCCACTGCCCCTGTCGGATGGCCGCATGATCGCCGCGCATACCAGCGAGTCGCGCAGCGCCGGCAATGACGGTACGCGCGCCAATCCGATCCCCCGCTACCAGTTCCGCCTGAAGCGCCTGGCGGCGGGCGCCGGCGGCTTCCTGGAACCGGTCGAGAATCTGACCGGCGGCATCACCAAGAATGTCAGCTATTGGGACCCGGATGTCCTGGTCAGCTACAACGGTCCCTTCTGGGAGCTGTCGCCAGTGGAAGTGCGCGCGCGCACCGCGCCGCCGTCCACCGCCACCGCGCTCAAGGCACCGGAGCAACAGGCATTCACCCTGGAGAACGTGGATGTGAATGCGTTCCGCGACTACCTGCGCGCCAACCAGCTCGCCCTGATCGTGATGCGCAACGTCACCACGCGGGACAAGGCGGACAAGCAGCAACCCTTCAACCTGCGCGTCCCGGGCGGTACGCAGACCACCGCCAGCGGCGGCGGCCAGTTGTACGACATCGCGCATATGCAGTTCTTCCAGGGTGACCAGATTCGCGGCATGGGCGGCTCGGCCTCGCCGGCGGCGGGACGGCGCGTATTGGCGCAGGTGATGCACGATCTGCCGACCCTGAAAGCCAATGCGGACCATGTCGCCGGGCCAGCCGGCAGCGTGCCGATCGCCAGCGATGGCTCGGTTGCCCTGTTCGTACCGGCGCAGCGCGCGATGGCCTGGCAGTCGACGGCGCCCAACGGAACGCCGGTCGTGCGGGAACGCTACTGGATCAATTTCCAGCCCGGCGAGATCCGCGCCTGCGACGGATGCCACGGCGTGAACCAGGTCAACCAGGCGACACCCGGCGGCACCGCCGCACAGAACACCGCGCTGGCCCTGCGCGAGCTCCTGGCACGGTGGCGCAACAAACAGGTCGACCTGATTTTCCACAACAGCATGGAAATGCGCTGATCACGCGTCCGCCGGCGGCAGCCTACCAAGGCTCCGCCGGCCGCGTGCTACGTCTTTTGTACCGATTCCCAGCTCAGGCCGAAACGCGCAAGGTATTTGCGCAGGCGATCCGCATCGTTCGTGCTGGTACGCTGACGGCGCGAGGCGGCAAAAAGCTCGCGCCCGGCTTCGGACAAGGTGCGTGAACGCCGGCAGACGTCGATCACGTCGCGCAGCTGCACCGCATCGAAGCGGTCGACATCCCCGGCCTTTTCCCCCAGGCAGTCGGCAAGAATGTCCGCCGCCGCGCCGGGCGTGCGCCACAGGCGCTTGAGCCGGACAATCTCGTCATCCACCGTCTCGGCCTGGATACGCCCGCCAAGCGCGAAGGTGGCCATGCGCATCACGGACGCGCCCAGGTCGCGGAAATTTCCCAGCCACAGGGCCTGCGGCGACGTGGCGAACCGGAGGTAGCGATCCCGCGCTTCGCGGTTGAAGGTCACGCGCTGGTTGTTCTGCCGGGCGTAGCGGTCCAGTTCGTGGTCCAGGTTCGGATCGATGTCTTCGCGGCGTTCGGCCAGCCCGGGCAGGCAGAATGTCCACAAGTTCAGACGCGCGAAGAGATCGTCGCGGAAACGCCCATCCTGCACGCGCAGGGCGAGATCGCGGTTGGTGCCGGCGATCAGCTGGAAGTCGCTTTCCACTTCACGGTCGCTGCCCACCGGCAGGAAGCGCTTTTCCTCCAGTGCGCGCAACAGCATGGCCTGCTCGTCGATGCCCAGCTCACCGATTTCGTCGAGGAAAAGCAGGCCACGGTGCGCCGAACGCAACAAACCTGCGCGATCCGCACCCGCTCCGGTGTACGCGCCCTTGATGTGGCCGAACAGCGCGCTCATGGCGCCGTCGCCGCGCAGCGTCGCGCAGTTGACCTCGACGAAACCGCCCGGGAGCTGGTGCTTGAGCTTCTTCAGTTCGAACACGCGACGCGCAAGCTGGCTCTTGCCGGCGCCGGTCGGCCCCATCAGCAGGATGGGCGCGCTGGAACGGATCGCGACGGTCTCGATCTCGTCGATCAGCCGGTTGAACGCGGCGCTGCGGGTGGCGATGCCGCTCTTGAGGAAGGTCCGGTCTTCCTGGCGCTCACGCTGGAAGCGCTGGGCGATGCGGTCGTAGCGCGACAGGTCGAGGTCGATGACGCTGAACGTGCCTGGCAGCCCCTTGCCCTGCTGCGCGGGGGGCGAGGTCTGCAGCAGGCATCCGGGAAAATGCCGGCTCTCGGCCAGCAGGAACCAGCAGATCTGCGCCACGTGCGTACCCGTCGTGATATGGACGAAGTACTCCTCCTGGTCCAGATCGAAGGGGTAGCTGGCGCAGAAGTCATGCAGCGCCGCGTAGACCGTTTCGAAATCCCAGGGGTCGACCAGGGCGAGGTTGTTCGCGCGCACCTGGATTTCCGGTGCCACCTGGCGCAGATCCGCACAAACGACCTCGGCCAGGCGCGCGTACTTGCGCTGGTCGATGAGCAGCTCCAGCCGGTAGGGGAGGAAATCCTCGTGCATGCCCAGCGAGATCGTGGGCCGCCACTTGTCCCAGCGCCCGGGGCCGTTGCCGCCGTCGAGCTGGGTGCCGATGAATCCGATGATGACGGTGCGCTTGGCCATATACAGAATGATAAACAGGCTATCTCATGGGCGCCAAATTTCCGCAGAACACTGGTCGACGCATCCACGAATTTCAATAATAAAATCTTTACCATCAATACGTTACGAATACTCCCGCCCGGTTGGCACGACTGCTGCTCTATGTCAGCCGTCGAAAGGGAGAACGTATCATGGCAAATCAGCAGCTCTTCGCCAGCCGGCGTGGCGCCTTTGTTCCGGCTGCTAACACCACCAACGAGGCCGGTGGCGCCGCCTACCAGCGTGACGCCGTGGCCGCCCTCGCGGTCTATGCCGCAACCGGATGCCTGAACGGCGTGTTCTACGCCGATGCCCAGACCCAGCTGGCGCAGGTATTGCGGCTCTGCGAGGCGGTGCCGACTGAGTTCGTGGCCAGGACCGCGCTGTATGCGCGTCAGAACGCCTATATGAAGGACATGCCGGCCTTGCTGCTGGCACACCTGGCCCAGCGTGACGGCGCCCTGTGCGAGAAGATTTTTGACCGGGTGGTCGACAACGGACGGATGTTGCGTAACTTCGTGCAGATCGTGCGCAGCGGCGTGACGGGACGGAAGTCCCTCGGAACGCGGCCCAAGCGGCTGGTGCGCCAATGGCTGGAACGGGCGTCGGTGGACCAGATTCTCGCCGCGGCGGTCGGCCAGAGCCCGTCGCTGGCGGACGTGATCCGGATGGTCCATCCCAGGCCGCAGGACGCGGAGCGGGAAGCACTATACGCCTGGCTGATCGACCGGCCGTACAAAGCGGAAGCGTTGCCGGCGAAGGTGCAGGCTTACGAGACGTTCAAGCAGAACCACGAGGGCGACGTTCCGGATGTTCCGTTCCTGTTCCTGACCAACCTGCCGTTGACGGATGCCCACTGGACAGCAATCGCCCGGCGCGCCTCCTGGCAGACCGCGCGGATGAACCTCAACACGTTCCAGCGTCACGGCGTGTTTGCCAAGCCTGACGATGTCGGGCACCTGGCGGCGAAACTGCGTGATCCGGCCCATGTGGCCCGGGCCCGCGCATTTCCCTACCAGCTGTTCGCCGCCTGGAACGCGATCACCGGCGATATGCCGCAACCGCTACGCGATGCGTTGCAGGATGCGATGGAGCTGGCGACGCAGAACGTGCCGGTCCTGGCGGGCAATGTGGTGGTCGCGGTGGACGTGTCTGGATCGATGTCTTCGCCCGTGACGGGTAACCGGCCGGGCTCGACGACGAAGATGCGGTGTGTCGACGTCGCAGCGCTCATCGCGGCGTGCGTGAAGCGGAAGAACCCGTCGGCGCGGGTGATCCCGTTCAACACGCAGGTGGTGTCTGTCACGCTCAATCCGCGCGACAGCATCACCACGCAGGCCACGACATTGGCGAACGCGCTCGGCGGCGGCACCACGGTCAGTGCGCCGCTGGCCCGGCTCAACGCCGAGAAGGCGATGGTGGATACGCTCATCATCGTCTCGGATAACCAGAGCTGGGCGGATACATGCAAGGTCGCTGCGACGGCAACGATGAAGGAATGGAGCACGATCAAGCACCGCTGCCCCGGCGCGAAGCTGGTCTGTATCGACCTGCAGCCGTACATGACGAGCCAGACCGTGGAATCGGCTGACGTGCTGCATGTCGGTGGATTCAGCGACGCGGTGTTCGATGTACTGGGCACCGTGGCGTCCAATGGACTGGACATGGCCAGCTGGAAGCAGCGGATCGAACGCATCTCGTTGTAAGCGGGCCCTGCCCGCAACAGGTACCGCGACGGGAGAGCCCGTCGCGGCGGAGGAACAAGACGTTTTCGCGGTGAATGCCGGTGGAACTACAGACTATGAATCTCCAGGTCGCGGGTTCGACTCCCGTCGCCGCCGGGCAACCGGCGCGTAGCTCAGTGGCAGAGCAGGAAGTTTCACCCCTTTTTGTCACCGCACTTTTTTTGATGTAGGGCAACACACTTTTTCGCGGCGAATGCCGGTGGAACTACAGCCTTGATGCTCCTGGTCGCGGGTTCGAGTCCCGCCACCCTCGCAGCCGCGCGGGTGTAGCTCAGTCGGTAGAGTAGGATGTTTCACCTAAACCTTGTCGCCGCACTCTTCGGGTCGATGGGCATGACAGGCACGACGGATACAGAACATCCGGTCTCGCACGCCACATCGGCCAGCACGAAAGGATGAAATCAGATGACGACCAACGCCAACTACAACGTCATTCAGGAAGGCGGCGCGCCCATCAAGGCCTGGACGCAGGGAGTACCCCTGGAAGAGGCCGCCCGGCAGCAGCTGATCAACATGTCGCGCCTGCCGTTTATTCACCGATGGATCGCCGTGATGCCGGACGTACACCTGGGCAAGGGCGCGACGGTCGGTTCCGTGGTGCCGACCGTGGGCGCGATCGTTCCGGCGGCCGTCGGCGTGGATATCGGCTGCGGCATGATGGCCTACCAGACCACGCTGACAGCGGCACAGCTGCCGGACAATCTCGGCGCGATCCGCAGTGCGATCGAGCGCGCGGTTCCGCACGGTTTCGTCACCGTGCAGGGCCGCAGCAATAACGGTGCATGGATCGCGCCGCCCAACTCGGCCGTGACGCGCTGGCGCAATCTGCAGGAGCGCTACGACCTGCTGGTCGAGAAGCATCCGAAAGTCGCACACAAGTCGCCGCTGAACCAGCTCGGCTCGCTCGGTGGTGGCAACCACTTCATCGAGCTGTGCCTGGACGAGAAGGACCAGGTCTGGATCATGCTGCACTCGGGTTCGCGCGGTGCGGGTAATGCGATCGGATGCTACTTCATCGAGAAGGCGCGCGAGGAAATGCGGCGTCACTATGTCAACCTGCCCGACCGTGACCTGGCTTACCTCGCCGAAGGCAGCACGCTGTTCGAGGACTACGTCAACGCCGTCGACTGGGCGCAGGAGTACGCCGCCGAAAACCGGCAGCAGATGATGGACACGATCGTCCGCGTACTGCGCGAGCACCTGCCCGCCTTCACGCTGACGCGCATGGCGATCAACTGCCACCACAACTACATCAGCCGCGAGCATCACTTCGGCAAGGATGTCTTTGTGACCCGCAAGGGTGCGGTCAGCGCCAAGGAAGGCCAGTACGGCATCATTCCCGGCAGCATGGGTGCCAAGAGCTTCATCGTGCGCGGCCGCGGTAACGCCGAGAGCTTCCATAGCTGCAGCCACGGGGCCGGACGCGTGATGAGCCGTACGGCGGCAAAGAAGCTGATCAGCCTGCAGGATCACGTCCGCGCCACCGCGCACGTGGAATGCCGCAAGGACGCCGCGGTGGTCGACGAATCGCCCGCCGCCTACAAGCCGATCGAAGCGGTGATGAAGGCCCAGGAAGATCTCGTCGAGATCATCCATACGCTTCGCCAGGTG